>CAZGLJ010000012.1:8910-15138 GCA_964526025.1 uncultured Candidatus Saccharibacteria bacterium | reverse complement strand
TGCTGATTTTCTTATTTGTAGTCGTATACAGGCGCCTTTCCTCTAACGCGTAAATCTGTTATACTCAAATATAATTATGGATAAAAACCCTACTATTTTTGAATTTACTTCGTATAGATTTGAACCTGATAAAAAAAGGGTTTTTTTTAATTATAGACAGAAATTTGAAGGTAAAAAATCTATAAATTTTACCGAAACTCTGATTTTGCCCGAAGTGCCGGACCTATTGGGCATACCTAAAGGTTTGGTAGATAAAATTTTGCAGGGCGTTCATTTGATGCTGGGAATTAGCTATTTTAAATTTTATTGTGCGACAAAAGTAGAAATTCCGTATATCTTGTCAAAAGAGGAAGCTAATTTCTGGAATGTTGTTTATAAAAAAGGTTTAGGAGAGTTTTATTACAAAAATAGATTGGATCCTGAAATATCACCAAAGTTTCCTAATATTAAAACTGCAAAATCTAAAACTTATTTTTTAGGAAATAATAATAAATGCCTTGTCGCTGTATCTGGCGGAAAAGATTCAATCGTGGCGGCAGAACTTTTAAAGGAGCAGGGTATTGATATCACAGCTGTTTTTACTGAGGCCCAAAGGGGATCTGATATTGTAGATAATGTAATAAATACTTTGGGTATAAAATCGCTTAGATTCAGGCGTATTTTAGACGATAAAGCATTACAAAAACACAAATACGACGGTCATGTGCCAGTTTCTGCTATGTTTGCCTTTTTAGGAGTTTTATATGCTGTTTTATATAAATATTCATACTGTGTGATGGCAAATGAGTACAGCAGTAATTTTGGTAATGTAAAGTGTAAAGGCTTGATTATAAATCACCAATGGTCAAAATCATCTGAATTCGAGGACATGTTTAAAAGTTATGTGGATAATTTTATAAGTCCAGACGTCAGATATTTTTCCTTATTAAGGCCATTTTACGAAATAAGAATTGCCGAATTATTTTCTAAGTACAAACAATACTTTTCTTATTTCTCCAGTTGTAATAAAAATTTCAAATTAGTTGAAGAGAAAAAATCAGGACTTTGGTGTGGTCAATGCCCTAAGTGTGTTTTTGCATTCACTTTGCTGTCAGCTTTTTTGACAAAAAAAGAGCTTTTAAAAATCTTTAAAAATAACCTTTATCAGCAAGAGAATCTTTTAAGTTTATTTAAAGACATTCTTGGGCTTGGTAAAATGAAGCCTTTCGATTGCGTAGGAACATTTGAGGAATCAAAAGTCGCATTCTATTTGGGCAGTAAGAAATTCAGAAATAATTTTATAGTAAAAACCCTTTTGCCAAAAGTAAAAATCAAAAAAGATGCTATGAACAGGTTATTTAAAACTCATCGGGCGAATAATATTCCAAGCCAATTTAGATTTTCAGGAATGAAAGACGTTTTGATTTTAGGCTATGGCAAAGAAGGCCAAGTTTCAAAAAAATATATCAAAAATAATTTCCCAAATTTAAAAATAGGCGTAGCTGACGAAAAATTCGGTAAAAATTATTTAGGCAAACAAAAAGATTTTGACATAGCCATAAAGACACCCGGAATTCCAAAAAATATTGTAAAAATTCCCCACACAACAGCAACCAATATTTTTTTCTCAAAAATAAAAGAATTGGGGAACATAACCATAGGAATTACAGGGAGTAAAGGGAAGAGCACAACTGCCTCGCTCATATATTCAATATTAAAAGAGGCAGGTAAAGATATAAAAATCTTAGGCAATATAGGTAATCCAATGCTTTCTACTTTATCAAAACCTATAAAAGAAGATGAAATTTTTGTTTTAGAACTTTCTAGTTACCAATTGGACGATATTGATTTTTCTCCGAATATTGCGGTAATAACGAATTTATTTCCAGAACATATGAATTATCACGACGGCTTAAATAATTATTATAATGCTAAGAAAAATATAATTAGATTTCAAAATAAAACAGATACGTTTGTATATAACCAAAAAAGCAAAAAGTTGTGCGATTGGGCGAGTAATGCAAGGGATAAGGCAATTTTATTTAGCGATAAGATCAATATTGATGGTTTAAAAATTCCATTGTTAGGTCGGCATAATAAAGAAAATATTGGGGCCGCAATCGCTGTCGCAAAAGTATTTAATATTTCAGACAATGTGATAAAAAAGGCAATTAAAAAATTTAAACCTTTGCCACACAGATTAGAATTCATTGGAGAATTTAAAAATATTAAATTTTATGATGATGCTATCTCCACAGCCCCAGAGTCAACTATAATGGCGATAGAGTCTTTAAAAGGTGTAAGTACGGTTTTTTTAGGAGGAGAAGATAGAGGATATGATTTTTCGCAATTGGAAAAGACGATCAAGAAATATAAAATAAAGAATATTGTACTTTTTCCTGTTTCTGGAAAGAGGATTTTGAAATCAAAAAAGGGGCTGAATATTTTAAGAACTTCCAGCATGAAACAGGCAGTAAAATTTGCATATAAGTATACAAAGCCGGGTAAAATTTGTCTTTTGTCTTGCGCTTCGCCAAGTTATTCTTTGTGGAAAAATTTTGAAGAAAAAGGAGATCTGTTTAGAAAATTTGTTAAAAAATATTCTGGAAAAACATAATAATATATAAAAAAAGTGAGGAAATTTTTTCCTCACACTTGTGTGCTCATTATATATCGTATTCTTTTTCAACGTACGAAAAGTTATCTTCATACAGTGAGCTAGGTATTGAGCTTAATCGTTTGTTATATTCGGCGATGTCTGACCATTCACATATACATTGTGTTTGAACCCATAGTCTTGAGAATAGTGGCCAATCGAATACATCACTGCCTCTATATTGACCGCCTATCTTCTCATCATCTAATAACCGTAAAAAAGCCCGTGAGCCAACATATGGAGCGAATATACAAACCGATAAAGTATTCATGCCGTTTTCGAATAGATCGCAGACATGATCGTATGTAGCCTGCAATGACTGCCTACTTTCTCCCGGCAATCCTAAAACAACACTTGCAAACGTTTTTATTCCCGCATCTCTAAGAAGTATGGTGGCCCGTTTATTCAAAGCAACCGTACTACCCTTGTTTGCCGCTTTTAAAATGGCGTTGTCGCCACTTTCAATCCCGATAAAAACTTCATTATAACCGAGCGTGCTCAACAATTTTACAGACTCCTGCGTTGTCTCAGAAGCTCGTAAATATCCTTTAAATAATATCGGGCGATTTGGTTTGAGCGAGTTAAAACGACGCAACCAATCTATATCACACCCTATCGTGTCAGATAGCTCCCAAAAATGGTTGCATCCATATTTATCATATAATCTGTTAATCTCCTGCCAAACACGTTCTGGAGAGCGTTGTCGTAGTTTAGATCGAAGTAGCGCACAAAAAATGCAGCCACCCGATCGTTCTTGCCAACGACACCCCTTCATTGCATTAATGCATGCAGAAATGGCATCGGCTTGTTTGTAAGTTTGGCGATATGCTTCTTGATAAACTCTGGCGTCTATAAGAGACCAATCTGGATCGGGGTAGCTATCTAATGGAAGATCTATTTGAGGTATTAGGTGCGGCTCTCCTAGAAAATCTCGTTTGGCTAAACCATCAATGCGTTCTGGTGGTACGCCATTGGATAATTTAACCATCGGAATTTCACCGTCACCAACAACACAATAATCAATATAGGGCCTGTTTTTTAAGCACTCTTTCCACATAGTTGATACGTATGGACCGCCTAAAACAATAAGGTATCTATTTTGAGTTTTTAGTTTTTTGGCGATACTTAATGCTGTTTTGTAGCAACCCACATTTGTTGAAATACCAACAATGTTTGGTTTATAAGCCACTATATCCTCTACGAGGGCATTTTCTGTGGAATATAATTCACCATTTAAAACTAATACATCTGTATTTTTAGTCGCCTGAAGTAAACTCGCCCCAATAGCCAAAAGCCCAAGTGGTGGGCTATAGGCAGTACGTAATACCTTCACTCGTTCGCTAGATGGAATTACTAAGACAACTTTTGTTCGTGCAGTGCTCATATCATTTTCTCCTGCATGGGTGAAAACAAACTGAATTGTCAATGGCGAAAACCGCTTTCGCCGAGCTGTTTATAAATTAGCACTATTAAGCTATTTTGTCAATTTATATATATTATCTTGATAGAACTACAAATATTGTTTAACATTAATTTATTACTTACTATAGGGTTACTAAATGAAACGGCATTTTAATTATTATCTTTTTTTTCTGATTGTTTTTCTGGTTGGCTTTGGGTTTTTGTTTTTAGCCAGCCTTTCAGCCTCAGCTTCTCTGCAGAGATTTGGCACCACAAATTACTTTTTACTGCACCAGTTGTTTTATGGCCTTCTACCGGCAATCATTTTAGGATTTGCCGCTTATATAATTCCTCTGAATTTTTTTAAGAGATGGGCGCCGGTTTTAGTGATTTTAAATTTAATAGCTTTATTTTTGGTTTTCCTGCCATTTATAGGTTCTAACTTTTGGGGAGCGACACGGTGGATTGATATGGGAAAATTTACAGTCCAGCCGTCAGAGTTTTTAAAAATCACAGCCATTTTGTATTTGTCTGCCTGGATCGCCTCAAAATTATCCGAGTCTTCTGGTTCAAGCTGGAAGTCTGGTGCTAAAAAAGGTTATCATAATTTAATATATATACTTGTTCCATTCTCAATTTTTTTAGCCATAATTTCTTTGGCGCTATTTTTTCAGAAAGATGCCAGCACTTTAGGAATTATTGCCTTAACTCTGCTTGTTGTTTATTTTTCAGCTAAAACTCCTTTGTGGCACACGCTTTTAGTTATAATAGCTGGCATAAGCAGTTTATTATTTTTCGTGAAATTTGAGCAATACAGATTAGACCGCTGGCTTATTTTTTTAAATCCGGAAGCCGATCCTTTAGGCAAAGGATTCCAATTAAGGCAGTCATTAATTTCTTTGGGGTCAGGAGGAATTTTTGGCGAAGGGCTTGGAATGTCAACACAAAAATTCGGGTTTTTGCCGCAGGCAATGTCTGATTCTGTTTTTGCGATAATAGGCGAAGAATTAGGAATAATCGGGGGGACGATTTTGGTTGCACTGTTTATTTTATTTTTTTATTTGGGAATTAAAATCGCTAAAAATTCGAACGATAAGTTTTCAAAGTTAACGGCAATCGGAATTACTTTTTGGATAACTTTGCAGGCGTTTATAAATATTTCTTCGGCAATTGGAATTTTTCCATTAGCTGGAATACCTCTGCCGTTTTTTTCCTATGGCGGTTCGCACCTTGCAGCCGAAATAATTGGCGTGGGGTTATTGCTTAACATTTCGAAAAACTCCTAATTTTTGTTATCATTAAAGAATATAATTTATACATGAAAATACTTTTTACAGGAGGCGGAACTGGAGGGCATGTTTTTCCCTTGGTTGCCATAGTAAGGGAGATAAGGCGGATTTATCCTAAAAAAAATTTAGAGTTTTATTATTTGGGGCCGAAAGACGAGTTCGGCTTAATTTTACTTGCGCAGGAGGGGCTAATTATAAAAACAATAATTTCAGGAAAGGTAAGGAGATATTTTTCATGGCAGAATTTTTTAGATATTTTTATTAAAATTCCGCTAGGAGTTTTGCAAAGTTTTTTTTATCTTTTAATTTTGAACCCTGATTTAGTTTTTAGCAAAGGAGGTTCAGGTTCAATCTCTGTTACTGTTTCTGCCAGAATTTTGAGGATTCCTGTGTTTTTACATGAGTCAGACATAGTTCCCGGGCTTTCAAACCAGCAGACCTCAAAATGGGCTAAAAAAGTTTTTGTTTCTTTTCCAAAAACAGAATATTTTGACCCGAAAAGAACAACCATAGTGGGAAACCCTATCAGGAAAGAATTGCTCCAAGGAGATGCTAAAATAGCAGGAGAAATGTTTAATTTAACTTTTACAAAGCCCGTGTTTTTAATAATTGGCGGGTCTCAGGGCGCTGAGGCGATTAATGATTTTGTTTTGAGAATTTTAAACACCTTTTTAAAGGATTACGAAGTCATTCATGTTGCCGGCAGGGAAAATGTAAAGCAAGTCGGGGCTGAAGCGCAGGTTGTATTAGACAAAGATTTAAATAATTATTATCATCCAATTGGCTTTTTAGACGAGGAAAAGTTAAAACATGCGTATAAGGCAGCTGATTTTATCATTTCGCGCTCGGGTTCCGGTTCTATTTTTGAAATTGCAGCTGTCGGCAAACCGAGCGTTTTAATCC
>CAZGLJ010000012.1:3636-8810 GCA_964526025.1 uncultured Candidatus Saccharibacteria bacterium | reverse complement strand
GGTTCCGGTTCTATTTTTGAAATTGCAGCTGTCGGCAAACCGAGCGTTTTAATCCCTCTGCCCACAGCTGCTGCTAACCACCAGGCAAAAAATAGCTATGCTTACGCCGATACTGGAGCTGCGATGGTGATTGAACAAGAAAGCCTGACTCCCAATTTTTTTATTGAAGAGATCCAGCTGTTATTTTTGCATCCCGAAAAACTTGAAAGAATGCGAAACGCTGCTTTAGCTTTTGCAAAACCATTGGCAGCCCGCGCAATAGCGCGCGAAATTTTAGAGTTTTTAATGTTAGACTAAATGAAAAAAAACGCAGAAAAATTGAATAAGCCTATAAGAGTCCGTTTTGCGCCTTCTCCCACAGGGCCCTTGCATATTGGCGGAGCCAGGACTGCTTTATTTAACTACCTTTTTGCAAAGAATCCGCCAGTTGCCGGGAAGGGCAAATTTATTTTAAGAATTGAGGATACCGATACAGAGAGGTCAGAGTTAAAGTGGGTGCAAGAGATTATAAACGAATTAAAATGGCTAGGAATTCAATGGGACGAAGGTCCTGACATTGATGGGGAATTCGGGCCGTACAAACAATCGCAGCGCTTGGATATTTACGAAAAATATTTAAAACAGCTTTTACAAGAGGATAAGGCCTATTATTGTTTTTGTACTGAAGAAGAATTAGAAGATAAACGTCAAGAGCAGATGGCTAGGGGAGTGGCCCCGAAATATGATGGCAAGTGCAGCCATCTTCCAGTCGAGATTGTAAAAAAAAACATGGCGGAAGGAAAATCATCGGTTATAAGATTTAGAGTTTCCAATAAAAAAATTAAATTTAATGATTTAGTGAGAGGCGAAATAGAATTTGATGCAGGCCTGTTGGGCGATATTGTAATTGCAAAAAATTTAAATGCGCCCTTGTATCACTTTGCAGTTGTTGTAGATGATTTCTTAATGCAGATAAGCCACGTGATAAGAGGAGAAGAGCATTTATCAAATACCCCAAGGCAGATTTTAATCCAGCAGGCCTTGGGATTCAGCCAGCTTTCATATTCTCATTTGCCTTTGATGTTAAATCCGGACAGAAGCAAGCTTTCCAAACGCCATGGCGATGTGGCTTTAGCTGATTACCACGCTCAAGGTTATCTTCCGGAAGCCATTGTTAATTTTATGGTTCTTTTAGGCTGGAATCCGGGAACAGAAAAAGAAATTTTTTCCTTGTCGCAACTTGCAAAAGAATTTTTCATAGAAAAAGTGCAAAAAGCTGGCGCCGTTTTTAATATTAAAAGATTAGATTTTTTAAACGGCTTGTACATTCGCGAAAAGCCAATAGAAAAACTTACAGAGCTTTGCGTCCCATATCTTAAAACAGCAGGCCTTTTGGTGCAAGGCCAGGTATCGCAGGAAAAACTGCAGAAAATTATTGAGGTTTCAAGAGCAAGAATGAAAAAACTTTCAGAAATTTCCGAACTAGCAGAACTTTTCTTTAAAGACAAATTAAATTATGATAGAAATTTATTGGCATGGCAAAAAATGGGGGATAGGGAAGTAAAAGAATCTCTGGAGACCGCAGAGAAAGTTTTAACTGAAATTAAAACATGGGATTTGAAAATTTTGGAAAAGGAGCTGTTGCAGGCAGCTGAAAAATTTAATTTAAAAAAAGGATATCCCGAAAAAAATAGAGGGTTCTTATTGTGGCCTTTGCGTGTGGCATTGTCCGGTAAAGAATCATCGCCAAGCCCGTTTGAAATAGCAGAAATTTTAGGCAAAGAAAAAACATTAAAAAGAATTGCTGACGCAATTAAAATGCTTGGGTAATTTTATTGTGCGACAAATAATTTTAACATTATGCAAGAGGGATTTATAAAATATATTATTATCATAGTCGTTATACTGATTTTAGTATTTTTAAGCCAAAAGCCGGACTTTAAAATTTTTGATAAAAATTTGCTTTCAAAGGTTTTTACAACAGCTCAAAATTATTGGGCAAAAGGGTTAAACTGGGTTCAGGATAAGGCGTACCCTAACATAAGCGGGGAAGTGCAGAAGAGGGGAGATATACTCAAAGAAGGAATTAATCAAGAAAAAGAAAAAGTTTCCGAAAGCATCGGAGAAAAAATAAAAAATTATTTTTCCGGATTGGTGGACAGTGTTATCCATCCTGCCAGTCAGCCCACCCAGTAGCGGTCAAAGCCAGCCATAGGTCAGCCCTAGGTCAGTTTTCCACATTGACAGGCCTTTAGGGAATGGCTTATTATTAATATAGATAAGGTTCGCAAAATGATAGTAAAGAGAATATTCAAGACTATAACTTTAAAATATGGAACAATCAGCCAAACCCTTAACAAAACATATAAATGACTTTTTAGATTACTGCGACGTGGAGAAGGGTTTGAAAAATAATACTCAGAAAAATTATCAGGAATATCTGAATAAATTTTTTGGCTGGTTAAAATATAAGAATTTAGAGCATATTCTCCCCCACCAATTGACCCCCGAGCATATATGGGAGTACCGTTTGTACCTTTCCCGCTACCAGGCCCCCAAATCAGGCAGGTCTCTTAAGAAGACCACCCAGAACTACTATTTAATCGCTTTAAGAGCCTTTTTAGCCTATTTTGTGGCAAAAGACATAGTTTCACTGCCCCCCGGTAAAGTAACGCTTCCTAAACCCGATAAAAGCGTAAAAGCCGTTAAATTCCTTAATTTAGAGCAAATTGAGAAGCTTTTGACCGCAGCTGAGCCAAAAGACGATATAAGACTAAGGGACAGGGCTATTTTAGAGGCCTTGTTTTCAACCGGCCTTAGGATCGCCGAACTTGTGGCTCTTAATGTCGAGCAGTTTGCCAATATTAAAAATAAGAAAGATTTTGAGTTGGGCGTTATTGGCAAAGGAGGAAATCCCAGGACGGTTTATTTTTCCGAAAGAGCTTTAAATTGGATAAAGAAGTATTTAGAGGCCCGCAAAGATAAAGAAAAACCATTATTTATAAACGCCAGGGCCAGAAAAGGCGCTGACAAGCGGCTCACAGCCCGTTATATAGAAAAACTTGTAAAAAAGTACGCTATGCTTTCCGGAATTCCGATGTTTACAACTCCTCATACTCTTCGCCATTCGTATGCCACAGATTTATTGACTCAAGGAGTTGATCTGCGCACAATTCAAGAATTTTTGGGCCATCGAAGCATAATGACCACACAAATATATACTCATGTCACCAACAAGCGCCTGCGCGACATACACCGCAAGTTCCACAGCGGCAAAGACTTAAAAGAATAATATTAATTTGTCGCACAATTAATTATCTGATATAATTAAAATATATTGTAAAAAATATAAAATTATGCCGGCAGTAAAAAGAGATTTTAATATAGCAAGTTTAGTAAATAATTACGGATGCTTTGATTTGCAATTTAGGAAAGACACAAGACATGAAAGGACAAATTCCCCGGTTTATTATAGATGGAAAGCGCAGTTTGTTGTTACAAGTTCGAAAGAAAATTCAAAAATTTTAGAAAAAATAAAAAAAGGAATCGGCTGCGGTAAAATTACTATTTCAAGAGATCAGGCAAGGTTTTCCGTGCAAAGCATCGGCGATATTACCGGGTCGGTTGTGCCATTTTTCCGGAGAAATTGTCTAGCAGAAAAAAAGAAAAAAGATTTTGAGCTTTGGTCAAAGGGAGTTGAGATAATTCAAAGGAACAAAGGAAAATATTTAGCCAGCTGGAAAAAAAACGAGCTTCTCTCTTTAATAGAAATACATAAATCATCAGCAAAATATAAAAATAAGCCGCGAGCGCCAAAATGGTTAGAAATGGCAAAGGTGTTGTCAAAAACAACATAAACCATAAATAAAAAAACGAGGGCATCCTCGTTTTTTGTTCTCTCACTCCCCTGTTTTATGTGTCTGCCATAATTTGTCGCACAATAAAAACCTGCCGAGCCGTTTTTATTTGCCGAAACGACGAGATCTTTTATCAAATTCTTCAAGAGCCTCGTCTAAATCTTGCTCTGTAAAATCCGGCCAGGGTTTTGCCGAAAAATATAATTCTGAATACGCCGCCTGCCAGAGCACAAAGTTTGACATCCTTTTTTCTCCGCCAGCGCGGATTATTAAATCTGGAGCGGGCAAACCGGCAGTGGATAAATAATTTTCAAATAATTTTTCATTAATTTTTTCTACCGGAATTTTTTCTTCTATAATCTTTTTTACC
Source organism: uncultured Candidatus Saccharibacteria bacterium (assembly GCA_964526025.1). Taxonomy (GTDB): domain Bacteria; phylum Patescibacteriota; class Minisyncoccia; order Minisyncoccales; family Staskawiczbacteraceae; genus UBA11703. Next base: position 4,604 of record CAZGLJ010000012.1, on the reverse strand, counting down.
GCCTGCAATATATCCCATTTTCCGCCGTAACTTATGGCTAAATTCAGAAAAAGCTTTGAATTATTTTCTGTAGCTTTTTCAACTGTTTCTGTCGCTTTTTGGAGAGATTGCGGCAATCGTTCTCTTTGTCCGATTACTCTTACCCTTACGCCATCTTTCTGATATTTTTCTAAATTATCAATAAGACATTTTTCTAATAAATTCATCAAATAATCAACTTCTTCTTTTGTCCTGTTCCAATTTTCCGTAGAGAAACCAAAAGCCGTAAGAACCTTCACTCCCCTATTTTTGCACCATTCAGAAAAATTCAAAAGATTATTATATCCTTGCTGATGCCCCTGCAAGGAAGCCAATCCTTTTTGTTTTGCCCATCTCCGATTTCCGTCAGGAAACAAAACTATGTGTTGAGGAATATTCATTTTAATTTTTCAATTTGTATTGGTTCTTTATCTTGATATTTTGCCGCTATGTAACCCAATGCAAATGAAAGCATAAGTAAAAACGCGATTATTATAAATAATATTATATCATAAAAATGGGCTTTGACAAAGTCTTTAATCTTTGTTAACATAATCTATATAAATTAACTAACAAGTCAACATGTCCAAAACTAAACAAGGCGGTTCGTCAAGATTAGGAAGAGACTCTGCTTCACAAAGGCTAGGCATTAAAGTTTCTGCCGGCCAAAAAGTCAAAATTGGAATGATAATTATAAGGCAGAGAGGAACAAAATATCTTCCTGGCAAAAATGTAAAATTAGGTTCAGATGATACTATTTATGCTTTAAAAAACGGCGTCGTCCGTTTTACCAGCAAGAATAAAAATCTTTTTGACGGGTCTCGAAGATCAGCAAAGGTGGTTTCGGTTGACCCAATCAATTAAAATCCCTTCGGGATTTTAATCTCGCGAAACGAGATTATTTAACTGGGTAAATCCAATCAATTAGAGATCGCTGCCTTAATAAAGTC
>CAZGLJ010000012.1:0-3626 GCA_964526025.1 uncultured Candidatus Saccharibacteria bacterium | reverse complement strand
CACAAAAAATGGATGCCCGGGAATTTCTACGATTTCCACCAAATCTTTTTCAGGATTTACTCCTGCCATTACCATTCCCTTCTTTTCTAAAATGTATCTAAAGTCGTTATTCAATTCATAACGATGCCTGTGGCGCTCAGATATTTCAGCAGTTCCATACGCTTTTGAACTTATAGTTTTTGGCATAAGTTTGCACTTATAAGCGCCCAGCCTCATTGTCCCGCCATATTTTTTTTCTTTTAATAAAACTTTTTGCTCTGGCATTACGTCAATTACATTCTGATCGTTCTTTTTGAACTCAGCAGAGGTGGCGTTTTTAAGCCCGCAGACATTTCTGGCAAATTCTATTACTGACAATTGCATGCCAAGGCACAATCCTAAGAACGGAATTTTATTTTTTCTGCAATATCCAATGGTTTTAATTTTTCCTTCTATCCCCCTATTTCCAAAACCACCGGGCACGATAATGCCGTCATATTTTTTCAGTATTTTTAAGGAGTTTGTATCTTTTTCAAATTCTTCTGACGATATCCAAGAAATTTTTGCCTTTCTGTTTTGGGAAAACGCTGCGTGTTTTACTGCTTCTATAACTGAAATATAAGAATCCATTAAAGTAAAGCTGCCGGTCCCAAAATATTTGCCGACGATTCCTATTTCAATAATTTTTGGATGGTTTCTCATTAATTTTACTAATTGCTCCCATTCTTTTAAATTACTTGACCTTGGCCTTATATTAAACTTTTTTAAAATTTTATTACCCATATTCTCCTTCTCAAAATTTATCGGAACTTCATAAATAGATTTTACATCGGGAGCGGAAATAATATTTTCTTTTTCGACGTTGCAAAAAACTGCAACTTTTCTTTTTCTTGGTTCGTCTAATGGTAAAACAGACCTGGCTAAAATTATGTCCGGCTGTATGCCCGCGGAATTTAATGTTCTGACTGCATATTGGGTTGGTTTTGTTTTCATCTCCCCAATCATTTTAGGCACAGGGAAATAACTTACTAAAACAAAAACAACATCAGTAGGATGTTGCAACTTTAGCATTCTGGCAGCTTCCAAAAACAGCATGTTTTGATATTCGCCTACAGTTCCGCCGATTTCAATTAAAATAAAATCCGCTTTTGCTTTTTTGCCTGCGGACTTAATTCTCCATATGACTTCGTTTGGAATGTCAGGAACCACCTCAACGCACTTGCCGCCGTACTCTAAATTCCTTTCTTTATTTATGACTTTCTGATAAACGCGGCCGGTGGTGATATAATTCCCGTCATAAATATTCTCGTCTAAAAATCTTTCATAGTTTCCTACGTCTTGGTCGCATTCAGTTCCGTCATCGGTCACAAAAACTTCTCCATGTTCAACAGGATTCATTGTTCCGGCATCAACGTTGATATAGGGGTCAATTTTTATAGCGGTGACCTTGAGTCCCTTGCTTTTTAAAATTCTTCCTATAGAGGCCGTAGCGATTCCTTTTCCGATGCCGGACATTACGCCGCCTGCGACAAAAATATAACGCGCCATTTTATTCTTTTTCTTTTTCTTCTATTATTATTAATTTTATTTCCGCTTCTAAATTGTGGTCTAAACTAACATTTACTAAAAATTCTCCTAGTTCTTTTATCGGTTCTTTTAGAATAATTTTTGATTTTTTTACCTCAAAGCCGATTTCTTTTAGTTTTTCGGCTACCTTTTGGTTATTTATAGACTCAAAAAGCTGGCCTTCCTCGCCCACTTTAACCGATATGGTCAGCTCTAAACCATCAAGACCAGAAGCTAAAACTTGAGCTTTTTTCAAATCTTCTTCCGCCTCTTTTTCTATTAATTCTTTTTGGTCTCTAAGCCACTTTAAAGCATCTTTAGTCGCAGCTCTCGCTAATCTTTGGGGCAACAGAAAATTACGGGCATAACCCGACTTCACATCTTTTGTTTCGTATTTTTTTCCAAGACCTTCAGTGTCTTGCAGAAGAATTACCTTCATAATTTTTTATTTTACTTTAAACCCTTTATTATTTCAAGGGCTTTGTCTAGTTGCGGATCTTTATCCTGCTCAATATCTTCCTCTGTAATATTAACCTTTATATCGGGGTCTAACCCAACCTCTGAAATATAGCTGCCCTTTGGAGTAAGCCATTTAGCAGTTGTTATTTTAAGCAGCGAGCCGCCTCTTAATTTTACTGGAATTTGTACTGACCCTTTTCCAAAAGATTTTATCCCGATTAGTTTTACGTTCCTATTATCTCTTAAAGCGCCAGCTAAAATTTCAGACGCGGAGGCTGAACCCTGGTTTATTAAAACAACTGCCGGATAATTTGAAAATTCAGCGTTTCCTTCCGCCTTGTATATTTTTTGCTCTTTGTCTTTGCCAAAGTCTTCAATTGTAACTACTCGCCCATTTTTCAAAAAATATCCGGCGATTTCTCGGGCTAGCTCAAGATATCCTCCGGGATTGTCTCTCACATCTATAATAATTTTTTTAGCAGGACTTTGTAAAATTTGATAAGCTTGGTTCTTAAAATCAGCCGAAAGAGATTCATCAAATTGGAAAATTTGTACATAAGCTATGTCGCCGTCTTTTAACGACCACTTTGTAGACTGGATTTTTATTACCCCTCTGGTTATTTTAATATCTTTAGGTTTTGACCAGCCATCCCTGTAAATCATTAAAACAACATCGGTTCCTTTTGGCCCCCTTATCAAGCTGACTGCTTCGTCGGTTGCCATATCGACCGAATCTTTGCCGTTGATTTTTAAAATGATGTCCCCTGATTTTAATCCCGCTTTCTGAGCAGGAGTGCCCTCTAATGGGGCTATCACCGTTAGCTGTTCTTTTTTTATGCCGATTTCAGCTCCAATGCCCTCAAAAGATCCAGAAAGGTCTTGCTGGAACTTTTTGGCCTGTTCGGGTTCAAAAAATGAAGTATACGGATCGTCAAGCGATTTTGCCATTCCCTCGATGGCGCCATAAAGTATTTTTTGGCTGTCTATTCTTTCAGGGTTTATAAAATTTTCTTGGAGTTTATTATATGCATCCCAAAAAAGCGAGAATTCAAGAGTTCCTGGCTGGGGCACATGGTAAGCTATTTTTGCAGCGCCTATCCAAATACCTATTCCGAAAATAACTGAAAAACAAACAGCCAGGGCTACAGGATAAATTATTTTTTTTATATTTATCATTATTGTTTTATAGCAAAAAATATTTTATAAAGCAATATTGACAGTTAGCACCAAAAGAGACAATATTATTTAAGACCTTTGACAACTTGCACGAAAGGCAAAATATATGCAAGAGTTAGTGATAATTTTGTTCATGGCCGCCATGGGGTTTGGGATTATAATTTTTTTAGCCGTTTCAGCGGTAATCGTAATATCTGAAAGGATAGCAATACTGCGCCATCAAAAAAATCGCGGCGCAAAGAAAGAAATAAAAAGAAAATTAAGAAAAGAAATTTTTAGAAGACTGCGGGCTAGGCAAAAAATTGTTCGCCTTAGAAAAAAAGAAATGGCGCGCATGGCGCGCTATAGAAGCAACAAGTGATCAGGTTCTGAACGTAATTAAACAGGGCAACGACAAAGTCGTTGCCCTTCTTTATGTTTTGCCCAGAAAAGGCTAATGAGCCTTT
>CAZGLJ010000011.1:0-16955 GCA_964526025.1 uncultured Candidatus Saccharibacteria bacterium | reverse complement strand
TGACTTGATGAAAAGAGCTAATTATATTATAGCAAATGTATTATAAATGTCAATCTCTTACAATATTTTTTTTGCTTCTTATAATTCTGTCTCCTGGCAAAAAAAGCCAGAAAAAAAACGACAAAAAAAACATAATTCCCATCACCTGTAATATAATTCCAAACATGAGTTCTCCTCTCTTATTTATTGGAAATGTTCTACGACCTAAATATAAACTAAAACGGGCCAAAAATCCAGACTGCTAAATCCGAGGGAATAATATTTTTGATTTTCTGGTTTTAACTGCTTTTTTAATTTTTTCTGAGGTATCGGGCAGAAATGGTAAAAGCAAATCGCTTATCTCGTTTAAAGAAAGAAATAAATCATTTATTGCCTCTGGTTTTTTTGTTTCCCAAAGCTTTTCATCGTTTATATATTTATCGCAATAGCCTATTAAAAACCATATAGCTGAAAGAGCTTCATTAAATTTAAAGTTTTCTATGTTTTTTTTATAATCCTTTTTTGCTTGTTCAATTTTTTCTTTAGTTACATCTGTAACTTTTGTTACTTTTATTTTAGTCTCGCCTGCAATGCCTATTATTCTTGCTACTAAATTTCCGATGCCCCCTGCTAAATCTGAATTATATCTTTGCTCAAATTTTTCGTAACTAAAATCGCCATCTTCTGTCGGAGGAATTTCTCTTAATAGATAATATCTTACAGCATCAACTCCGTATTTTTTTACCAATTCAAAAGGGTCTATAACGTTTCCTGAACTCTTTGACATTTTCTGCCCGGCTACAGTAATATGGCCGTGTATAAATATGGTTTTTGGCAAAGGCAGCTTTAAAGACAAAAGCATTGCCGACCAAAATAAACAATGAAACTTTGCTATATCCTTTCCTATGCAATGGACATCGGCGGGCCAGTATTTTTTAAATTGTTTTCCATTGGGATAATCAATAGCTGAAATATAATTTGTCAAAGCATCTGCCCAAACATAAATTGTTTGGGTCGGGTCTCCCGGCACCTGAATGCCCCACTTTAAATCTTTTCTAGGCCTGGAAAAACTTACATCTTGCAGCCCTTGTTTTGTAAAACTTAACATCTCGTTTTTCCTTGATTCTGGAACTATTTTTATTTTGTTTTGTTTAATAATATCTTCTATCCGCTTTGAATATTTTGAAAGCTTAAAAAAATAATTTTCCTCTTCTATCACTTCGGGCTCTATGCTATGTACACTGCACTTTCCATCAGTTAAATCTTTTCTCGTTATAAAAGCCTCGCAGCCAACGCAATACAGACCCTTATAATTCTTTTTGTGAATATCGCCATTTTCTTTAAGGCTTTTCCATACTTTTTCAACTATCGGCCAGTGCCGTATCTCATCAGTTGTTCTGATAAAATCATCTGTGGACAGATTCAAAGCGCTCTTTAATTCTTTAAATTTTTCAGCAATTTCATCTACAAAATCTTTCGGGTCTTTTTTACTCTCATCCGCCTTTTTAGACACTTTAGCTCCATGTTCATCAGTGCCTGTCAGAAAAAAAACATCCTGGCCTAAGGTCCTATAATATCTTGCCAGCGCATCTGCCTGGATTGATTCTAATGCAAAACCAATGTGCGGCTGCGCATTTGTATAAGCTATGCTTGTGGTAATATAAAATTTTTTCTTTTTGCTAAACATAGTATATACTTAATTTAAATTGATTTTATCATTTTTTAAGCAAAATTTCCATGATTTTACTCGTACATATGTTATTCGGAGCCGCCGTAGGTTCTATTATCAAAAGTATTCCATTGGCTGTTGTTTTGGCTTTTTTAAGCCATTACTTTTTGGACCTATTGCCCCATATTGAATATCCTATTGAAAATATCAAAAATAAGCAATGGCAAAAATCTCTGCCAGAGTTTTTAAAAGTCACCTTGGATTTTTTACTGGGCGTAATGATTATTTTAATGTTTTCTAATCCGCTGGCCGCCGGACAAGAAATTATTTTTATAGCCGCATTATTTTCCATATTGCCTGATGGATTTAATTTTCTGAAATTATTTTTTTCTAATAAGCTATTAAAAACCCATTACAATCTCCATGAAAAAATTCATCTCTATAAAAATAAAAAAATCCCCATATTTTGGAGAATCGCAAGCCAAGCAGCAGCAATAATAATATCTATTATTTTGTTTAATTTTTAATCTAATTAGTCCTGTTGCTCTCTCCTTTTTTCTAAAAACTCTTTTAAAAACTCGTAAATGATCCCGAAAACAGGCACTGCAAAAACCATGCCTAAAAAGCCAAATACTTCAGCTCCGACCAACAATGCGACAATTACCAAAGCCGGAGGCAAATCAATCATTCTTTCCATTAATAACGGGGTAACGAGCTTATTTTCAATTTCTTGAACTATTGTTATGGCAATTAAAACATAAAGCACTAAAAGCCAAGAGCCAGTTGAAACTATTATAAAAACAACTAATAAAATACTGGTTATCCACGGCCCTATATATGGAACGAAATTTAAAATTGCAGAAATCAAAGCAAGTATAAAGGCGTACTTTACATTAAATATGTAAAAAACAATATAAGAAGCTACTCCAACAAACAGGCAGGCCAATAATCTTGCGCCGAACCAGCCAGAAACCTTTTCTTGGACCTTTTCAAAAAGATTAGCTATGGTTTGTTCGTATTTCTTGGGGGTTAAAAGCACTAAGAATCTTTCCGTGCCTTTTTCTTCCAAAGACAAAAAGAAAGCAATCGTTAAAATAAAAGCAGCTGAAGATATTCCTCCAAAAAACGTCATTATAGCTGTTATAATGCTCTCTGAGCTGGCCTCGAGCCCTCCTGTTAAGGATTTGACAAAATCATTGAAATTATCCGCGGTTATGATGCCAAACTGCCTTAAAAAGGGGCTGACTTGCTCGAAATAACCGGGTAAATATTTTGCAAACTGCTTTATCTCAAAAACAAAAACAGGCGCTGTTAAATAAATAAAAAGGCCCAAAGCCCCTAAAATGAATAAATACACCAAAACTATAGCTATAATTTTTGGTATATAGAGCTTGCGCAAAAAATTAATGGCCGGCTCCAATAAAACAGAAATTATCAAAGCGAAAAAGAACCAAAGCACAATAGATCTAGCAAGATAAATAACATAGAAAATAAAAATCGCTATAAATACCTTTGTTATAGTTCTCCAAGGTATATCTAAAACTTGTTCTCTTTCCATAATTATATTATTAATAACTTCTTTAATCTTAACTCCTCTTGCTTGTCTTCTGCAATAGGACCTATAATAGCTAAATTTATTTTATTTGTCAAGAATATATCTTCTGCTGTTTTTTTTATGTCGTCAAGCGAAACTTCATCTATTTTTTTGAATTTTTCTTCTGCAGAAAGAATAACTCCTTCAAGCAATTCCTGCAAGGCAAAAAAAGAGGCCTGGCTGTCAGAAGCGTCCAGGGACAAAGACATAACCCCTTTTAAATAATCTTTTGCCTTTTGCAGTTCATTTTGGCTAATTTTTTTATCTTTTAGGCTTTTATACTCTTTTAGAATTAATCTGATAGATTTTTCTAAATTTTTATGGTCAATGCCAGCCTGCGTAACTAAATAGCCCGTATCAGTAGAATTATCAACTGACGTATGTATAGAATAAGCCAAACCATTCCTTTCCCTAACTTTTATAAAAAGCCTGGAGCTCATGTTTCCTCCTAAAATAATAGCCAGCAAAGCTAAGGCATATTTTTTAGGATGAAATAAATCATAGGCTCTTACTCCCAGGCAAAAGTGGGTCTGGTCTGTTTTTTTATGATGCATTAAAACTGCAGGGCTCTTCTGCTGTTCTTTTACTTTTATTTTTGACTGGGTTTTATTTTCTTCCATTTTCCCAAAATAATTTTGTATTTTTTCTTCGATTTTTTCTGGAATTATATCTCCTGCCACGCAAACTATAGTGTTTAAAGGAGAATAATGGCTCTGATAATAATCTATAATTTTTTGCCTGTTAAAGCTTAGAATACTTTCCTTGTCTCCGATGATCCGCCAGCCAGCCGGCTGATCGCCATAAAGGACTTTTTCCCATAATTCTGATACATAGGCTGTTGGAGTATCTAAATACATATTTAACTCCTCAATTATCACTCCTTTCTCTTTATCTATTTCTTTCTGGTCAAACTTGGAATTTAAAAATATATCAGATATCCAATCTAAAGCAATGTCTTGATGGGACTTTTCAACCTTTGCAAAAAAGCCTGTTATCTCTTTTGAAGTAAAGGCATTATACTCTCCGCCAACTTTGTCTAATGTTTCGGCAATTTTTAAAGTATTCTGCCTTTTTTTGGTGCCTTTAAAAAACATATGCTCTAAAAAATGGGATATGCCGCTTATGCTTTTTGCCTCATATTTAGACCCAGTTCCAACTAATATCAAAAAAGTAACGCTATTGGCGTTTTTCATGGGAACAGAAATTACCCTTAGCCCGTTTTTAAGTGTAGTTTTTCTATACAAATTCATTTTTTAAAAAAGTTAGCAAATCGCTGATTTTAACCCTTTTCTGCTTCATTGTGTCGCGGTCCCTTAAAGTAACATCGTTATTTTGCAAAGTTTCAAAATCAATTGTTATGCAAAAAGGAGTTCCAATTTCATCCTGCCTTCTATACCTTCTGCCAATTGAACCCGTATCGTCATACTGGCAGCTAAAATGAATTTTTAACAGAGCAAAAATTTCCTGCGCCTTCTCTACAATTTCTTGCTTATTTTTTACCAAAGGCAGAACAGCAGCTTTTACAGGAGCTAATTGTTTGTTAATGCTTAATATTGTTTCCACCTCCTTTTTAGATTCTGTTGTCTCTGTCCTCCCGCCTTCCACTTCTTTAAACCCAGCGCACAACAGGGCAAATAAAGTCCTGTCAACGCCAGCGGAAGTTTCTATTACATATGGAGTAAATTTATTGCCTTGCTCATCAGTATAACTTAAATCCTGGCCTGAGTGTTTTGAATGATTTGATAGGTCCCAATCGCCCCTATTGTGTATTCCTTCTATTTCTTTCCAGCCAAAAGGAAACTTATATTCAATATCAACTGCCCGTTTTGCATAATGGGGTAATTCGTTTTTTGGGGTTTCTGTTAGCCTTAAATCTTCTTTTTTAATTCCCAGCCAGATATACCAATTCATTCTTTCTTTTAACCAATACTCAAAAAACTTGTCTGCGTCTTCAGGTGGGCAGAACCACTGCATTTCCATTTGCTCAAATTCCCTTGTGCGGAAAATAAAATCTTTTGGCGTAATTTCGTTCCTAAATGATTTACCGATCTGTGCTATTCCAAAAGGAAGTTTCTGCCTCATTGATTGTAAAACGTTTTTAAAATTCACATAAATTCCCTGGCAGGTTTCAGCTCTTAAATAAGCAACTGCCGCCTCGTCTTCAACAGGTCCGACAAAAGTTTTCATCATTAAGTTAAATTTTCTAGATTCGGTTAATTGTCCGCCGCAATCCGGACACTTATTTTTTTCTAATAAATCTTTTCGAAATCTATGATGGCACTTTTTGCATTCGACTAACTCATCTGCAAATCCTGCTGTTAAATGCCCAGAGGCCTGCCAAACTTTAGGGCTCATTAAAATAGAGGCATCTAAGCCGACAATATCATCATGCAATCTTGTCATTTCTTTCCACCAGGCCTTTTTAATATTGTTTTTTAACCTGACTCCCAGCGGCCCAAAATCATAACAGGAAGAAAATCCTCCGTAAATTTCAGACGACTGGAAAACAAACCCCCGCCGTTTTGCAAACGACACCAATTTTTCCATTAAATTATCTACATCTTTTTTCATATTTTTAATTTTAATTATTGCACTATTCCGCCGCCGGAGTTGGAAAAATCATCCGGCAAACTTGTATTTACGCCAGAAGCGCTAGATTTAATTATTGTGTTTGTAAACTGGTTTTCTCCTGAAATATCTGCTTGGCCTATAAGGGCTGCTGTCGATCCTTTTTGGCTTGAAGCCGGGGTTAAGGATATTTGGAAAGAAAGAGTAACCGGGTCTCCGTTAACTCCTGTGCCAGCTAAAATATCGCCGGCTGACCAGACGATTTCCCGGCTGGCTGAGTCAAATGAAAAGTTTGAAAATTCGTTTTCTGGCAGAATCTGGCCGGTCAAACTCACATTTTCTGGCAAATTTGCCTTGGCTTTAACATTTTTAGTATCGCTGAAATAATTTTTTATATCCCATGTTATTGTATAGGTGGTTGCTTTGCCGGCTTCCGGAGGCACTGGCCCTGAATTTGAAATTTCAGAATTTTTATAATATCCTTTTTGGGAAATTACCAGTCCTGAATTAACTTTTATGCTAAACTTCTGGGTAATCTGAGAAATATTAACCTCGTTAGTTATAATTGTGCTGTTAGCGTCTGATCCCGACGGCGACCAATCACTCTTCACTTTTACGCTAAAGTCAACCTGGCCCGATTCTTGGACATCTAAGCGCCTTAACTGCGGCGTTTGGTCAGAGTCCCAAACAATCATATTGCTGTTTGATTGAACCTGGCCGTAATAAGACTGTATTGCAGAAAGATCTAAAGCTGAGCTGTCTATTTTTACTATCACAAACAGATCTTCAAAGGGACTGGAGCCAATATTTCTGAAAGAAATCTGATAATTCAGGGTTTCTCCAGGCGAAGCGACATAGTCAGACACGCCGTTGACCTGCTGGGAAATAAAAAGCAAGGGTTGTATGACTTGTATTTCCGTATTGGCCTCCTTTATAACAATAAAATCTCCGTCCTGCCACATGCCCAGTTTAGCAGAAATATTTAAATTCTGATTAGTGTCTGCTGAAATTTTGCCTCTGATATTTATTCTTCCTCCTTGCGCCTTGCTTAAAGTTTGAAGCCTCCACTCGGAATTGTCCAAAGATGCCGGATCTGATGATTTAAATTCAAAACCGCTTACAGGTTCTGCTTTTATGCTGAGGTTTTCTAAAGGATAATCTATATTAGAAAAATAATTAATTGAATACTGCAGGTCTTTTCCTTTTTCAACTTTTGACGGCAAATCAAAATCTAAAGTAATGGGAACTGTCTCAATTTTTGTGGTAAATGTGGTATCTGATTCAAAGGGAGCTGTTAAATTTTTAGGCACATAAGAAAGCGACACCTTTGCTGACTTTAAATCTCCCTCTTTGCCTAAAAGCCGCGTTTTAAATTTCACAAATTCCTCGTCTCCCGGATATATGTCTTTTAAATTCTGGGTGATTCTTGTTTTACTGTCTTCAGTCAGAGAATTATCTGGCATGTTAAAAATAAGCTTTGGCTGTTCTAAAACAAAATTCCCGTTATTTTTATACTTTACCGTATATTCTATCTCTTCTCCCACTTTTGCGGATTCGGGACCTAAAATCTCCAAACGCAAAATCTCTTTTGAAAATATGCTTTCTCTCCAAACCCAGTATCCGATAAATCCGACGATTATAATTATAAGAAAAATTAAAAATAGTTTTTTTGACATATCGTATATTATTTATTATATACTATTTGTATTTGAATAATGCACTGGTAAAATATGCCTGCTATAATCTTCCGATATTTTTTTTAATAAATCCTGCGATAATAATTCAACTTTTAATTTAGACACTGTCTGCCAGTCTTTCTTTAAAATCAGCCTTAAAATTTTAGCGACATCTGAATTTATTTTTTTTGCATTTTTATCTGCCAGCAAACATTTTTTGCAGATCATCCCCCCTTCTCTATCTGAAAAATAAATATTATATGGATTTAACTTATCGTTACAGGCAGCGCATTTTTCAACTTCAGGCCGGTACCCTAACGCAGAAAGAAAATTCCAAAAAAAGTAGTAATAAATTAATTGCTTGTTACTAATCTTTAAATCCTGGCTATTCAATTTTTCAAATATTTCTTCGACTAAATCCCAAATTTTATGATCTTTTTCCTTTCCTTTTATCAGCTCTTCTAATATGTTTGCAATCTGGCAAACAACTTCCAGTTTTTTAAAATCTTTAATTATATTGTCGTTTTTTTTAATAACGCTGGCGTCAGTAAGAGTTTTATTATTTTTTCCTTGTATAAACTCAATATCAGACAAATAAAAAATATCAATCCCTGCTCTTAATTTCGAATTTATCTTTCTTACAGCTTTCCCTGTTATTTCCAATTTTCCAAAATCATAAGTAAAAATACTGAAAATTCTATTTGATTCCTGTCTGTCTGTTTTTTTTAGAACAAATCCTTTAGTCCTGTAGTGAACCGTCATTTTATTCTTTTTCTAATTTTTCTAAAAATTTTATTTCTTTTCCTTTTTTTATTTTCTTTGTAAAATCCTGCTCGTTCATCTTCTCTGATTTAAGCCTATTGAGGGTTCTTGAATATTCTGATTTGGATATTGAAGACCCAAATCTTTTGGGAAAATCTTTTTTCTCCATCAGGGTTTTTTCTCTGCTAGAAAGCTGCCTACCGCCTATTTTAACGTCTGTTTTTTTTAATATATCTTTAAATTGATGTCTTGGAATTTCAGATTTTTTGTCGAATAATGGCATATTATATTTTTTTAATTGCTAATAATATCTTATGACTATTAAGCAAAATATCTTTTTCTATATCAAATCTTACTTTTGGCTTTAAATTAATATAAAACTCTTTTACCCTGACTTCTTTTACAATAAATTCTTTATTTTTTTCAAAAATTTTATTTAATTTATTTTCACCGGAAATAAAAAATAAAATTTTGTCTGTGGGTTTTAAACCTGCCTGCCTTCTAATATCCTGGACATTGCGAATAACTTCCCTGACAAGCCCTTCTTCTCTTAATTCTTCTGTAATATTTGTATCCAACTCTATTTCTTCTTTAATTTTGCTGTCAAAAATAATTTCCTTTACGTTTGCTTCATCTTTAACTAAATCTAAAAGATTTTCTTCATCTTTTATTTTTAGTTTTTTATTTTTTATTTTAAGCAAAGCAAGCGGCTGTTTTACTTTTATCTGTTTTTCTGCTCTTTTAGCTAAAGCTAAATTAACAAGCGCCCTTACTTCATCCATTTTGCTTTCTAACTCCATATCTGTCTGCCATTCCTCTAATTTTGGCCAATCGCACAAATGCACAGATTCAGGCATACCTTTAAATCTTAATTGCTGATACATTTGCTCTGCGAAAAATGGCATTACAGGAGCAATTAATTTTGCAAGATTCAAAAGCGCATAATATAAAGTGGCTACAGCTTCCTTTCTTTCTGGACTATCCTCATGAAATTTTTTTCTAGATCTCCTTATGTACCACAAAGACAAATCGTTTATAAAAAAATCTTCTATCGCCAAAACAACTCTGGCAATATCATATTTATCTAAATTAAATTCGCAAGCGCTTATTAAATGGTCGATTTTTGAAATAATCCATTTGTCTAATATATTTTCTGATTTCACTTTAAATAATTTTTCAGATAACTCTTCCGTTTTTACATAAGTACTAAAAAATACATAAGAATTGTATAAAGTAAGCAGCTTCCTTTTTACCTCGTCGGCTGCATTATATCCAAAATTGAGGTTTTCAGCCGGGTTCTGCTTTGAATACATCCACCTCATAGGGTCGGCTCCGATTTTTTCTACTGCCTCATCAAACCAAATAGCGTTTCCTTTGGATTTATGCATTTCCTCTCCTTTTTCATCTTTTACCGAAGCATAGCCAAAAATTGTTTTCATTGGACCCCTTCCCGCCAAGACAGCAGACATAACCAATAAAGAATAAAACCAGTTTTTAAATTGGCCGGGGAATGACTCGCAGACTAATTCTGCTGGAAACCATTTTTTCCAATAGCTTTTATCTTCAAAATATTCCATTGTGGAAAATGAAACTATGCCCGCATCAAGCCATGGATTTCCGACATCTTTTATTCTTGAAACCAACTTTTTGCATTTTTTGCATTTTATTTTTATATTATCAACCCAGGGCCTATGAGGCGAATTACCTGCAAATTTATCCCAGCCTTCAACGGCCCTTTTTTTTAATTCTTCTTTAGAGCCAATTACTTCAAAATTTCCGCATTCGCATTCAAAAATAGGCAAAGCCAAACCCCAATATCTTTTTTTGGAAATCAGCCAGTCATGCATATTTTTCAGCCAGTCTAGTTCCCTTTCTTTTCCAAAAGAAGGAATCCAGTTTATTTTTTTTGTAATTTCTTCCAAGGGCTTTCTAAGTTTTTCCATTGAGATATACCATTCATCAACAACCCGCCAGACCAATTCTGTTTTACACCTCCAGCAAGTCGGGTACCTATGAACATAATTTTCCGTCTTAAGCAAAAATTCTCCATTTTTATATTTTTTTAAATAGTCAATAATTATTTCTGGATTCTGCTTTGCATTTTTGCCTGAAAACTCGTCCATGCCGTCCAAATAAACAGCGGATTCATCAATAACATCTATAACTGATAATTTTTCTTTTTTGCCGATTTTAAAATCTTCCTCGCCAGCTGCCGGAGCGCAATGTACAATTCCTGTTCCCTCAAGCTCTGTGACCAAATCTTTGTCTAAAACAATAGTATGGAAAGTTTTAAACTCTTCTGCTGTTATTTTTCTAGTTCGAGGCAAATTATCAAAAGGCCCTTCATATTTTATGCCTTTTAAATCTTTACCCTTAATTTTTTTCTCTAAAATATAATCTTTGCCTAAAATCTTTTCTGCGAGCGATTTTAATAAAATCAATTGTTCTTTATTCCCGTTATAAATTCCATATTCAAAATCAGGACTCACAACTAAGGCAACGTTAGCTGGTATGGTCCAAGGAGTTGTTGTCCAAACTAAAAACTTTTTGCCTTTTAATTTTCCGTCTATAATAGGGAGCTTAAAATATATCGCTTTATGGGTAATCTCTTTATATTCTTCTGTTAAAATTTCGTGCTGGGAAATTGCAGTTCCGCATCTTGGGCACCATGGCACAGAGTCTCTTCCTTTGTACAAATAACCAAGCTCTGAGCATTTTTTTAAAAAATGCCAGATAGCATAATTATTTTCGTCAGACATTGTGTAGTAAGAATTTTCCCAATCTGACCACTGGCCTAATCTTATCGACTGGTCTGTTTGTATTTTTGAATATTTTTTAACTCTCTCCTTGCATTTTGCAACAAATTTATCAATTCCATAAATTTCAATGTCTTTTTTATTCTTAAATCCCAATTCCTTTTCCACCTCCACTTCAACCCAAAGCCCCTGGCAGTCAAATCCATTTTGATAGCGCTCATCAAATCCCTGCATTGCTTTATATCTTTGGAATATATCTTTATAAGTCCTGCCCCATGCATGATGAACTCCCATCGGATTGTTAGCAGTAATCGGACCATCTAAAAACGACCAAGAACTTCTACCCTTGTTTTTTTCTTTTAACTTTTCAAAAATTTTAGCTTCCTGCCAAAACTTTAAAATTTTATTTTCGTTTTCAGAAAAATTATACGACATATTAATTCTTGTTTATTTTTAAATCACAACCTTGTCAAACTATTGACATCCACGCTGCATGTTTGATATGCTTAAAATGTAGATGAAAATCTACTAATCACGCGGTCCCGCCAAAAGCGGGATTTTCGCTTTTGTAACGGCGTTTTCCATTATAAAATTGTCCAAAGTTAAAATATTTATCTCCAATAGCATGTAATTCTCCTGCGACCATATAACGAACCCCTATAACACAAATCCTTTTGCCTTTTACTTTTAAACGCTCTAATGGCTCCAATAAATCTGAATCTCCAGAGAAAAGCATTATTGCAGAAACCTTGTCTGCATCATCTATCATATCCATTGCAATTTCAACATCAAAATTACATTTCGGCTCATAAATTTCCGGTTCAATATTTTTAATTTCCTCAATTAAATTAGACATTTTCTCGTTAATTTGTTGATTAAAAAGATTTCTGGTATTTTTCTTAAAAAGGAGCGCTTCATCTATTGTCTTTTTTATGAATTTAACCTTTTTCGTTTTTAAGTTTGCGCCTGTTTCTAATATTCTTTTCTGAAAAGCATCAGACTTTTTCTTTTCCTCTTCATTTTGTTCATTTTTGCCATAATATATTTTAACTTCTTTAATATTCTGAAAAGATTTTAATTGAGTAACTACATCTTTAATTCTAAATTTCCATCCCAAAACATCCTGCCAATAAAACATATTAGTTAGATCTAAATATGCAATAATTGCTGTTTCTTTTTTAATCCAATCTAAATAGTCTTCTCTGCATATAAATTTATTTAAAATTTCTTGTGGAATATCCATATTTTATTCTTCCTTTTTATCTTCCTCGCCTGTTTCAAAAAATAAAACGTTCAAACTTCTTTTTGTCGGCACCAAGGCTAATTCCGCATGGCACCAGCGAAGCGGCTTAATATCAGGATGCCTTATACAAGTTAATCTCGGCTCATAGACTTCAGGGATAGAAGCTCCGCTAAGTAATACTTTTAAGCCATTTATTCCCTGAGGATAATCTTTAGGAATAACTACACCCGCCTCTATATTTTTTTTCTCTTTTTCGAGCGCCTTTTCACCATACATCTTCTTCATTTCTTCAGAATATTCTGGAGATTCGGGTACAATAAACTCAGGATTACTTTGAGGGTCTTCTTGTGTATCGTGTTGTAAATTCATTATTCGAACCGCCTCGTCACTTTTAAAAACTGACATAGCATATGCTTTTAGAGCTTGGTTGTTGTTTCCGAATATAAAAACAGGGTTACGGATTGATTGTGTCCACATTTTTGAAGGGCTGCAAAAAAGGTCGAAAACTGCTATCTGATCTTTCGAAATTATACCGGTTGGATATTTATTCATAAATTTTTGATAACTCAACGTCCTTAATCCTCCCGAAGTTCTTTCGAAAAAAGCCGATAAAGATTCTCCGCCGCTATCACCTTCTTTATCGGGAAATATTTCTTGAAGATATAAACCTTCTCTCTTGTGCCTACCAATCATTCCCTTTTTGTCGCCCCACATATTCATGCAGTGGATCCAATTATTCGACGACGGATAAATGCCGTCAGTCAAAAATTTATACATCGAATCTAATTCAGGTTTTCTATCGGTACGCCAAAATGGATATTCATATCTTGGTGGTTTCATCCCTGCCTTTTCCCATTCTTCCAGGAGAGGATTATCTTCTTTACTTATTACATGTAATTGTTCTGGAAATGGCGGTAATAATTCGCGACGGCGAATATATTTTATTCCTGTTTCTTCTTGGCGGTGCTTTGGAAGTTCAATAACTTTTTCGCGATAACGGACTCCCAGTTCTTTGTTTTCCACAACTTCGCCCCATTTACCGGACTTTCCTTTTGGCTCAACAAAATCATCAGGCATCTCTGCCTGCGGCTGCTGCTCTACTTCTGATTTTATTTCAGACGCCGGCTCTTGCGGCAGTTCTGAATTTTCTATGCGACCTTCTCTCATGTTATTTATGTTTTTATCAGTTCTCCAACGTTAGGATATAAATTAAGACCAGATTTTCGCGTTTCTAAAAACTGCTCATTTTTATCAAAACCCTTTAGCAGGCCTGCAAAAAGCCACAACGGATCAGCATGGCCTATGACCAGAATAGTTTCTCCTTTATTTTTTTTTTCAACATCATTTAGAAAAGACTTCAGCCGGACTAAAATGTCGTTCCAGTTCTCTCCGCCCTTTGGCCTTTTTTCAAATCTTTCCATTTTTTCTGAAAAAAAGTTTTCGTATTCTTCGTATGTTTTTCCCGAAAATTCGCCCATTCTAATGTCCAATAACCTTTCGTCATAATTTATTTTTTTAATGCCCAGAATTTTGGCCGCAATTTCCGCCGATTGTTTTGTGCGCAAAGCAGGAGAAGCAATAATCATGCTTATATTTTCTTTTTTCAAGCTTTCAACGGCTGTTTTTATCATTTCTTGGCCTTCTTCTGTAATAGACAAAGTGGAATCTGCGTCAGCGGGATAATTTATCCTTATGCCGTTTTTTTGGTAAATTGTCTGGCCGTGCCTCAATAAAAAATATTTATTATCAAATTTCATTACATTTTTTCTGGAGCTGATACTCCCATTAATTCTAATGTATTTTTTAAAACGACTTTTGTTGCAAAAATAAGCGACAAACGGGCTTTTGTCAGTTCTTTATCTTTTGAAATAACCTGACATTTTTCGTAAAATTTGTGGAATGAGTCTGCTAAATCCATGGCATACTGGGGCAATCTTTGGACCTGATAATCTTTGACAATGTCCTCAACAATTTCGGAAAATCTAATTAGCTGCTTGATCAATTCTAACTCGCTTGGCTCTTTTAATAATTTTAAATTTTTAGTTTCAGGCTTTAAATTCTTAGATTTTTTAATTATGCTGCTTATCCTTGCGTGTGCATACTGAACCTTAAAAACAGGATTTTTTTCTGACTTTTCTTTTGCTAAATCCAAATTAAAATTCAAGTGCGTATTCGGGCTAATCATTAAAAAGAAAAACCTGGAAACATCTAGACCAACTTCATTAATTAACTCATCAATTGTCACATAAATTCCAGTTCTTTTTGACATTCTTACTTCCTTCCCTTTTTCGAACAGTCGCACCAACTGCATAACAATAGCATCAATGTCGTCTTTATTAAAGCCTAAAGCATGCGCTGCTGCTTTTAAACGTGCGACATAACCATAATGATCAGCGCCCAAAAAAATTACAGCTTTGTCAAATCCTCGATTGAATTTGTTTTTTAAATAAGCAATATCTGAAGCAAAATAAGTTTTTATGCCGTCAGTTCTTACCAAGACCCTGTCTTTGTCGTCTCCTAAATCTTTTGACTTAAACCATACAGCTCCCTCGCTTTCATAGGTAAATCCTCTTTTAGTTAATTTATCTATTACCTTATCAACTCCGCTTCCTTTATACAAAGTTTTTTCAGAAAACCACTTATCAAATTTAATTCCCATCTTTTTTACAGATGGTTTTATCATTTTTTCTAAAATAATTTTTGCGGATTGCTCTCCAACTTTTTCCGGATTAGATCCCTTAATCTTCTTTCTCAAATCATCAATATATTTCCCCTTATAAACAGCTTCAGAATCTCCAATTACAGAGTGGCCCAATTTTTTTATTTGGGCTCCGGTATCATTAATATAATATTCTCTTTTAACCTCGTAGCCTGCTTTTTCTAAAACTTTTGCCAAAACATCTCCGCAAAAACCTCCTCTGCCGTTTCCTAAAGTTAAAGGCCCCGTAGGATTTGCCGAAATAAATTCAACATTAATTTTTTTATTCTTGCCTAATTTTAAGCCACCAAATTTATTTTTTTCCTTCAAAACAACTGGTAACTGATTTTGCAAGTATTCATCTTTAACAAAAAAATTTAAAAATATCGGCAACTCGAATATTACATCTTTAAAAAATAACCCGAAATTTTTATCAATTTTTACCTCTTTGCATATTTTTTTATATATATTATTTTCATTCGGCATTTCTTTGGCAAATGTGAAACCTTTAAAATCTGGCCGTTTTTCAGCAAAAAAAACATGAGCGGAATAATCTCCTAATTCTTTTCGGGGCGGCAAAAGAACCTTAATAGTTAAGCTATTATTTTTATCGTCTTTTAACAGCTGTTTATAAGTATTCGTCCTTTTTATAATTTCTTCAATTTCTTTCATTGTATAATTGTTCCTATAAATGGCTTGTTGTTTAAAAAATCTTCTAACCTTTCTAAATTTTTGCCGTTTATAATAGCCACTTTTAATTTCAGGCTCGCTGCCAGTTTTGATGCTTTAGGATCAAAAGGCATAGATAAACCCGGAATCCATTTATCTCCCACAATATTCTTAAAACTCTTCCAGTCTAATTCTTTTAAAGGTTTTGCATCGGGAAACTCGCTTGGATTTTTATCATAAACATAATCAATATTTGTAAGATTGATTATTGTGTTTACTTTATTATTTTTTGCCGCCAAAGCTGAAACATAATCAGTTGACCAGCCGGGCTTCCAGCCAGCGCCGACGATCACATCTTTGTTGGTTTTTACTTTTATATTAGGATTTGTAATAATTTTTTCATAAGAATATCCGGCAAACGATTGTTTCACAACTTCTGCATTTAATCTTGAAACATTAATTCCCATCCAATCTCTGTCAGCTGATTTTGCTCCAAATTCCAAAAGCGCTTTCTGGTAATTTCTTGCCACCTTGCCCCCGCCGACTAAAATAAAAAACCGCTTCTCTTTTAAATATTTCTGCAGAGAGTGCCTGAAATTTTTTAAAAATCCCAAATCAATCTCCCCCGGCGCCACCAGCGACCCTCCTAATGAAATTATAATTGTTTCTTTTGATTTTTCTGGCATAAAGTTATCGCGAAGCGACAGCATAACCAAATAGATAAAAATAATCTTTCCAATTTTGTTCAGTTGAAGAGTAATTATTATTCCCTAAAAAATAATCGCATAACACCTCCCGCACTCTCGCAATTTCCATTAATCTTGTTTTATTTTTAGGGTCTGCCATTGTCAAATCAAATAATTCCAACGCTCTTTCAAAAGCCATCTGGCTGTATTTTTTATCTTTTTTTCTCCAATTAAGCGCTCTTTCAATCTCGCTGCCAATATTAGCCATTTGCTCCATCAAAGAAAATTCCTGCCATCTGCCGTTTGCTAAATTTTTGTGCTGAAAATTCATTTTTGCACAAGCTTATTTGCAATATTTATAATCTTCTCTTGTATTTTTACGTCGTCAACTCCGCGGCTTCGGTTGTTTTGCGAAGGCCTGATGTTTATTACAGAATCAAATTCTATAAAATCTTGCCCTTGTTTTTTAGGGTGCAAGCTTATGCCCCACAAATTCTGCCAATTAGAACCATTTTCAATTAAATATGCTTGCAAGTCTGCATGCAGCTCGCCATCAACCGCCATTATCTGTTTTTCTACATCAACAACGCCTTTGACCAAATTGCCAAACATTTTTTCAGCCATTTCTGTTAACCTCTGCTTTGATATTTTATCT
>CAZGLJ010000010.1:9140-17276 GCA_964526025.1 uncultured Candidatus Saccharibacteria bacterium | reverse complement strand
GTTCAGTGGTAGAACGCTGTCCTGATAAGACAGAGGTCGAAGGTCCGATTCCTTCATTGCCCACCGTAAAATTAATAAAATTACATTGATTATGATTTTTATACCAAAAACATATACAGTAGAGAGCGTTACATCCGGACATCCGGATAAAGTTTGCGACCAGATTTCAGATGCCATTTTAGACGAATGTTTGAAACAAGATCCTTATACCCGCGCCGGAGTTGAAACATTCGGGAATCACGGACTTTTGGTAATAGGCGGAGAGGTAACAACGAAAGCAAATTTTGATGCAGAAAAAATTGCAAAAAAAGTCTACAGCGACATTGGCTATACAAAAGACTTAAACGTTATTGTTGGCATAGTAAAACAATCGCCGGACATTGCCCAGGGAGTTGACACCGGCGGGGCGGGCGACCAGGGAATTATGTACGGATTTGCAAGCGATGAAAATTCTAATTTTTTGCCTTCAACAGTTGTAAAAGTCCACGAACTGGCAAAAGGGCTTGAAAATTTAAGAAAACAGGGCGCCATTGCATGGCTGAGGCCGGACGGCAAAACTCAAATCACAGTTGAGAACGGGAAAATTAAAACTATTCTGGTAAGCTGCCAGCACGAAGATTCTGTAAGTCATGAAGAAATAAAACAAACATTAATTGAGAAATTGATAAAGCCGATTGTGGGGGATATTTCAGGAGTTGAAATTTTGGTAAATCCGACGGGCAGGTTTGTGCAGGGAGGGTTTGAGGCGGACGCAGGATTAACTGGAAGGAAAATTATGGTTGATACTTATGGCGGATTAATTACCCATGGCGGAGGATGTTTTTCTGGAAAAGACCCGAGCAAAGTTGATAGGTCGGCTGCTTATATGGCAAGGTTTGTTGCAAAAAATTTGGTTGCAAACAAACTAGCGCGCCAATGTTTGGTTTCAGTTGCCTATGCTATCGGCAAAGCAGAGCCATTGATGGTGGAAGCCTTAAATGAAAACGGAGAAAGTTTGGCGGAGGTGGCTAAGAAAAAATTTGATTTCAGGCCGCAAGCTATAATAGAAAGATTAAATTTGCGCCAGCCGATTTACCAGCAGACAGCGGCTTACGGCCATTTTGGAAAAAATGGATTGCCATGGGAAGAAATAATTACTTTGAATTAGTTGGACTCTTGATTAGAGTTTTTGAGAGGAGTAAAATATAAACATGTTTACAAAAATAGATAAAAAGATTTTAATAATTTTAGCCATAGCCTTTGTAATAATTTTAGCGCTGGGTTTCTTAGTTTATAAATATCTGAATTTTAGCGGCGTTGAAGTTGAAAATTCTGCAGGCGGAGTAAAAACAGAATCTGAACTAAACAAAGGGGCGGTGACTGTTTGTTTAGATGAGTGCGGCAACGGAAAGTGCCAGAAATTAGATCCAGGATGCGATGTTGGCAGTTTAAATTGCATCTGCGCGGAAACTCCGCAAGACTGCCCGCAAGATTGCAAATAAGATAAGAATGATTATGCAAAAATATATTCCTAGGAATGTGCAAAAAGGCAGAGACAGGTATAAGCTGTTGCAAAATAAATCTGTTAAAAGATTTCAGCAGAATGCGTCAAGGTTAGAGCATTCTAATGTGAGAAACAAAAATAAAAGCAAAAAAGGCAATTAAAAATCGTCGAGGGGGATTATTAATTTATCTATTGATATGGAAATTATAGATAAATATGGATACCTCGAGTCGGCCTTAGGATATATTGAAAAAAATATTATAGCGGGCCGTAACTTTCAAAAACTCGCTAAAAAATCGGGAGTAGGCGAGAGCTTGTTAAGAAAACTTTCGCAAGAGCTGCGCGGTTTTTCAGAAAAACATTTTTTAACATCTCTGCAGGAGAAATTGGAAGAAAGGCACAGCTCGCTCGGCGGCGTTGATGCCGAATTAACTTTTGCTGATATAGGAATTGAAGTTAGGAACAACAAGGCGCTTGTTCTAATTTATTTTAAGTGGGCTCTGGCAATTGACGGCGAAAGCGAGGATAAGGCAAAGATGTCAGTAGAAATTTTATCAAAAAATAAATTTAAAATAGAAATTATATAATAATGTGGCAGGCCAAGTTAAAATTTTAGTTGAGGGCTATACGAACGCTGATTCAAAAGCTGAAAGCGGGGGAGAGGAAAAAACCTGCGCTACTATTAGTTTAGTAAGAGACGGGGCCTTGATAATGGTGGTTGACCCGGGTGTTTTAGAAAGCCAGCAGATTTTGATTGGCGCCCTGCAGAATGAAGGCTTAACCGTTAACGATGTAAATGTGATTTGTATTACTCATTCTCACATTGATCATTATCGGAATATAGGAATGTTTCCAGAAGCTAAAGCATTGGATTATTTCGGCGTATGGGATAAAAATGTTTGCGAGGATTGGCAGGAGCAATTTGCGCCGAATATCCAGATTTTGCGTACGCCCGGCCACGATTACACAAGCATTACTCTTTTTGTCAGAACAGACGACGGAGTTGTGGCAATTTGCGGAGATGTTTTTTGGAAAGAAAATTACCCAGAGGAAGATGTTTATGCCACAAGTCCGCAAGAGCTTAAAAAAAGCAGAAGACTAGTTTTAAAAATGGCTGATTGGATAATTCCTGGCCACGCCGGGATATATAGAGTGAGCAGAGGTACAGATAAGGAAAGCGCTGAAAGGAAAAATAGAAATCAAGACATTTTTGCAATTTGCAAGAAATGCAAAAGACCTATTACGAATAAGTATGACAGCTGCCGATGCCGGCCGTATCTATGTTATAATTGCTGCGAGTGCGGCATAGACTGCGACCTTTGCAATTGCAGCCACAAAAAGGGCGATAAAAAAATGAAAAAATTCAGCTAAAGATGAAAAAAATTGTTTCTTTATTCTTCGCGTTTTTTTTATTCAGCATAGCCCAGCAAGCTTCTGCTCATCAGCCGGTTCTTATTTATTTAAAGCAGGGCGATATCAAAATACAAAATCCTGAAATTTCTCGGGCATTTTACGATGAGCTAAAAGGCAGTTCCAGAAATTATTTTATTGATTCAGATAAAGATTTTGAATTGTACGTTAATCTTTTGGTTCCGTTGGCTGCCAATAGGGAAGGCAGATATTCCGCCAACGTCGTTTTATTAAAAAATGATGGGCAGGAAGAGCAGGTTGTCTCAATCAATGGCGAGTTGCTCGACTGGCAGGAATTTTATGAGCCGTTTGGCAGAGATTATTATTTAAAGGGTCCGGAATTTGAAAAACAAGTTTCGGCTGGAAAATATAAAATTGAGGTTTATTCAACTGACAATCAGGGAAAATATGTCTTAGCTGTCGGAAAAAAAGAATCTTATAGTATATGGCCTTTGCTCAACGTTTACTGGCAGCTGCCTCTGCTGAAAATGAATTTTTTTAAAACGTCGGTTTTTCAGTTTTTTTTAACGCCATTTGGCGTGGTTGGCATTGGGGCTGTCGGAGGCATAATAATAATTTTTACAACTATAAACTATTTAATTATTACAATTAAAGAAACTGTAAGGCGCAGAAAAGCCAAAACAATATTGCTGACCTCCGCCGGGATGGAAATGAAAGACCAGATAGTAAAATTACTGCAGAAACCAGCTTATGATATAACAGTCGCTTTTATTACGACAGCCTATAAGCTAAAGTTAGAAGAAGAGCCGGACTATGCAAATAAAGATTTGTCTGTGATGAAAGAAATGGGTTTTAATGTTGAAGAAATAGATATTGATGGAATAAGCCAAAATAAGCTGATGGAATTGCTGCAGCTTAAAGATATTATTTTTGTTGAAGGGGGCAACGCCTTTTATTTGTTAAAAGCAATGAGGAAATGCAATTTTGAAAAAATTATAAAAAGATTATTAAGGCGGGGCAAGGCGTATATTGGGGCTTCAGCCGGCAGCATAGTGGCAGGCAGGTCCATAAAAACAGCTGCCTGGCTTGGAGATAAAAATATAGTAAGTTTGATGAATATGAAGGGATTAAATTTAGTGCCTTTTGACATTTTTGTCCATTATCAACCGGAACACGCGGAAATTATAAAGAAAAAAATGCCCTGGCGCTGGCAGAGAAGGAAATTGAAAATTTTAACCGACCAGCAGGCGGTTTTGGTCCAGGGAAAAGATACGCTCTTGATCGGCGAAGGGGAAGAAGTTATAATTTGAAAAAATGAAAATATCAGTAAAAGCAAAACCAAATTCAAGAGAAGAAAAAGTAGAAAAGACTGATGAAAATCATTATAATGTTTGGGTGAAAGAGCCGCCTATGAATGGCAAAGCAAACGAAGCTGTAAGAAATGCCCTGGCAGTTTATTTCAAAACCAGCTCTTCTTCAATTAAAATTATTTCAGGTTATTCTTCGCGCAGCAAAATAGTGGAAATTATGCTATAATCTAAAAATGGATTATTCTGCAATATTAAAACTTATTATATACTTTACAGCCGGGGTAATTCAGGATTTTTTCTTTACCTTAAATTCAAAATATATAGCCAAAGACAAGGTCTTGCCAGCGGTTGTGTTTTCTTTTCTTACTATTTTAATGAGCATGGTTGTTTTATATAATATTTTAAGCGAATTAGATTCTGAAAGGAGCATTTTAGCAATTATTGTCTATTCCTGCGGCATTGCTTTAGGGACATATGTTGCCATGAGGCTCCCGGCATTTAGAAAGAAAAAATAGCTTGATTTTTTATCATTTTGTCGCTCTTTAACAAAGGGGTCGAGTCGTGGATACACAACAGATTAGAGAAGTTGCTGAAGAAATTTCTATCTCTCCAGAATATCAAGGATTAGCTAGTTTTGTAGCTTTAATTGAGAGAGGATGCCGTCCATTCATCGTTAAACGAAATCGCAGGTCAATTAAAATACTTTTCCGCCTTTTAAAGATGAATATGCGCAGAAAAATGAAAGAACTTTCCTCTCGGGAAAAAATGATTCTCTATAGAGCAATTCGCGAGCGCTGCCCAGCATTTTCTAAATCATTTAGCCTCTTATGAGGCGCGCTTCCAAAAACTCTTAAGACCTAATAGGCCTGAAAAATTTCAGGTCTTTTTATTTGGTAATATTTGACATAAACGAGAAAAAATGTAGTATAAAAAATAACGTATTTTCTGGCGTGCGCCAGAACGTTCCATTTGTTCGTTGACAACTCGATCGGAGGTTTCTATGAAACCGCACGAAAGGATTATTTTGCCGTTGGATGTTAGCGACATTAGCAAGGCGCAAAATTTAGTTGACTTGCTGGCTCTACATGTTGGAGTGTTCAAAATTGGGTTTGAATCGATTTATTCTACAATGGTTGATTTGCTTTTAGAGCCCAATGATGAGGCAGTATACTTGCTTAACAGAGTTCGTATTTTGGCCAGAGAGATCAGTCCCGAAAAAGCATTTTTGGACGTGAAGCTGGCTGATATTCCCAATACTGCCGGCAACGCCGTAAAAGCGCTAGCCCGGCTTGGAGTTAAAATGATTAACATCCATGCTTCAGCCGGGGCAAAAGTTATTAAAGCAGCAGTTGAAAACAAAGGCAGTTCGCAACTTTTTGGCGTTACGGTTTTGACGTCAATCAGTGATAACGAATGTTTGTCTATTTTCGGGGCAAGCGCGCAGGTTAAGGTTTTTGATTTTGCTAGAATGCTTATTGAAAATGGTGCCGATGGAATTATTTGTGCGCCAAAAGAAGGTTTAGCATTAAGGCAGGGCGCGTATTTTGACGATCTAACTATCGCTTGTCCGAATATCCGTCCCGAATGGGCGGCAACAAAAGAAGAGCGCGAAAGAGTCAAAGATGATCAAAACGTTGATCGCCAGATGACTCCGGGCCAGGCAGTTATAGCTGGCATTGATATGCTTGTTATCGGCAGGCCAATTACCAAACCGCCGGTTGAAATTGGCGGACCGGTTGAGGCTGCTAATCTCATTGCTGAAGAAATTTCCAAGGTTCTAAAGGAGGTGTGATATGTTGAGTTCGCAAGAAAGAAAAGATATCTTTGCCAAAGCAGATGCAATTATTACCGGCGAACATTTTGTCTACGCCAAAAAAGAGACAGGATGGTTCCATGGATCAGATTACGTTAACAAAGATGCGATTTATCCTTACGAGGATTATGTCAGTATTCTTTGTCGCGATATCGCAGAACATTTTGGTGCCATGGGCGTAGAGACCGTAGTTGGGCCGACGGTAGGTGCTGTTAGGCTTTCTTCATGGACTTGTCACTGGCTAAATTCATGGGCAGACCAGAGAATGAAAGTCTTGGACGTCTGCGCCGATGAAGAGGACGTATTAGAGCAAAAAGAAGTCCCTGTAATGCATGTAAGGGAATTCAATGCCTGTGGGAGAGTTGAAATTCGACAAGACCAGTTGGTTTTGTTAGCGAGCTTTTCAGAAAAGGTTGGTACTCGGCGTGTTATCAAGCGTGGCTACGATAAGCACGTGAAAGGCAAGCGATGCCTGATTGTGGAAGATGTTATCAACTCTGGCATCACTGTTGTCAAAACGCGAGACGCAGTTTTAACGGCAGGTGGAGAAGTCATCGGAGTCGGCGCACTTTGCAACCGAAGCGGAGGCAAGGTGACTGCCCAAACCCTTGGCGTTCCGGAATTATTTTCTTTGCTTGATGTAGATATGAAAATGTTTCCGGAAGACGATTGTCCGATTTGCAGAGAACGCGGGCCAAAATCGGTTCGCACAGATCTTGGCAAGGGCAAGGACTTTTTAGTCAGGATGGGATTAGCATAATATACAAAACAGGCTGTTGGAGAAATCCAACGGCTTTTTCTTTGACAAATTTTTATAACCGATTAAGATAAATTAATGGCAAAAGCAAAGAAAAGGGCTAAAAAGACAAGGAGGTCCAAAGTTATAAAAAGGAAGGTTTTAATAAAGAAAAAAGCAGTAAAATCTGTAAAGAAAGTTTTGGTTAAAAAGAAAATGAAAAGCGAGAAGCGAAAAGCGAAAAAGAAAATTACGCCGAGGCGAAGGAAAAAAATTGTTGCTAAAAGAAAACCAAAAATAAAAAGAGCTATTTTAAAGAAAAAAGTTAGAAAAAAAGCCAAAGCAAAAAAAACAAAAAAGATAATCAAAAAAATTAATAGGTCGCTGCCCAAAAAAAAATTACCGGAGAGCGGAGTTTCTGCCTTGCCGTCAGGGTCATTTTTTAAAGCAAAAATTAAAGTGATTGGAATTGGCGGCGGTGGCGGGTCGATTGTTTCTGAAATAGGCAGGTCTTTGGAAAAGGCGAGTTTTGTTATCGCCGATACAGATATAAGGGCTTTAAAGAAAAGGCCGGGGACAAAATATTTCTGGTTCGGAGAAAATTTAACGCGCGGTTTGGGAACCGGGGCAAATCCAGAATTGGCAAAAAAAGCGGCAGAGCAAGCTAAAGAAAGATTAAGCGGTATTTTAAAAGACCAGGATATTATAATTTTTATTGCTTCTTTGGGCGGAGGTTTGGGCTCTGGAGCTACCCAGATTTTTGCCGAAGTCGCTCGGGATTTTGGCGGAATTACTTTTGGCATATTCACTTTACCTTTTAAATTTGAAGGCAAGAATAAGCATAAAATAGCGCAAAATGCATTAAAGTCTTTAAGGCCGCTTTTAAATGTTTCGCTTTCTATCCCGAACGAAAAGATATTTAAAATTATTAATGCCAATACGCCGATAACAGAAGCTTTCTCTATTATAAATAAAAATTTAACAGGCTCCTTGGAGAGTTTAATTGAATTAATTTATAATCCCGGAGTTATAAATATTGATTTTGCTGATTTGAGGACAATTCTGAAGGGCAGGGGAAATTTGGCTTTTTTGAATACCATTGAGGAATCAGGCAAAAACAGGGCGGATAAGATTTGCGAAAAGGTGCTTTTAAACCCTTTGCTGCAAACAGGCAATTTTGAAGTAGAAAAGATTTTATTTAATATTTCAGGGTCTGACAATCTTTCAATGTTTGAGGTAGAAAAAATCAGCAGGCATATTGCCGACTTAAATCCTGCGGCTAAAATTATTTTTGGGATTTCAAAAACCCCGAAATTAAAAAGCAAAATTAAAACTACAATTTTAATGACAGGAGGGGGCATTAAGGATAAATCAGCAGAGCAGCCGATAAAAGAAATAAAGACGCAAGAATCGCCGAAAAAGT
>CAZGLJ010000010.1:0-9040 GCA_964526025.1 uncultured Candidatus Saccharibacteria bacterium | reverse complement strand
AAATCAGCAGAGCAGCCGATAAAAGAAATAAAGACGCAAGAATCGCCGAAAAAGTTAAAAATAATTAAGAAAAAAGGCAAAAAGAAACAGAAAAAGCAGACTAAAAAAGGCGGGAGAAAAGAGCAGAAAGAACAAGAAGAAACTTTGGTTCCTGTTTTTGGCAATGTGCCGGTTGCATCTGACTTGACAGCGGTTGGCGAGAGAAAGTTAAGCGTTATTGAAACAGGACCCAAAGGGTACCCCGAGTCTTCTAAAAAAGCGATAAGAAGGAGCGGGTTGGAAATTAAAAAAGCGCAAGAGCAGGAGGAATTAAAAAAGGCTAAGCAGGAAAAAGAGTGGGAGATTCCAGCATTTTTAAGAAGAGTGAAATTCAAATCATAATTAATTATAAAAATTTAAAAATCAATGGAAAAAAATTTAGAGATTAAAAAAGCAATTATTCCGGTGGCGGGCTTGGGCACCAGATTCTTGCCGCTTTCTAAAGCCCTGTCAAAAGAGTTTTTTCCCTTAGTCGACAAGCCGGTTGTCCAATATATAGTTGAGGAGGCAAAGAACTCGGGAATTGACGAAATAGTTTTTGTTGTCAGCCCGGAACAAAAGGCGATTTTAAATTATTTTAAAAAATCTCCCGATATAGAAAAGATTTTAATAAAAAGAAAAAAAGAAAATCTTTTAAAAGAGCTTAAAGAATTTCAGGAAAAATTTGACGGAATTTCTTTTTCCTTTGTTATCCAAAAAAATCCTCTAGGTGACGGCCACGCCATTTTGCAGGCAGCAAAAGAATCAAAAAATAAGCCGGTTGCCGTTTCTTTTGGGGACGATGTTGTAGATTCAGAAACTCCGGCTTTGCTGCAGTTAATAAATATTTTCAAAACCTGTTCAACACCGGTAGTTGCTCTAAAAGAGCTGCCCAGAGAAAAAGTGCCAGCTTATGGAGTAGTGGCAGTAGAAAAAATCGCAAGCCGTCTTTATAAAATTAAAAAAATAATAGAAAAACCGGAGCCTTCGCAAGTTCCTTCCAATTTGGTTATTGTCGGCAAATATATTTTAACTCCGGAGGTTTTTGGCTATCTTAAAAAAGCAGCTCCCTCAAAAAAAGGAGAGATAATTTTAGCCGAAGTTTTTGACAAAATGCTAAATGACGGAAAGACAATTTATGGATATGAATTGAAAGGCGAATGGCTGGAATGCGGAGACAAGTTAAAATGGCTAAAATCGTTTTTCTACTTTTCTTTAAAGGATGCGAGATTCGGCAAGGAATTGAAAGATTACTTAAAAAAACTTTAAAAATGAGTTATAATTAAATAATATGGCACCCGAATTAAAAGTCGCTTTTTTTGAAATTGAGGATTGGGAAAAAGATTATTTATCTTCAAGGCTTGAAAATTCTGACTTGTATTTTTTTACCAACCCTTTAGATGCTGAGAATATAACTGACGCAAAAAATTGTGATATTATTTCTCCCTTTATCTATTCAAAAATAGACAAAGAAATTTTATCCCAGTTGCCAAACCTCAAATTTATTTCTACCCGCTCTACGGGTTTTGACCACATTGACCTAAACGCGGCAAAAGAGAAAAATATTATAGTTTCCAATGTGCCGTCTTACGGGGAAAATACTGTAGCTGAACATACGTTTGCCTTGATTTTAGATTTATCAAGAAAGATGTATAAATCTATTGAAAGGGCTAAGAAAGGAGATTTTTCTTTAGATGGGTTAAGGGGTTTTGATTTAAAAGAAAAAACATTAGGTATCGTTGGTCTAGGCCATATCGGCCAGCATGTAGCCAGAATCGCCCGGGGATTTGAAATGAATATTTTGGTTTATGATGTAAAAGAAGATAAAAAAATAGCAAAAGATTTGGCTCTCAAATATGTTCCATTTGATGAATTATTAAAGGGGTCTGATATTATCAGTTTGCACGTTCCGTACAATAAAGCGACTCACCATTTAATTAATTTAGATAATATAAATTTAATTAAAAAAGGGTCTTATCTAATAAACACATCAAGGGGCGGAGTAGCCGAGACATCAGCATTGATCAAGGCATTGGGTGGGGGTATTTTAGCTGGAGTGGGCCTGGATGTTTTAGAAGAAGAGTATTTTATCAAGGAAGAGGCTCAGCTTCTATCAAAAGAATTTCCCAAAACCTGTGACATAAAAACCGCATTGCAAAATCATATTTTATTGCATCAGGAAAATGTTATTATCACGCCGCACAATGCTTTTAACTCAAAGGAGGCGCTGGAGAGAATTTTAGAAACAACAATTCAAAATATTCAGTCTTTTATTAAAAATAAACCGCAAAATAAAGTTTTATGATTTACGATTTGATCATTATCGGCGGAGGGCCTGCGGGCATTACAGCTGGAATATATGCCGGCCGGCAGAGAATGAAAACTTTGCTGATTGCCAAGGGTTTTGGAGGCCAGATGACAAAAAAGGCCACTGAGGTTTGTAATTATCCGGGATTTGGAAGGATTTCAGGGTTTGATTTGATGGAAAAGTTTGTCAAACAGCTAAAAGACCAAGAATGCGCAGAAATTAAAACCGCAGAAGTTTTAAAGGTAGGCAAAGAAAAAGATAATTTTATTATTATCACAACTGAAGAAGATAAATTTTTAGGCCGTTCTGTTATTATAGCTACTGGAGCTGACCCAAGACCATTGGAGGCAAAAGGCGAAAAAGAATTTATAGGCAAAGGAGTCAGTTATTGCGTGACCTGCGACGGACCTGTTTTCAGCAATAAGACAGTAGCAATTATCGGCGGAGGAGACGCTGGTTTTGAGGCAGCGCTTTTTATGACAAACTATGCCAACAAAGTGTATATTTTAGAGTTCGGTCCAGAAGTTAAAGCCAGCCTGATAAACCAAAACGAAGTAAAAAAATCAAAAAAAATAGAAATAATTACCAGTGCTTTCGCAAAAGAAATAAAGGGAGACAAATTGGTCAGCTCTTTGATTTACGAAGATTCGGTTTCAAAAAAAAATAAAATACTCCAAGTAGAAGGGATTTTCATAGAAATTGGCACCCAGCCTGCAACTTCTTTGGCAAAAGGCTTGGTTGATTTTAATAAAAGAGACGAAATAATAGTGGAGTTTGAAACACTTCAGACAAAAGTGCCAGGGCTTTTTGCTGCCGGAGACGCGAATGCGGGTCCCTATAAACAAATTGTCACTGCTGCTGGCGAAGGATGCAAGGCAGCGTTAGCGGCATATGAATATATCCAAAAAATAAAATAAATTTTTACAAATTGATAATGCCGGGCAGTAAGATAAAAAATATAAAAGCTAAAGAAATCCAGGATTCAAGGAAAAATCCCACTGTTGCAGTTGAGTTGGAAACCGACGACGGAATTTTTTTTGCTTCAATTCCGTCTGGCGCTTCAACAGGAGAAAATGAAGCTTTGGAATTAAGAGACATAGATGGAAAAGGGGTTTTCTCAGCGATTAAAAATATAGATGAAATTATTGCGCCAAAATTAAAGGGCAAAACTCCGGCACAGCAAAAAGAGATTGATAATTTAATGGTTGGCTTGGATGGGACTGAAAATAAATCAAAACTGGGCGCGAATGCAATCTTGGCGGTTTCAATCGCTGTCTGCAGGGCAGGGGCCGCTGCAGAAAGAAAGCCGCTCTATCAACATATTGCCGAGTTGTCCGAAAATAAAAATAAACTCGCAATTCCTCTGCCAATGTTCAACATTTTAGAAGGCGGAGCGCACGCGAAAAACGATTTAGACATACAGGAGTTTATGGTGGTGCCCCAAAAAAAATCTTTTTCAGAAAATTTATTGTTATGCAACAAGATATTTCAAAATCTAAAAAAAAATATAGAAAAAAATTATAGTGATGTGGATTTTGGCGACGAAGGAGGATTTGCTCCGCCGATTTCAAAAACAGAGCAGGCATTGTATCTTTTAAAAAGCGCCATAGGAAAAGAGGACGCCAAAATCGTTTTAGATTGCGCTGCTTCGCAGTTTTATCATGATGGAAAATATAAAATAGATGGAGAAAATTTAACAAAGGCAGAACTTTTGGAATTTTACTTGAATTTAATTAAAAATTTTCCAATAATATCAATTGAGGACCCGTTTTCAGAAGAGGACTGGCAGGGGTTTGAATCTATTGTGCCTGCCTGCCGGCAGGCAGGCGACAAGTTAGGCCGGGAGATTTTAATTATTGCTGACGATTTAACAACAACAAATGTTAAAAGAATAAAAGAAGCGCATAATAAAAATGCCTGCAATGGTGTAATTTTAAAGCCAAATCAAATTGGAACCGTTTCTGAAACAATAGAAGCGGCAAAATTAGCAAAGTCATTTAATTGGAAAACTGCGGTTTCCCACAGGTCTGGAGAAACAATGGATAGTTTTATCGCTGATCTGGCAGTGGGTATCGGAGCTGATTTTGTTAAATCAGGCTCTCCCGCAAAAGAAGAAAGAATGGTAAAATATAATAGGCTGCTAGAAATTGAAAATGAATTAAAAAAATGAGCAAACTTTTTTTATTAAGGCATTTAAAATCGCAATGGAACCAGGATGACAGGTTTTCGGGTTGGACAGACGGCCCTTTAGCAAAAGGTAGCGACATAGCAGCTGAAAGTTTATCAAGGGAGGTTTCTCAGATTAGTTTTGATAAAATTTATTCATCGGTGCTGTTTCGCAATATGGATACGGTTGCAAAAATTTTTGATTTTATTCCAGATAAATATCTAATGTTCTTGCATTTAGACGGCGGAAAAATGCAGAAATGGGCAAATTTTGAAGGCGATGGAAATTATATCCCGGTTTTTGTTTCAGAAAATTTAAATGAAAGATATTACGGAAAACTCCAAGGACTAAATAAGCAGGAAGTAATCAAAAAATATGGCCAAGACCAGGTCCGTTTATGGCGAAGAAGTTATAATATAGCTCCGCCTGGGGGCGAGAGTTTAAAAGATGTATACAAGAGGGCTGTCCCTTTTTATAAAAAATATGTTGAGAAAGATTTAAAGGCAGGCAAAAACATTCTAATTGTTGCGTCCCATAATAGTTTGCGGGCGATAGTAAAATATATTGAAAACATTTCTGATGAAAATATTATTGATGTGGAGTTGGCGTTTGGAGCCCTTGTAAAATATGAACTCAACGGAAATAAATATGCAAGGTTGCAATAAAAATTATTTATAATATAATAAGTAATATTATTATTAAAAATTAATAAGTTATGCCTAAATTAACTTTTGTTAAGAGTGTAAATTTTGTTAAGGACATCATTAAAAACATTAAGGATGCCATCAAGAATATACCTATAGACAAGAACGCTGTTTTCGCCGGCATTGCTGTAGTCGGCATCATTGTCGCCGGAGCCATAATCTATATGGGGTTGAATCCAGATTTTTCCCTCTCAAACTTAGGGTTTTTCGGCCCATCTGACAAGCAGCTTGCAGACAAAGCAGTAGACTATATTAACAACAACGGGCTTACTCAGAGTCCAGCCTCTTTGGTAAGCGTTTCTGAAGAATCAGGATTGGTTAAGATAAAAATCAAAGTCGGCGTCAACGAGTTCGATTCTTATATTACCAAGGATGGAAAGCTTTTATTCCCAACAGCTTTAAAAATGGATGGCAATGAAAATAGCAGTTCTCAAAACGACCAAGCCTCTGACAAACAAGTTGCGCAAACTTGCGACTCTCTGGAAAAAACAGCCAATCCAATGATTGAGGCATATGTTGTGTCAAGATGCCCATACGGGCTTCAGATGCAAAGAGCCATGTCCGATGCTGTAAAAAATGTTCCGTCTTTGGCGCAATACCTTAAAGTAAGGTACATAGGTTCTGTTGATGGGAATACCGTAACTTCTATGCACGGAGACGAGGAAGCTAAAGAAAATTTGAGGCAAATTTGCATTAGAGAGGAACAGGCAAGCGAATACTGGAATTATGTCGCGTGCCAGATGCAAACCGGAGACACGGCAGGATGTGAAGCTTCAACCGGAATCGATTCGGCAAAATTAAATGCCTGCGTTTCTGCCGGCAACAGGGGAGCAGCTTATGCAAAAGAAGATTTTAATTTAGCTGCCAAATATAACGTCCAAGGGTCTCCGACATTGATTGTAGACGGCGTTAAAACTTCAGAATTTGATTTTGGCGGGAGGTCTTCTGACGCAATCAAAACTATTTGCTGTTGCGCGTCAAGCACTGAACCCACTTTTTGTTCAACAAAATTAAACACAGCAGAAGCTGCCGTTTCGTTTTCTCCAACTTACGAAAGTTCGGCAAGTAATAGCGACAGCACCAGCTGCGGACAATAAATAATATGATAAAAATTTATTCAACGCCAACTTGCGTGTATTGCAAAACTTTAAAAGAGTATCTCAAAAGTCATGATATTGATTTTGAGGATATTGATGTTTCTAAGGATGGAAAACAGCTGGAAATTATGATAAAAGATTCCGGCCAGATGGGAGTCCCGGTAGTTGATATAGACGGGGAAATAATAATTGGTTTTGACAAGGCAAAAATTGATAAAATATTAAAAATAAAATAATTATGGTTAAAGTAGCCATTAATGGTTTTGGGCGCATCGGCCGCCAGACATTCAGAAATATAATAGAAAAACACCCGCACTTAAAAGTTGCGGCAATTAATGACTTAACCGATAATAAAACATTGGCGCATCTTCTAAAATACGATTCTATTTACGGCCAGTTAGATAAAGAAATCAGTTATGCGGAAAACAGCATTTTTGTTGACGGAAAAGAATATAAAACATTAGCTGAAAAAGACCCTGAAAAATTGCCGTGGAAGGATTTAGAGGTTGACGTAGTTTTAGAGTGCACAGGCCTTTTTACAAAAGCAGAAGATGCAAGAAAGCACATTAAAGCCGGAGCCAAAAAAGTTATAATTTCAGCGCCAGCAAAAGAAAAGGAAACTCCGGGTTTTGTTTTGGGCGTTAATGCAGACAAGTTTAACTCTGCAGTTGTTGATATCATGGATATGGGTTCTTGCACCACAAATTGCGTAGCGCCGATGGCAAAGGTTTTGAACGATAATTTCAAGATAGTTAAAGGTTTTATGACGACGATTCACAGCTATACAAATGACCAAAGAATTTTAGACTTGCCTCATAAAGATTTAAGAAGAGCAAGAGCGGCTGCTTTAAACATAATACCAACCAGCACCGGAGCCGCCAAGGCTTTGGGAAAAATGATTCCGGAATTAGACGGAAAAATGGATGGCATTGCAATTCGCGTGCCCACGCCGACGGTTTCCTTGTTAGATTTGATTGTTGAAGTTTCAAAGCCAACAACAAAAGAAGAAGTGAACGAAGCTTTTAAAAAAGCAGCTGAATCAAAAGAACTAAAAGGAATTTTAGGAGTTGAAGAAAATGAATTAGTTTCCTCTGATTTTATCAAAGACAGCCGTTCGGCAATTATTGATTTGCAAGAAACAATGGTAAAAGATAATTTAGTAAAAGTAGTGGGATGGTATGACAACGAATGGGGATACAGTTGCCGCCTCGCAGAATTCGCAGAGTTCGTGGGTAAAAAATTATAAATTTAAACAAAAAAAATTCCGGGTCCAAAAGACTCGGATTTTTGATAAGAGGCAAGTTTTTATAGGACTTCTATTGTCCTCGCAGGAGAAAACGTGATTTTTATTTCCCACTCGATTGCAAGAAGTCGATACCAGTGCTGTCTGTCGCGTATTGAGTGGGAAACAAATCCGTTGTTAATCAACGCATCAATGATAAATATTACAGTCTCTTTGGTTAGTTCAGTTTTTTGAACAATAAGGTCTTCGGCTGCAAATTTTTCCTGCTGGTCAGAAAGAAAAGATAATACTTTTTGATAGGCTCCGTAGGAGCTAAATGCTCCGCCGGTCAGTGGGCTTATATTAAAAGAAAATTCTTGTGGCGTTTTGGATTCCATTTTTATGCACCCCTTTATGTGGAAGTTGACAAGGAACAATGGTAATTATAGTTTATATTAATGGTGTTTTTTTGTCAAATTTTTTTGTCAACAAAAAAGCGCTCGGTGCCACATAGGTCTCGAGCGCTTTGTCTTGCATAAACTGATTTAACAGTTGTTGCAAAACCTACGAAGTCGGCTCTGGGATTTTATCTTTTGCAGATTTGACTTGTTCGTCAAGCTCTGCTAAGGATTTTTCTCCCTCTTCAATCTTTTCTCTTAACTCTAAGGCGCGTTTTACCCAGTTTTCAGAATGTTTTCTGAGAGCTATCCTTGCTGCCGTTTGCAGGTTTGCTTTCTGCTTGCGCAGGTTTTTGGCAGCTTCTCTATAATCAGCAAGAACCTGTTCATACGCCTCAACAGCCTCTGCGGCATCAGGGGCGCATGAAGAAACAGCATCAGATTCAGAAAGTTTGTCTTTCTGAATCTCCTCTAAAATCTCCTTTGCCGCCTCCTGAAGTCTTGCGTTGCCTCTAAGCTTTTTCAGAGGCCCGATTGCAGGGCCGATGTGTTTAAGGATGCGCTTTATCAAATACTGCGCGTCCTTTTTTTCGCACACAGCTAACTCATCTAAGAGCGGCTGCACCGAAGGTTCGCCGATTCTGATGAGCGCCCAGCCAGCCCGAATCCCTGTATCCTTATTTGCGGAATACAAGGAATCGATCAGCTCTTTGACAGCCGGCTCTCCGATTTCCGAAAGTTCGTCTTGAGCTTTAGCAGCTTTCGTTTTACAGGCGCCGCCAAGCTCGCTTACAAACTTTTTAAAATTGGGCGCTTGTTCCGACGTTGGCAAAAATTTTTGCAATTTTTGCCATAGTTCCTGCCATAGGTCTTCTTGGACAGGCGCGTCAGCGGCTGGTTCGCAGAGCGGAGTTTCGGGCGGTGGAGCAGGGACAGGCGGTTTTGGCGCATCAACTGTAGCAGTTGGTGCGCGGGAGCTTCTCATAAAAGAAGCTATCAAAATCAAAACAATAAGAAACGAGACAACCTGACCTTGCCGGGTACTTGTTAGCCATCGATACATGACATATCTCCTTTTTTAAAAATGTGCTGCTTTTATAGTATCATATTTATTTTATATTGTCAA
>CAZGLJ010000009.1:0-17739 GCA_964526025.1 uncultured Candidatus Saccharibacteria bacterium | reverse complement strand
CTGGCCATTTCTCTGGCTAAACCCCAATCGGGCTGACTTAATGCCTCAACCGTTCCGGGGTCAAAGTCAGTGTAGTCATCAATGCAGTCAGTAAACTCGTATTTAAGCCTTGCTTCTAACTGACGCATCGCTTCTTCGCCTTCTTCCCGATGTCTTTGCCACGAATCATTCATGGCCTCATTCAGCCTCTGTTTTTCCTTGCTCACGATATTTCTCCTTAATTATGGAGTTGAGGTTTGATTTCTACCCTATATTTAATTATAGCATATTGTTAAATCTATGTCAATAGTTGTAAAACAAACTAGAAAAGGTAAAATAAATGATAAAATCCAATGGCAAAGTTTACTCATTTACATGTTCACAGCCACTACTCCTTACTAGACGGTCTTGCAAAAATAGACGAGCTTTTAGATTATGTAAAAGAGCTGGGAATGGATTCTGTTGCTTTGACCGACCATGGGGTAATGTACGGCGCTGTTGAGTTTTACAAAAAAGCAAAAGCCAAAGGAATAAAGCCGATTATTGGGTGCGAAGTTTATGTCGCCCTTGAAAAAATGCAGGATAAAAGAATAGGCATAGATGATAAGAGGCATCATTTGATTTTGCTGGTAAAAAACGAGCAGGGTTATAAAAATTTAGTAAAACTTGTGACCAAGGCCCACCTTGAGGGCTTTTATTATAGACCGAGAATTGATGACGAATTATTAAAAGAACACTCTGAAGGATTAATAGGGCTTTCCGCATGTTTGCAAGGCAAAATCCCCCGCCTGCTCTTGGCCAATAAATACGAAGAGGCAGCGGCTTTAGCAAAAAAATATGAAGAAATTTTCGGCAAGCAAAATTTTTATTTAGAACTCCAGCACCATCCTAAAATAAAAGAGCAAGCAACCGTCAATGAGCGCATAAAAGATTTATCTAAAAAAACCGGCATACCCTTGGTTGCCACAAATGACATCCATTATTTAAGGCCAGACGATGCAGAAGCCCAGGATATTTTAATGCTGATAAACACTGGAGCTGACCCCAACGACCCTGAAAGGTTGTCAATGCTGCAGGACGATTTTTCAATGAAAAGCCCGGAAGATATGGCGGAATTTTTTAAAGATGCGCCCGAAGCTATTGAAAATACGCAAAAAATTGCGGAGGCCTGCAATTTTAATTTTGAATTAGGCAAAACAAAACTTCCGCTTTTTCCTGTCCCTGAAGGCAAAACCGCAGAACAATATTTAGAAGAGCTTTGCTGGCAGGGGCTGAAAACGCGCTTTGGCGAAAATCCTGACCCAAAAATAATCGAAAGATTAAAATATGAAATTTCAGTTATAGAAAAAACTGGTTTTGCCGGATACTTTTTGATTGTGCAGGATTTTGTAAACTGGGCAAAACAAAACAGGATAGTCGTGGGCCCCGGCCGGGGCTCTGCTGGCGGATCTTTAGTTGCCTACCTTACAAACACGACCAACGTTGACCCGTTAAAACACAATTTGCTTTTCGAAAGGTTTTTAAACCCAGAAAGAATATCAATGCCTGATATTGATTTGGATTTTGCCGACAGAAGAAGGGATGAAGTTATAAAATATGTGGCTGAAAAATACGGACAGGGCCATGTCGCCCAGATTATCACTTTTGGAACTATGGCCTCGCGGGCTGTTGTAAGGGATGTCGGCAGAGCTTTGCAATATACCTATTCTTATTGCGACCAATTGGCAAAAATGATTCCAATGGGCATGGATTTGACAGAAACACTGGAAAAGATTGACGAATTTAAAGAAAAATACCAAACTGACGAGCAGGCAAAAAAATTAATTGACTTGGCCAAAAAATTGGAGGGCGTTGCCCGCCACGCTTCAACGCACGCCTGCGGAGTTGTAATTTCGGCCGACCCTTTAACCGAATCTGTTCCTCTGCAGCGCCCTACCCAAGGCCAGGAAGGAATTATAACCCAGTACGAAATGCACAGTATTGAAGATTTGGGCCTTTTAAAAATGGATTTTCTGGGATTAAAAAACCTTACAATTATTGAAGACACTTTGGCCCGCATTTATGTTTTGCATAATCAATTAAAAATTGATATTGAAAACATCCCGTATGACGATCCAAAAACTTTTAAGCTTTTGCAGGAAGCTCTGACCACCTCGGTATTCCAATTGGAATCAGATGGGATGAAAAGATATTTAAAAGAACTGCACCCCACAACCTTTGAAGACATCACAGCAATGGTGGCGCTATATCGGCCGGGACCGATGCAATTTATTCCTGACTACATTGAAAGAAAACATGGGAAGCAAAAAATAGAATATCTCCACCCAAAATTAGAACCGATTTTAAAAGAAACCCAAGGCATCTGCATTTATCAGGAGCAATTGATGAAAATTGCCCAGGAAATATGCGGATTTACTTTAGGAGAAGCTGATGTTTTAAGAAAAGCGGTTGGCAAGAAAATCAAAGATTTATTAGACGCCCAGGAGCATAAATTTGTTGAAGGAGCCATAAAAAACGGCGTTAATAGAAAAATTGCGGAGGAGCTTTGGCAATGGATTTTGCCTTTTGCTTCTTATGGATTTAACAAGTCGCATTCTGCCGCATATGCCACAATCGCCTACCAGACAGCTTATTTAAAAGCCCGCTTCCCTGTTGAGTTTATGGCGTCTGTTTTAACTTCAGAAAAAGCTGATGTTGAAAGAATTGCCTTTTTAATTGATGAATGCAAAAAAATGAACGTTGAAGTTTTAGCTCCGAATATCAACGAGTCTTTGAAAAATTTTACTGTTGTGCCGGAAAAAAATCAGATAAGATTTGGCTTGCTGGCAATCAAAAATGTAGGCACAAATATTATTGATGCAATTGTTGAGGAAAGAAAAAAATCAGGGCCGTTTAAATCAATCGGCGACTTCATATACAGAATCCATTCTAAAGATTTAAACAAAAAATCAATGGAGGCATTAATTAAATCCGGCGCTTTTGATGAATTCTCAGAAAGAAACAAGCTTTTGCAGAATTTAGAAAAATTATTGGAAATCGCCAGAGAAAACCAGAAATCAAAAACCAACGGCCAGATAGGGCTTTTCGAAACTGCGAAAATAAGCAATAATGATATAAAGTTGTCTGATGCAAAACCAGCAGACCTTTTAGAAAAATTAACCTGGGAAAAAGAGCTTTTAGGCCTTTACGTAAGCTCCCACCCGTTAAACGGATTTAAAAAACTTTTTGAAACAAAAACAACCGCTATTTCAAAAATTGACGCCGGATTTGTAAATAAAAAAATAATATTGGGCGGATTAATTTCTTCTGTCAAAAAAATTATCACCAAAACCGGAAAACCGATGATTTTTATGAAGCTCGAGGATTTAACAGGAAAAACAGAGGTCGTGGTATTTCCTTTCCTGCTTGAAAAAAATCCCTCGGCTCTTTTAGAAAATAAAATTGTTTTCGTAGCCGGCCGGGTTGACGACCGAGGCGGAGAAATAAAAATAGTCGCCGACGACGTCCAGGAGATTATTATTCCAAAAGAAGATTTTTATACAAATTAAAATAATTTAAAATTATATGGAAAACAATATTGATAAAATTCGGCATTCGTTGGCGCACGTTTTAGCCAGCGCGGTTTTGGAAATATATTCCAAAACAAAATTAGGGATGGGTCCCGCAGTCGAGAATGGTTTTTATTACGATTTTGATTTGCCAAAAAGTTTAGAGCCAAGCGACCTTGAAAAAATTGAAGAGAAAATGAAAGGAATAATCTCCAAGAATCAAAAATTTATTAAAAAAGATGTCACAAAACTCGCGGCCAAAAAATTATTCAAAGACCAGCCTTATAAACTAGAATTAATAAAAGAACTGCCGGGCAAAAATGTTTCTATTTATGCTAACGGAGACTTTACTGATTTATGCAAAGGGCCTCATATAAAAAACACAAGCGAAATTAAACCAAATACTTTTAAATTAACAAAAATTGCCGGCGCTTACTGGAAAGGTTCAGAGAAAAATAAAATGCTGACCCGCATTTATGGTTTGGCATTCCAAACAGAAAAAGAATTGTCAGATTATATAAAAATGCTCCAAGAGGTGGAAAAAAGAGACCACAGAAAACTTGGTCAAAAACTTGAATTATATATGTTTCACGAGACAGCCCCGGGAATGGCCTATTGGCTTCCCAAAGGGTTAATTATTTTTAATGAATTAGTAAATTTTTGGAGAGAAGAGCATCAAAAAGAGGGCTACCAGGAAATAAAAAGCCCGCTTATAAATAAAAAAGAGCTTTATCAAATTTCGGGGCACTGGGACCATTACAAAGAAAATATGTTTTTGTCAGAAACCGAAGAAGGCGAAACCTACGGACTAAAGCCGATGAACTGCCCCAATGCCATGGTGGTATACGAATCAAGACCTCGAAGCTACAAAGAACTTCCTTTAAGGCTTTCCGATTCAGACACTTTGCACCGCTTTGAAAAATCGGGAACTTTAAACGGGCTTTTAAGAGTAAGGGAATTTTCGCAAGACGACGCCCATATTTTTGTGAAAGAAGAGCAAATTGAAGAAGAGTATAATAGAATTCTGGCAATAATCAAAAAATTCTACTCAATATTTAATATTGAGTACTCATTTCGCTTGGGAACGCGGCCGAAAGACTTTATGGGAGATGCAAAAAGCTGGAGCAAAGCTGAGCTGGCGCTTAAAAATATTTTAGAAAAAAGCGGTAAAAAATATACTATTGAAAAAGGAGACGGATCTTTTTACGGCCCCAAAATAGATATTTTAATGAAAGATTCTCTCAAAAGGGAATGGCAGATGGGAACCATCCAGCTTGACTTCCAGATTCCAAAAAAATTCAATTTAAAGTACATAGACTCTGACGGTAAAACAAAAACCCCTGTTGTAATACATAGGGTAGTTTACGGTTCCATAGAAAGGTTTATTGGAATTCTGACAGAACACCTGGCAGGGGCGTTTCCAGTGTGGCTCTCGCCAGTCCAAGCTGCCATAGTTCCAATTTCAGAAAAGCACGGCGACTACGCCAAAAAAATTGAGAAAGAATTGAAAGAAAAAAATATCCGCACGGAACTGAGAAATGAAAATGAAACTTTGGGCAAAAAAATCAGGGAGGCAGAGATGCAGAAAATCCCCTACCTTTTAGTTGTCGGCGACAAAGAAATTTCTGCAAATGCGGTTTCTATCAGAGAGCGAGGAAAAGGAGACATTGGAGCGGTAAAATTAGAAAAATTTATTGAAAAAATTACAAAGGAAATCCAAGAAAAAAAATAACATGCAAGAGCTTTCCGAGTCTACAAAAAAATTAATATCTCAATATAATCTTGCTTATCAATTAGGGCTTCAAATAGGGCTTCAAAAACAGGCCGCCCCAACTATACATGTTGACGAGGTCGCGTTAAAAGTGGCTGCTTTTTATGAGCAAATAAGGACAATTGTTGACTGGAAAGAAGAGCACTTAATGCGCCGCGCAGCAATTATAAGGAAATTAAAAAGAAGATTTTTGGATTTGGAACTGAATAATTTTTCAGAGACCCAAGATTTGGCTGAATCTCTGGTTTTAGAATTAATCAGAGGCGGGCACTTTCCCAATGATAAAATTGAAGAATCAAAAATCCAGGAAGTGCAAGAAATAATTGATAAATATATTTTTATATTAAAAAACAGCCCTGAAAATAAAAAGGGGCGCGCAAGTCTGCAATTTTATAACTGGCTGATTGAGGTTTGCTCATGCGAGGTGGAAGAAACACTAGCTCCCGCCATACAAGAAATGGCCCTGATTGAATACATGTTTGGCTTAATGAAAGAAAAAATAAAAGTTTCAGATAAAGTTTACGAATCAGGCCTTTTGAAAAAAGAGGACACAGATATACAAATTTACGTTGCCGTACAGCAAGCGCTTTTTAAATTAGACAAGCCGATAATCAGCT
Source organism: uncultured Candidatus Saccharibacteria bacterium (assembly GCA_964526025.1). Lineage (GTDB taxonomy): Bacteria > Patescibacteriota > Minisyncoccia > Minisyncoccales > Staskawiczbacteraceae > UBA11703. The sequence continues at coordinate 11,824 of CAZGLJ010000009.1, read as the reverse complement.
ACAACTTAATAAAATACAAATATCCCCAATGGAAAAAGGCCGATGAACAGCTGCTGTTTAAAATATCCCAAAACATATGCAAAATCTGGAGCAAAATAGAAGAAGACCTGTCAAACCCGCTGGCCGCGAAGTTTTATGCAGTTTGCGAAAAATACGACACGCCCTATTTGTTGCTGGGCGACATTTTATCGCAAAATAACGCGGGAGAAACAGAAAAAGAAATTTCAGAGCCGCCTGTTTTAGAAAAACTTATAAAAGGCGCTTATTTAAAAAGATTGGCCACCTTAAAACAGAGAATGCAAAGAGCTGCTATTTATTCTACCATATCAATTTTTGCCACTAAAATTCTTTCTTTGCTAATACTTGAAGTTTTACTGGCTAAAATACTTATGGGGCATCTCAACACTGCTACATTAATAGCTGACGTTTTAGTGCCCACTTTTTTAATGTTTGTTCTGGTAGCTTCAATTAAACGACCGTCGGAAAAAAACTTGAACATTGTCATAATGGAAACTATGAAAATAGTTTACAAAAAAGAAAAACAAGACATTTATGAGATAAAAATAAGGAAAAGAAAAGGCCTTGTCACAAGAACAATAATCTCTCTTGTGTATGTCGCATCAGCTTTTGTGTCTTTTGGCGCCATATATTTAATTTTTAACTATTTTGGCTTTCCCATAACTTCTGTTATAATTAATATAATATTTATTGCTTTGATATTATTCGCCGGCACCGCAGTAAGCAAAAGGGCTCAAGAATTAACGATAGAAGACGAAAAAGAAGGATTTTTAAGCTTTTTATCTGATATATTTTTTCTGCCGGTCGCAGGCATGGGCAGATGGCTGTCTGCCAAATGGAAAAAATATAATGCAATTGCGGCATTCTTCAACGTCTTAATCGATATGCCGTTTTCAGCTCTTGTAGAATTCTTGGAAAAATGGAGATATTTTATAAAAGAGAGGAAAGAAGAAATAAGGTAGAACATTATGGTAAATTAAAAAATCAGCAGTATAATAAATAAAAAGGTCGTATTATTAAAAATTTAAAAATATTAACTATGTTAAATATAACAAAATCAATTATAATCGTTTCGTTTATACTTTTTACGTTGACAGCCGGCGCAATTTTAGCGCAAGGAGACACAAGTGCAGACACAACCGCGACAGCTGTTAATGAAGAAATCACGTCGCAGGATTTAGACGTTTCAGACCCTAAGCTTCTGCCAGGCAATCCATTTTATTTTCTAAAAGAATGGGGCCGGGGCGTACAATCGTGGTTCGCTTTTGGCAACCTGAAAAAAGCCGACCTGCAGCAGAAATTCGCCAGCGAAAGATTAATAGAGCTTAAAAAATTAGTTGAAGAAGGGAAAATAAGCTCGGATATATTAGAAAAAGCGACTGAAAAATATGAAAAAACAATTGATAAAATTAAACAGATAGCTGATAAAATTAAAGGCAGGGCAGAAAATGATTCCGAGGTGAATAAATTTTTAGAAAAGTTTACGAATCAGCAAGTATTGCACGAAAAAATTCTTGAAAAACTAGAGGGGCAAGTGCCAGAACAAGTTCTGGAAAAAATTAAAAAAGCAAGAGAGCAGCATTTAGAAAGATTCAAAGAAGTGATGACAAAACTCCAGGAAAATAAGGATAAAATTGCAGAGAAGATACAAAACGCCCTCCAAAATGGCGACGAAATTAATTCTGAAATATTAGACAAAATAAAAGAAAAGATGCCCGAGGAAGTGCAACAAAAAATAGGGGCGATAAGGGAAAACATAATAAATAAAATGGTTGAAAAAGCGGAGCAAAAAAATGAAAGAAAAAATTGCCCAGTTTTAACAAAACCATCTCCGGATTTCTGTCAACAAGGAAAAATTAAAGTAGAAAAGGATAATAAGGGATGCGCAACAGAATTTAAATGCCTAGAAATTACAAGTAGAAAAGAATGCAAAACAGACGCCGATTGCCCCACGCTCAATTGCATTAAAGCTCCTTGCCCCCAATCAAAATGCGTAGAGGAAAAATGCGAAATAATCAAACCATAGGAGAACTTAAAACAGCCCTTCGATAAACTCGGGGCTGTTTTTTTGCTATATTTTGTTGTATTATTATCGTTATGAAATACTATATAATCACCTTCGGCTGCCAGATGAATATTTCAGATTCAGAAAGAATTTCAGCGGTTTTAGATTCTATAAAATATAAAATGACCCCCAATATAAATGAGGCAGATTTAATTATAGTTAATATGTGCTCTGTGCGCCAACCGGCAGTCGACCGCGTGCACTTTTTAGCCCATAAATTCAAAAAATTAAAAGAAAAAAATCCAAATTTTACAACCATTCTAACCGGCTGTGTTTTAGGCAAAGATAAAAAGGCTTTTGCAAAAGGGTTTGACCATGTAATTGATATTAAAGAAATTAGGAAACTCCCCAATTTAATAGCGAACGCTAGCGAAGAATTGCTGCCGAGCGATTATTTAGATATCGCTCCAAAATATTCTTCAAAAAACATTGCTTATGTGCCAATAATGACTGGCTGCAATAATTTTTGCACCTATTGCGTTGTCCCCCACACCAGAGGAAGAGAGGTCTCGCGACCAGCAGAAAAAATAATTTCAGAAATAAAAAATCTAGTAAAAAGCGGACATAAAGAAATCTGGCTTTTGGGACAAAACGTTAATTCTTATAAAAATAAAAATGTTAATTTTCCAAAGCTTCTAAAAATGGTAAATGATATTCCCGGCGATTTTACGCTTAATTTTACAACAAGCCACCCGAAAGATTTTTCCGATGAATTAATAAAAACAATGCAAAATTGCAAGAAGCTGTTAAAAAGGCTAAATCTGCCAATCCAGTCAGGAGACGAGAAAATTTTAAAAAAAATGAACCGGCCATATACTGCAGCTCAATACAAAAACCTAGTCAAAAAAATCAGAAAGGCGATTCCGGACATTTCGCTTTCAACTGATGTTATAGTGGGCTTCCCGGGAGAAACAAAAAAACAATTCGAAAATACCGTAAAAATATCTAAAGAAATCGGTTTTGATTTAGCTTTTATAAACAAATACTCCCCTCGCGCCGGGACCGCAGCTGCAAAATTAAAAGATGATGTCCCGTGGCCTGAAAAGAAAAAACGAGAAAAAATATTAATAAAATTGATTAATGAGAAAGAATAAATTAGTTGTAATTTTGGGACCAACTGCGTCTGGAAAGACCGATTTGTCTATAAAACTGGCCAAAAAATACAACGGCGAAGTGGTTTCGGCTGATTCAAGACAAATTTACAGAGGCATGGATATTGGAACTGCAAAACCAAAAATAAATCATAAAGGCAAAAAAATTCTATCTGGCGGCATTGTTCATTGGCTTTTAGACATTAGAAATCCTGACAAGCCTTACACTGTTGCAGAATACAAAAAAGAGGCTGTAAGAATAATACGCCAAATCTTAAAAAGAAATAAATTGCCAATTTTAGCTGGCGGAACAGGGCTTTATATCCAAGCTGTAACAGAAAATCTTAATATCCCAGAGGTTAAGGCCGATAACGCTTTGAGGGCAAAGATTGAAAAGGAAATCCAAAAACATGGATTAGATTTTGTTTTCAAAAAATTAATAAAACTCGACCCAGAAGCAGCTTACATTGTAGATCCTAAAAATCCAAGAAGAGTTATCCGGGCTTTAGAAATAACTTTACTAACCAAAAAACCATTTTCTCAGCAAAGAAAAGTAGGCAGTCCCCTTTTTGATGTTTTAGAAATAGGAGTCTCTGTGCCAGAAAAGAAATTACGCGAACGGATAAATCAACGCACTGAAAAAATGATAAAAAGCAAGCTGGTTGAAGAAGTAAAAAAATTAATTAAAAAATATGGCGCTAATCAACAATCTTTTGACGCCATTGGATACAGAGAAATAATTGAATATTTAAATAATAAAATAACACTAGAGCAGGCAACAGAAACTATAAAAATAAATACTTGGCATTATGCTAAGCGGCAAATAACTTGGTTTAAAAGAGATAAAAGAATTCATCGGGTTAAAAATTTTAAAGAAGCGGTTAAACTGCTTAATAAGTTTATTTATGTATAAACTGCATTATATGCAAAGTTAACAGGCCAACCCCAAAAGAAATTCTTATAATTCTAGTAAATTGTCTTTTCAAAAAAGCGCCAGGATTTTCAAAAATTCTCATAAATCCTTCAATAAACAAAAACAATCCGGCAAAAAAAGCAAAGAAATCCATTGCAATAGGATCAAGATAGCTGCAATTAGTTTTTAAATCAGAATTTCCATAGGTCTGAACGCTATAAACAGTAATTGAAACAATCAAACAAATAATTACTGTAAAAATCAAAGTCTTTTTAAAATTTTTATAATTATCTATATCTTCAATTTCTTTTATAAATTTTTTTATTTTTTGATTAAGATTCATAAACCTGCTAATAAAAACCTCTATAACAATTTTTTTAATATCTTCTGAACTTTTTCTGGTTTTGCCGTACCCCTTGTTTCTTTCATCACCTGGCCAGCCATAAATTGCAAAGCGTTCTGTTTGCCCGCTTTATAATCTTGTACTGCTTTTGGATTTTTTGTGATAACTTCTTTTATTATTCTCTCAATTTCCGAATCATCTATCATCTGCCTTAAATTATTTTCGTCAACAATCTGCGAAGGGTCAGCTCCCGTATTGAACATATCAAGCAAAACCATTTTTGCGATTTTTGAAGAAATCTCGCCTTTATAAATCATTTTTACAAACTCAGCAAAATTCTCCGGCGTAATTTTGAATTCAGCTTCCGAAAATTCTTTATCGCGCAATAAACCCTTAATATCGGAAATCAGATAATTGGCGACTAGTTTAAATAATTTTTTTTCTTTTTCATCCGGGATGACTTCGTTTCCCAACTCTGACTCCAACCATCCTTCAAACTCGGAAACAACCTTTTCAAAATATTCGCTCAAATCTTTATTGACAACGAAAATTTCAACAGAGTTTTCGTCTAAACCATATTCTGTTTTAAACCTTTCTCTTTTTTGCTCGGGCAATTCCGGTATCGTGCCTTTTATTTCTTCAATAAATTTTTCATCAAAATGCATTGCAGGCAAATCTGGTTCTGGAAAATACCTGTAATCATGCGCCTCTTCTTTTTCTCTTTGGGAAAATGTTATCTCTTTCTTATCGTGCCAGCCCCGGGTCTCCTGAACCACTTTTTCTCCGTTTTTTAATAATTCTGTCTGCCTTTCTATTTCAAAATCAACTGCTTTTTCTACAACTTTAAAAGAATTTAAATTTTTTATTTCAACTTTTGTGCCAAGTTTTTTGCCCTTACTCACGCTTATATTCACTTCGACTCTCATCTGGCCTTTTTCCATATCAGCTGAAGACACGCCTAAATATCTTAAAATCATCTGCAACTCCTCAGCAAAAAGCCGCGCCTCCCTGCCAGAATTAATATCTGGCTCTGTCACTAATTCCAATAAAGGAATGCCAGCTCTGTTTAAATTAACTAAAGAATACTCAGCGCCGTCAGGATGCATCAAACTGCCCGTATCTTCTTCAAGGTGAATGCGCGTTATGCGTATTTTTTTACCTTCAATTTCTAAAAATCCTTTTTGGCAAAAAGGCATATCGTACTGGGAAATCTGGTAGCCTTTGGGCAGATCCGGATAAAAATAATTTTTCCTATCGAATTTTGAGTCTTTAGCAATTTCGCAATTTAAAGCCAATCCGGTTTTTATAACCTTTTTTATTGCTTCTTCGTTTGCAACAGGCAAAGTTCCAGGCTGAGCCGTACAAATCGGGCAAATATTAAAATTCGGCCGTTTCTCATTCGGATCATTTTTGCAGGAGCAAAACATTTTTGAATTTGTTTTTAACTCTGCATGTATTTCTAAACCTATAGTTGGTTTATACATAATTTTATTTATCATATCAAAATTGCAAAAAAAAACCAGCGCCTCAACGCTGGATTTAACGAGCTATTGCGTTTTGTTATTTTCGAAAAATTGTTTTAATTCCGCCTCCTTTCTTTGAATCTGGGCCGCATCTCCCCTTCTGGCAAAATCATAATCATGCATATCAGCTAAAAGATATTTTCCAACCAAAGGATAAATTCTTTGGACTTGCCTTATTTTTTCCTGCTCAATTTTTCTATAATCCGGATGGCCCTGCGGGATTGTCCTTAATTCTGCCTCCCAAAAAAATGACCTCATATTTTGGTACTGCATAAATCTTACTTTGTGGGCCAAAGCGCAGCAATATTGGGCTAAATCTTTACCTGCCTGCGCAGGCAGGTCAACTTTTTCTACTTTTCTGAATACTTCTTCTGCCTTGGAAATTGCAGAAACAAATTCAGCGTCCAGTCCAGCTTCCTTTAATCCTTCTGGCACATCAAAACCGTTATTAATGCTGAATCTTTGTCTTATTTGAGTGTGTATTCTGTGGCGGTGCAAATCTCTCCAGGCTCCAATGTTCATTAGAATTTCAAACCTTAAATACACGCTTTCAAAAGCCCTCGGAATTTTGTAATACTTGGCTTTCCTGTCTTTCAAAACTTCCTGCAAAATCTTTTCTTTGTCATTTGAAGAAAGTTGTTTCACTCTTCCTAAAACAACTTCAAACGGTTCGTGAGTTTCGCCGTAAACTAATCCTGCAATTATTTTGTCTTCTCCTGAAGGGTCATACTCAAGAAGTTTTACCGCGGGCTCTGTTGATGTTGCAGGCTGTCGGTTAATTCCAACCTCGGCAACAACTTTCTGAACCCTCTCGCCTCTTTCTGACAAATATCTTCTATAATCTTTGCTGTCGTCAGTTTCCACTCTCCGCAGAAAAGCAGGGATAACTTTTCCCAACTCTTGCAAAGCAGCTCTTGCTGTCCAGCGCACTTCGCCCAGCCTGTGGTCTAAGCACCTGTTTATCATATACTCAAATGCCTGGCCGTTAGAATAAAGCGCCAGCTGGCTCAGAGTTGAAACCGGTAAAAGCAGCCTTACAGTATCAAATGCTTTGGTTCTCAAGACCTTTTCTTCTTCTGTAGGATATAACTTTTTCAAAAATTCCATATACTTTGCTAAAAGTTTGGTATATGTGTCAAAAAGATTATCCATTGCTGCTCTATATTCTCCAATCAAACCCATAGCTTCCAAAGTCGGGTCTGTATAATAGCGATAGCTTCCGTTAACTTTGGAAGAATAATCAACGTAGCGCGTTGATTTCTCAATCGGAGCTATGCCTATTCGCATATCCTCAATCTGCTTTATGGCAATCTGTGAAATGCCGGCATAAATAAGATGCGCTCCGGCCATCTGGGCAATTGAATCATCTCCAAACTGGGCAAGCCAGGTTATATAAAAATCCCTTGCTTTTGGATTTGAAAAAATTAGCTCGGCTGGATATTTGTGCAAAAAATCAATCAAAGCTCTTAACGATTCTGAATACTGACTTTCGCCTTCTAAAAACGGCTTTATAAATTCTTTTAAGAAAGAAATTCTCAAATCATCTTTTGCCCTGCTTGTGCGCGAGCATAAAGCGCCGATTACTTCAGGCGGCAAAAATGTAATGCCGAAAACAGACGAGTCTAAATTAGTAAAAAAGGGCTCTGTTAAATAGCGGTCTTCTTGGCTTAAACTTAATCCCTCAAAATTAGGCGCGAATTTGTCTTGGTCCATAATTTACCCTTTCTCGGGAAACAATTGTGAAAGAACGACCTTTTTTATATCTTCAAAAACTTCAGGTATTGGCCTTTCGCCATTTATCATAATAACATTATCAAACATATTGGGGATTTTTTTATAAATTTCGTTAACCTTTGCTAATTTTTCTTTTTTTTCAAACAATTCTTTTGGCTCTCCCCTGCCTTCAATTCTTTTAATACAAGACTCTGGCGAAACATCGATTATTAGCGTTAAATCAGGCAATAAGAAATTATTATTCATTTGGACCAATAAGTCAACGTCTAATCCGTCTGAATGCCCGTAAGCAAAAGTTGAAAAGGCATAACGGCTGGAAACAACAAATTTTCCATCCTTCAATGCCGGAATAACCTTTTTTTCCAAATGTTCTTTTCTGTCCTGCACATATAACTTTTGCAAATCTAACGGCTCTATAACAATCTCTTTTTTTAATGCTTGTTTTATCTTTCTGCCAGCTTCTGATTCTATCGTCGGCTCTTTTGTAACAACAACCTCTTTGCCTCCGCCAGCTGGCGGATTCTTCAAAAAGTTTATAATTAAATCAACCTGCGCAGATTTTCCTGACCCGTCCAAGCCCTCTATCACAATAAACTTTCCTGAATAATCATTTTTAATCATAATAACTTAGATAAATATTCGTTATAAACTATTTTAACCCATACGCCCGGGCTGCTCTTGATATATTCTCCCACATTTTTTATATCAACTAACTCGCCTTTCATTTTGTCTGTTTCTTTTATTGAAATGTCCGGACTGTCGCCTTCAAAATTATAAACTAAAGCCAAATGCACTTGTTCTACCGGATTTGTATCGTCGTTCATTATGCCGACTAATTTTTTACTTAAAAAATTTCCTTTAAAATCAACTTCTTCTGACCACTCTCGCATCATACCTGCTTCTAAAATATTTTTGCTATCGGCATTGCCGTCAATTGGATTTATATGCCCGCCAACCCCCAGCTGATAAGTATTAACTAGTCTTTTTTCTCCGGCTTTTTGCAGATATTTATATAAAAAATATTTATCTTTAAAATTAAAGACAATATAAGGAATTATCTGCTGAAAAGAGGGGTCTGTTTCAACATCCCCTCTTCTTTTAAACTGGCAGTTATTTTTTATTAAATTTATGTAGTAGTCCAGGTTATCGGTTTTCAATCCCTGCCAAACCCCTTTTTCAAAAATTATTTTACTGGGAATAACAAGAACCAGCTCGTCTTCTTTATGCATGCGAATAAATTATTGATTTAAATATTGTTCGTTTGTGTTGTCTATAACAACCAACTCTACGAGCGCATCTTTAAATAATTTTAAAGACATTTCGTCTGCATGGTATCTTTTTCCGGCAACCACTTTTTTTATTCCGCATCTTATTATCCTCATAGCGCAATTATAGCAAGGAACCATTTTTGTATAAATTGTGGCCCCTTCAAGTTTTATGCCGTCTTTTGCGCACTGTAAAATTGCATTCTCTTCGGCGTGCAAAGTTCTTACGCAATGCTGGGACTGATTTCCATTTTCATCAATCACCGTTCTCATTAAATGCCCGACTTGGTCACAATGGGGCTGGCCTGGCGGAGCGCCAACATAACCTGTAGCAATGATTGTGTGGCCTGGGCTTACAATAACTGACCCGCTTCTTCCTCTGTCGCAAGTCCCCCTGCTTCCTACTGGCTCCAACAAATTTAAAAAATATTCGTCCCATTTCGGCCGCACATATTCCTTTTTTATTTCTTGAGCTGTTTGTTTTACTTCTTCCATGCTTTTAATGAATTAATTTTAACGTTTAATCATTCTACCACTTTGCCAAAATAAAAATCAAGCGTAAAAATCGCTTGATTTTTATTTTTATTCTTTTATTTCTATCTCCATGTTTCTCGCAGTATCCTCAATAATAAAGATTTTGCTATTGTAAAACGATTTATTTGTTTTCGAGTTGTAAAAATTTTGTGCCTTTTTATTCTGATTATACTCTTGCTGAAAATTATGTCAAATAAAAAAAACAACCGTCCTCGTGTAGTGTAGGTTGCAAGATGACAGATAGTTTTACAAAAAAAGAGCCCCTCTTTACACTATGTATTGAGGGGCTTGTTGCCAAGGGACCAAGAGACAGAGCTCTATCAAGAGCCGAGACTCCAAGAGTCCAAGGGCTATTTCTGACACTTGCGGGGGCGGACGAACACCCACCGGTGGTCGGCACGCCAGACGTTGCCGGGAAGGCCGTAATAACTGCGGAGCCACAGGCCATCGCCATCGCGCGCCACGCGGAACACGAAGAGGTCGCCGACCGAATTGCGAATCGGCTCCATGCCGATAAGAACCCACCCGTTCATCGGCTGGTCATTGTACTGCAACCGCAGTTGAGGACCGACTTCCGGCGAACAGAGCTCCAAGCCGAGCTCTTTGGCACGCTCGTAGATCTGGTCGCGCCGGGCACCGTCCTTGAATCCGAGCTCAGCGACAGTGACCTTGACCAGATCAACTTCCGTCTCTCCGGTGGTAACCGTGAACTTGGGCTTACCGATGATGTCGTTTGCCCAGTCGCCGATCTTCATTCCGCAGTCTTTGATGGCCTTGCGGAAATCGTCAGCGGTCTTGAGTCCGGACGTGCCGAGCTTGATGGTTTTCCATGTCGACAAATTAATGTCGACGGGCTTGACCACCAACTCGCCCGACAGAAAACGACGAACACCGTCGTCGCCGCCCAGCTTGTTGAAAACCGCCTCAACCTGTCCGAGAGTCCAATCATTGTACTTCATGATACACTTCCTCTCTCCAGCTTATAGCTGGAATAGTTACCTCTGCCCGAGGTTATGGGGCTGGCCGTAGTAGCCATAGCCAGAAAATATCAATTTTTTTAATATCTTTTGGCTACGGCTACTTTTTGCAAGTGATTTTTGTCTTTAAAAGAACTAATTCTACTATGGCTATAGTATATCATAAACAAGATATACTGTCAAGGTTTTCACGGCAAACCCTCTCCAATATATTTTCCTTAACCTTATGTGTGTTGCCGTGTTTTAAAAGACCAAAATAGGAACTTATTGTCGCATAATTAGTGCTTTCCTTTTCTATATTTCTAACTGCTCTTAACTTTGTAATTTTCCTAACAATCCTATGGTCAAAAAAATTAACCCATCCTAAAAAATCTATGCCCGATGATAAGGTCTTAATGAATATTTTATCCGGATGCGTGGCGAGCTCTAATACGTTTTGCAAAAAACTTGATATTGGCTCTAATGTGGTTTTTAAATAATTTTTATTTTCTGATAGAATAACGAAATCATCTGCATATCTGATGTAGTGTTTTATTTTTAGCTTGTGTTTTGCAAACTGATCAAATTCATTTAGATAAACATTAGCAAAAAGTTGGGACGTTAAATTGCCGAGGGGCAGGCCGTTTGGTTTAAAGCTAAAAATTACTTCTTTCAGCAGGTTTACTATATCTTTATCCGGTATGTACTGTTCCAAGATATTTATTAAAATATTCTGATCGATTGACGCAAAAAACTTTCTAATATCGCACTTTAAAATCCAGCAGGCCTTTGTATTATTTTTTGAAACGATGCTGGCATACTCTCTGATTTTTTTTATTGCTTTATGCGTGCCTTTATTATCGCGGCAGGAAAAAGAATCCGGAATAAATGTTTTATCAAAAAACAGGTATAATATATGATACACGGCGTGATGCAATAGGCGGTCACGGACGCTGGCTTTGTGAATTGTTCTTGGCTTTGGATCGTTTATTTTGAAACGTTGGTATCCGCCATGTCTGTATGTTTTATTTTTTAAATCTTCGTGCAATGACAATATATTATCCATCAAACGAAATGAAAAAATCTGGACGTCTTTTTTATTGCGCTTCCCCTTGATGAATTCCTGCCAGGCTAAAAGTAAGTTATCAATACTAATTAAATCTTCAAATTTATGATTGAAAATAATTTTCATGGACAGAATATAAATAACAAAAGTGAAGCCTCTAAGCCCCCCCCCCCAGACCTTTGGTTTAAAGCTTATCGGCGGGCTGGTTGTAATTTACAAATTGTGGCACGAATTTTTGCCACACTTTCCGAAAGATTCAAGGCATACACTCGGAGCAAAAATAGATTCCTCGTTGTTGGAGGCGACTGAATTAATA
>CAZGLJ010000008.1:15499-24705 GCA_964526025.1 uncultured Candidatus Saccharibacteria bacterium | reverse complement strand
CTGACGTTTGTATTATAAAATCTGCGGGCTGCCTGAATTTTATCTTCTGTGTCTGTAAGCTCTCTCTGCAATTCCAAGAAGTTTGTTGAAGCTTTCAAATCCGGGTAATTTTCAGCCACGGCAAACAAGCTTTTTAATGTGTCTGAAAGCATATTTTCAGCGCCTGCTTTTTCTTTTATGCCTTGAGCTGACATTGCTGATGCCCTTGCCCGAGTTACTTTTTCAAATAGCTCTCTCTCGTGAGTGGCATAACCTTTTACTGTCTCAACTAAATTGGGAATTAAATCATATCTTCTTTTTAATTGCACATCAATATCAGAAAAAGCTTCTTTTGTCCTGTTTTTTAACGTAACCAAACTGTTAAAAACAGCTACTATTCCTAAAACAACTACTACGACAATGATTAATATAATCCACGATACTATTAACATATTTTTTAAAAATTAATAATATTTTATTTTGGCATATCGTCAATCAGCATGTTTAAATATGGATGCCTGACGATAAACTTATAATTAAATAATTTTAAAAGCGTCAAAAAATCAGCTAATTCTTCCCTGAACGTTTCAGGTCCCGAGAAAACCTCCCAAAGCTCAAGGGCAAGATTTTTTGCGTAGCTGTGCAAAATTTCGTAATCTGCTTTTCTTTTCAGATAATTTATGAGCTGTTTGAATTCTCCCCTGTCTAGCCAAATACCTTCGCACATTTTGCAAAAATCAACTTTTACTTTTGATTCATCATAAGCCACCTCACGCAAACTCACGCGGCAAACCGGGCAATGCCTGTTGCTATAAGCGACTTTAAACTTTTTTTTATCCCGCCACAAGTCAACATCAACCCAATTTAAATTTTTGTCTTTATCATCTTTTGACAGCCGCAGTTCGTCTTTATCAAACCAAACGCCTAAACATTTGGGGCAATAATCAACCTCAATATGATGGAACAAAACCTTATCCAATTCTTCATTGTCACTTGGACACTTCATATATTCTATATTATACAAAAATCAAGCTAAATACAAGTCAAATTAAAAAGAGGGCCGAAGCCCTCTTTTTAAAATTAAATTCTAAAATTATTTTAATAATCTCCGCCCATCATTGAGTTTGGCATATGGCTGTGTCCCTCTTCTTTCTTTGGCAAGTCTGCAACTAATGCCTCTGTTGTCAGCAACATTGAGGCTGCAGATACCGCATTTTCTAAAGCTGTCCTTACAACTTTTGTCGGATCAACAACTCCTGCTTTTATTAAATTTTCATAAATCATTGTCTGAGCGTTAAAACCAAAATCATCTGTGCCTTCATTAACTTTCTGGACAACAACAGCTCCGTCAACGCCAGCATTTTCTGAAATCTGCCTTATCGGCTCTTCAATAGCGCGTTTTAAAATATTAACTCCGGTTTTTTCGTCGCCTTCAGCTGTAATATTTTCTAAGGCACGCAAAGTTCTTAATAAAGCAACCCCTCCGCCAGGAACTATTCCCTCTTCAACTGCGCATTTTGTGGCATGCAAAGCGTCTTCTGTTTTGTGCTGGCGGCTTTTTTGCTCAACTTCTGTGGCAGCTCCTACTTTTATAACCCCCACTCCGCCGGATAATTTAGCCAGCCTTTCCTGTAATTTCTCTTTGTCAAATTCAGAAGTTGAATCTGCCATTTCTTTTTTAATCTGGCTTATTCTTTTTTCAATTTCTTCTTTCTTGCCCTTGCCTTCAACGATTGTTGTATTTTCTTTTGTGGAAATTACTTTCCTTGCCTGGCCTAACATTTCCAATTCAATATTTTCTAATTTCATTCCCTTTTCTTCAGAAATTATCTGGCCCCCAGTCACTACGGCAATATCTTCTAACATTTCTTTTTTTCTATCGCCAAAGCCAGGAGCTTTTACAGCTAATGCATTAAAAATTCCTCTTAATTTATTTACAATTAAAGTTGCCAAAGCGTCTCCCTCAACATCATCTGCAATGAGCACTAATTCTTTTTTTCCTGTTTTAACTATTTTTTCCAACGCGGGCAAAATTTCCTGTAAAGAACCGATTTTTTTATCTGTTATTAAAATATATGGGTCTTCTAAAACTGCCTCCATTTTTTCTGCATTTGAGACCATATAGTGAGAAACATACCCCCTGTCAAACTGCAAACCTTTTACAATTTCCTTTGAAAGCCCGAATGTTTTTGACTCTTCAACGGTAATCACTCCGTCTTTTCCGACTTCCTCCATAACCTCGGCAATCAAATCTCCCACTTCTTTATCTTGGGCTGAAATGGTGGCAACCTGCGAAGTTTCCTCTTTATTTCCGATTGGTTTTGACATTTCTTTTAAAGCCTGGACAACCGCATTTTTTGCCTTTATTATTCCCCTTCTTAAAGCCCAAGGGTCGGCGCCGGCGGCAACGTTTTTTAAACCTTCTGTTGCAATTGCCTGAGTCAGTAAAACTGCCGATGTTGTTCCGTCGCCCACAATATCATTAGTTTTAGAAGCCACTTCTTTTATAATTTCGGCTCCGATATTTTCAACAATATCTTCTAATTCAATATCTTTTGCTATGGTTACGCCGTCGTTAGTGATAGTCGGCGAACCAAAACCAGAGCCTAAAACAACATTCCTGCCTTTCGGGCCCAATGTCACTTTAACAGCATTGGCTACTTTGTCTAAGCCGTTTTTTAAAATTTTTCTTGCTTCTTCTTTGTACTTTATTTGTTTTGCCATAATTTTTTAAAAAATTACTCAATTATTGCTAATATATCTTCTTCTCTCGCGATTAAATATTCTTTGTCATCAACCTTTATTTCAGAAGGCCCGTATTTTTGAAATAAAACTTTATCGCCTGGCTTTACTGCAACTGGAATTATTTCTCCCTTGTCATTTCTTTTCCCAGGGCCTACTGCAATTACCTTGCCTTCTTCTGATTTTTCCTTAGTTGCGGTCTCAGGCAAAAAAATACCGGCTTTGGTTTTTTCCTCTTCCTTAATTGGTTCTATTAAAATATGGTCAGCTAATGGTTTGATATTCATAATATTTTTAATTAATAATTATTAATTTTTTCTAATAATATAATCTAATCTAATTCTGCCTTTTTGTCAAGAGACATAAAAAAGCAAGGATATAAATCCTCGCCTGTCTTTATGAAAAATTTTCGCTTTCATGCTTCGCTAATTTTGCGCAAGCCAGCATTTCTTCTGGCGAGAGTCCGAGCGCGTCGCAAATATCTAAAAATTCTTCAAAAGATAATTTTCTTTCATCTCTTTCTATTTGCGCTATTAAATCTATTGTTGTTATCCAATCATATTCATTTCGCAATAATACCGCTAAATCCGCCTTACTTTTGCCGCGCACCCTGCGAACAGCCTTAATAGTTTCGCCAATATATGCGCCAAGCTCTTTAAAGGTTTCCTTATTAATTTTGTCGTTGTTCATAAATCATCTCCTGTCGCTGTCTCAGCCATAATGGGAATATTTTTATCTCTGTATTCAACCAGCACTTTTCCTCTTTCAATTATACGAAAAAGTTGTTGGCCTCGATCATTAAATATTAATTCTGGACCGTCCCATTTATGCAGTCTGCCGCAAACATCGCAAGGATAACCTAGCGAAGAAATGGCGCAACCGCCTACCTGCAAAATAACAAAACCGTTCACGTCTAAAAATCCCGGGCAGTCTGGCTCTTGGCATTTTTTATTTTCTGACATGCTAGCATCCTCCTTTGTCAAAGAGCTGCTTGATAGCACCCGCTATCATAATTACATTAACAAAAATTAAACAAACAATCAAACTAGGCTGACTTTAAATATTTTCCTGTATAACTTTTTTGATTTTTAATAATTTCCGCTGGCATTCCCTCTGCCACAATTTCGCCGCCCTTGTCTCCGCCTTCGGGCCCCAAATCAATGAGCCAGTCAGCGTTTTTGATAAGGTCTAAATTATGTTCAATAACTAAAACACTATTTCCTTTATCGACCAAGCTTTTTAACACTAAAATTAATTTTTTAATGTCGTCAAAATGCAAACCGGTTGTCGGTTCGTCTAAAATATACAAAGTCCTGCCAGTGCCTTTTCTCGACAATTCTGTTGCCAGTTTTACTCTTTGCGCTTCTCCGCCAGAAAGTGATGTGGCAGATTGTCCAAGCTCTACATAAGAAAGCCCGACTTCTTTTAAAGTTTTTAATTTTTCATAAAGCCCTGGAATATTTTTGAAAAATTCCATTGACTCTTCAACGTTCATCGCCAAAACATCTGCAATGTTTTTTCCCTTATAATCAATTTCTAAAACTTCTCTGTTGTATCTTTTGCCGTGGCACTCTTCGCATTCAACATAAATATCGGGCAAAAAATACATTTCAACTTTTTTCTGCCCCTGTCCTTCGCACGCCTCGCACCTTCCGCCTTTTACGTTAAAACTGAAACGGCCGGCAGAATATCCGCGCACCCTTGCTTCTTTTGTTTTTGTAAAAATATCTCTTATGTATGAAAAAGCTCCTGTGTATGTGGCTGGATTCGACCTCGGAGTCCGGCCAATTGGCGACTGGTCGACTAAAACAACCTTATTTAAATTTTCCATGCCAAGAATTTCTTTATGTTTTCCCGGCTCCTCTTTTGCCCTGTAAAATTTTCTGAGTAAAGCTCTTGCTAAAATATCGTTTATCAAAGATGACTTTCCAGAGCCAGAAACCCCTGTGACACAGACAAATTTTCCTAAAGGAATTTTCACATCAATGTTTTTTAAGTTGTGCTCCTGCGCGCCAACTACTTTCAAAAAGTTTTGAGTTTTAAGCTGCGGTTTTGAATTTTGGCTTTTAAGTTTTGAGTTTTTTTCGATTTCAACCTTAAGTCTCCCAGATAAATATTTTCCAGTTAGACAATCAGATTTCATAATTTGTTTCGCTGTTCCCTCAAAAACAACTTTTCCTCCGTGCTTGCCAGCGCCAGGGCCAATATCCACAATCCAGTCGGAAGCTTTCATTGTCTGGGGATCATGCTCTACAACAATAACTGTATTCCCTAATTCTTTTAACCTTACTAAAGTATCAATCAATCTATGCTGGTCTCTTGCGTGCAGGCCGACTGACGGCTCATCTAAAATATACAAAACGCCTGACAGCTTTGAACCTATCTGCGTTGCTAACCTAATTCTTTGCTCTTCGCCTCCGGCCAAAGTTCCTGCCTGCCTGGCTAAAGTTAAATATCCTAAACCCACATCAAATAAAAATTGGAGCCGGTCAATAATTTCTTTTATAATAAGCTGGCTGATTTTAAAATCGTGGACGCTTAATTTAGAAAATAATTTCTCAAAAAATTCCTTTGTTTTATCAACGGGTATTTCAGAAATTTTATCAATTGATATATCACCGACTGTCACCGCTAAAACTTCTGACTTTAATCTTTTGCCATGGCATTTAGGACATATTTTCACCACCATATATTGCTCAATTTCCGCTCGTGTCCAGTCAGAATCTGTTTCGTGATATCTTCTTTCAAGATTTGAAATAACTCCTTCAAAATCGCCATCACCTGCCTGCGCAGGCAGGCCGTATAAAATAATATCTACAATTTTTTTAGGCAAATCTTTTACTTCCTCATCTAAAGAAAATTTATACTTGTCAGACAATTCTAAAAGCTTTGAATAAAAATATCCTTGCCTGCCTACTTTATGCGAGGCTCTTGACCACGGCCAAATTGCGCCCTCAGCAATTGTTAAATTTTTATTCGGGATAACAAGTTCTGGATCAACCTCTAATTTTTCTCCCAAACCTGTGCATTCAGGGCATGCGCCATAAGGATTATTAAAAGAAAAAATCCTTGGCTCCAGCTCTGGCAAAGAAATACCGCAAGTTTCACAGGCAAAATGCTCTGAAAAAATTAAATCAAGGGGGTCAGACCCCCTTTTTGGGGTCTGACCCCCTTTGCTAATAATCACAATTCCTTTGCCTAATCTCAACGCTGTTTCCAAAGAATCAACCAATCTGGACCTGTCTAATTTTTTATCCAAAACTAATCTATCTACAACAACCTCAATGTCGTGCTTTTTTTGTTTGTCAATGTGATTTTCTAATACCTCTTCAATAGGATAAATTGCTTTGTCAACTCTCACCCTTACAAATCCTTCTCTCTGAATTTCCTCTAAAACTGCCTGATGTTCGCCTTTTTTTGACTTGATAACCGGACCTAAAATCGTAATCTCTATTTTTTTTGGAAGTTTTAATACCCGTTCAACAATCTGGTCAATTGTCTGACGCGAAATTAATTTTCCGCAATTCGGGCAGTGCGGTTTTCCAATCCTTGCATACAAAAGGCGGATATAATCATATATCTCCGTAATTGTTCCAACTGTGGAACGAGGATTATGCATTGCTTTTCTCTGGTCAATTGAAATCGCCGGAGAAATCCCTTCAATTCTGTCAACGTCGGGCTTATCCATAACTCCTAAAAATTGGCGGGCATAAGCTGACAAGCTTTCAACATACCTTCTCTGTCCTTCAGCATACAAAGTGTCAAAAGCCAAAGAAGATTTACCAGAACCAGAAAGGCCGGTAATCACCACCAGTTTATTTTTGGGGATATCTAAATCAATGTTTTTTAAATTATGGACTCTCGCCCCTCGAATTTTTATAAAATCGTCTTGCATAAAAAAATATAAGTGGTTCATTATACAACTTTATTTTTAATCTTTCAAGTATGCAATAAAAAAGCCCGTTGATACAATCTCAGGGTTATATAAAATTTTTTTAAAAAATCTATGGGTTTTTAGAAGAAATTTTGCTGATATGGTCAATGGCATGACCAACCGTTTTAATTTTTTCCGCTGCATCATCAGGAATGCTGATGCTAAACTCTTCTTCAAATTTCATTACCAATTCTGCATCATCAAGAGAATCTGCTCCCAAATCGTCAGAAAAGGAAGTTTCGCGAGTAATAGGCCCGCTATTTGGTGTCCCGAGTTGTTCGGTGACAACTTTAATAACGCGTTCTTCAATCGAGGACGACTCCATCTCTCTCTCCTTATTTAGAGGTCAAAGTACAACACTAATTTAACACTAATACTTTGCCAAATTTTGTCAACAAAAAACCCATTGATATAATCGCAGGGTTATCTAAAAAATTATACTTCCTTCTTTCTAAACTTCTTTTTAAATATATCTCTATGTAATATATTAACAATTAACATTGGAAAAACTACATAAACTGCTATAAGCAAAGCAATACGAAATATTCCTTCGTTTATTGTTGGTTTTATGAAAATAGGATCTCTCATAATGTTTTTCATATTTGGGTTCAGTGTATTATATGTAAAGATTATATGAAAAATATTACTTCCAACAGCCGACAAAACCAACGGACACAATATTATCCGAGACAACAGCTTGAGATTTGACCTCGGAAAAAAGCAATGTATTAAAGCGATGAAATTTAAACTCCATACTCCAAATATCAATAATAGGATAAATGGAATAGCAAAAATTAGAAAAAGGAAAAAGAAAAAATATCCATATCCCTCAATAACTCTGCCTAAATCATCAGAATAGGCAAATATCAAAAACTCAAAATTTCTCATACATATCTCCTTTGTCAAAGAACAAATTAACTTACTCTATTTATACACTAATACTTTGCCAAATTTTGTCAAATAAAAAAGCCTTTTGATGTTGTCGCAAGGCAAAGCTAAAGCTCTATAGATTTTTTGAAATTTGTAAAATATAATTCAAACCTTTTCCTAAAAAATAACCCAAAAAGGCAAAAGCCATGTCTATAACAAAAGCAAAACACATGGCAACTATCATTATTGGAATAAACAAGGCTACAAAAATATAAGCGAATAATATACACATATATTTATCGTTTATAAATTTTGCGAAATCTGTTTCTGCATAATAGTGAGCTGCAAAAAAAATTATTACAGCTATAAGCGCCTGAAGGGGCACGGGCTCAAAAAGTTCGCCCAGCCAGCCATCTTTAAAAGAGTGGCCTCGCAACCCTTTTATAAAAGCTACAGCAAAAAAACAGGCGAAAAACAATCCCATCAATATGGTAGGCCAAAATATCCAACCCCCATAAAACCAAATTGGTATTCCAAATCCGATAACCAACGCATTCATAACATTATCCTTTTGCAAAAAAACTTAATCTTCAAAGAACAACGCCGATTTAACACTAATACTTTGCCAAATTTTGTCAACAATTAAAGTTGAAAAAAAGACATTTTTGTTGTTTAATATAATCGTGGATAAATTCAAATTTATATCAAAGAATAAGTTAAACGAGCTCCCTAAAACAAGCGGAGTTTATTGCTTTGCCTCGCCGAAGCCAAAAGGCGGAGGCGGGCTTGATGTTATTTACGTCGGCAAAGCTATAAATATCCGCGGCCGGGTCAAAAACCACTTTCAGCAACCCAGCTACAGGGATAATTTGTTTATAAATAAGATTACAAGAATTGGTTTTATTGAAACAAGCTCTGAAATTGACGCATTGATTTTGGAAGCTAACTTAATTAAAAAATATCAGCCAAAATATAATGTAATGTGGCGGGACGATAAAAACTATTTTTATGTCGCCATTGCCAAAAAAGAACAAGACATGCCATATATTTTTATTACTCATCAGAAAAATCATGCAAAAACTGAATATATCGGGCCTTTTGTTGAGGGAACTTCTTTAAAAAAGGTTTTAAGATTTTTGCGCAGGGTGTTTCCCTACTACACAACGAAAAAACACTCTAAAAATAAATGCACTTATTGTCATTTAGATTTGTGCCCCGGGCCTAATCCTGATTTGAACGACTACAAAAAAAATATCAGAAAATTAATTTTGATATTAAAAGGAAAAAGAAACGCGGTTTTAAATTCTTTGAAAAAAGAAATGAGACAGCTGTCAAAAGAAAATAAATTTGAAGAGGCGGCAAGGGCCAGGGACAAAATTTTTTCTTTACAGCAAGTAATGTCGCACGGGAGAGTCTTGGAAGGTCCGACCTTCCAAGGTCTTGGAATAACTTTAGAGAAAATTGTGGGTGTCAAAAAAAACATCTCTCGTATTGAGGCCTACGATGTTTCAAATATCCAGGGCAAGCAAGCAACCGGCTCTATGGTGGTTTTTGTAAATGGCCAACCGGACAAAAACCAATACAGAAAGTTCAAAATTAGAATTAAGAATGAGCCAAACGATATTGCAATGTTAAAAGAAACTCTGCAAAGAAGGTTTTTACATCCCGAATGGAAATATCC
>CAZGLJ010000008.1:0-15399 GCA_964526025.1 uncultured Candidatus Saccharibacteria bacterium | reverse complement strand
CACAAAAAACTCCGCAAAAAAAACTTGTTGGCCTAAACATTGCATTAAGGTCTAAAATCTGCTATTATATATAAAGATGAAAAGGCTTTTCTCTCAAATTATGGCTGCCGTTGCAGGGCTATGGTTAGCTGTAAGGTTTATACCTTTAGTTGTGGTTAGAATTTATCCTGAGTCAAGTTTTTTTGGAATACCTTTAGCCGAGCAATGGCAGATTCTTTTAGTTTTAGGAATTATTTTAGGCTTGCTTAATTATTTTGTAAGGCCTATATTAAAGGCTATCGCATTGCCGTTAGAGTTGCTAACACTAGGACTTTTCAGTATAGTAATAAATATGGCGATGCTTTGGTTCTTAGATTTGATGTTTGATGAATTTTATGTCCCATGGCTTCTGCCTCTTTTGTACACAACGCTTATTGTCTGGGGATTAAATTTTATAATTCAAAAATTCTTAATTAAAGGCAAAGACTAAAATGAACCAAATTTTATTTTATTCTCAAATCGCGGTCTCTATAGCTTTAATAGTATTAATTACAATCCAGCAAAGAGGAGCCGCTTTGGGGTCTGCTTTCGGCGGCGGAGGCGAATTTTATTCTACCAGGCGCGGAGCGCAAAAAAAAATCTATTATGCAACAATAGTATTAGCAACTCTTTTTCTAGTTTTAGGCGTATTAAATATATTAATTCCGTAAATTAAAGAATGAAGTTTCCCAAGTTTTCGCAGTGGAAACAAATTTTTAAAATACTAAAAGGAACCGAAAGGACTATATTTATAACTCTTGCGGTTATTGTTTTGGCATCTTTTGCATATCTTGCAATTGATTTATATATAAAAAACACAAAAGAAGCGCCAGCTTTTGGCGGGACCTATATAGAAGGCATAGTCGGCCAGCCAAGATTCATAAATCCAATTTACGGAGAGACCAATGACGTTGACAGAATGTTAATTGACTTAATTTATTCGGGGTTAATGACTTACGACAAAGATGGAAAAATAGTAAATGATTTAGTCAAAAGCTATCAAATTTCAGATGACGGAAAAACTTACAGCTTCCAGCTAAAAGATAATCTTTATTGGCAAGACGGAGCGCCCCTGACAGCCGATGACATTGTTTACACAATAGAAACAATCCAAAATTCAGACTATAAAAGCCCTTTAAGGGCTAATTGGATAGACGTAGATATAGAAAAAACATCAGACAAAACTTTTACTTTGTCTCTTCAAGTCCCATATAATTCTTTTTTAGAAAACTCCACTGTAAAAATAATCCCTAAACACATCTGGCAAAATATAGTGCCGGAAAACTTCGCGCTCTCTTCTTATAATTTGCAGCCCATTGGGTCCGGGCCCTATATGGTGTCGGGTTTAGACCAGACAAACAGCGGTTTCATAAAAAACATTACTTTAAAAAGCAGCTCTAAATATTACAATAAAGCTCCTTATATATCTAATATGTCTTTCCAGTTTTTCGGCAGCAAAGACGACCTGATAAAAGCTGTGAATCAAAAAACTATTGATGGTTTCTCTTTGACGTACTTGGACAATGACGAGGTTTTAGCAGAAAAAAATATACAGCAGGGATGGTCGCAAAATGAAAAATTTAATGTTTATTCTTTTTTGCTTCCAAGATATTTCGCTGTATTCTTTAATACGCAAAAATCTAAAATCCTCTCTGACAGCAATATAACAAAGGCGTTAAATTATTCAGTAAACAAATCAGAGCTTATAAAAAATATAAACTCTTCGACAAAAGGCAAAATCTCGCTTGTCAATTCTCCCATCCTGCCTGGATATTTTAGCTATGCGCAAGCGACAAAAACTTACGGGTTTGATATGGCTAAAGCAGAATCGCTTTTAGACAAATCTGGCTATAAAGATTCTGGTTCGGGCCAAAGAGTGAAAATAAACGATAAAAAGCCTGCTTTTCAATATAAAAGCTATTTGAAAGTCGGGTCAAAAGGAAGCGAAGTAACAGAACTTCAGGGGTGCCTGTCGAGATTAGATTCTAAATTTAAAGAGAGCTTGCAGGGAGAAACCAGCGGCACTTATGGAAAAGCAACAGAAAACGCGGTAACTGAATTCCAGAAAAAATATTTGCCGGAAACAGACCCAACTGGCGAAACGGGTCCCTCAACGCGCAAAAAACTTAACGAAGTCTGCCTTGTTTCCCAAGAAAACTCCCAGCCTCTAAAATTTACTTTGACCACCATAAACCAGCCGCAAATGGTCCAAGTCGCCAATCTCCTAAAAGACTACTGGCAGAAAGTTGGAGTAAAAGCAGATGTTAAAATTGTGGAATTATCAGCTTTAAAAGAGCTCATAAAAAACAGAGACTACGATGCTTTGTTTTTCGGCCAGGCTTTGGGATCTGAGCCCGATCTCTATCCCTTCTGGCATTCTTCGCAAATATTAGATCCGGGATTGAATCTATCAGAATACCAAAACAAAGATGCTGACCAAATTATAAAAGAAGCGCGAGAAACATTAGATGGACAAATAAAAGCCCAAAAATATGAAAAACTGCAAGATATAATAATTGAAGACGCGCCGGCTTTATTTTTGTACAACCCTGATTATCTTTATTGGATTTCTGGAAAAATAAAGGGAATAGATACAACAAAAATAGTTGACCCGGCGAAAAGATTTTCCAATATTGAAAATTGGTATATAGAAATCAAAAGAGTCTGGAAATAATTTTTAAACATAAAGTGAATTTCGACCTGTCAAAACTCACTCCCGGCATACGCTATTTAAATGATATGCGCGATGTTTTATATGACCAAAAATGGGCAAAATCAGCTGAAAACCTTGAGTTGTATTATATGTACAGAATGCTCGAAGAAAAAGACGGCCTCAGGTATGACATAACAATTATCCCGCCTAAAATGTTGGGAAAAGAATTTATAAAAACAAAAGGGCATCTGCATGCTGGGAATTACGGCGAACTATATATAGTTTTAGAAGGAGAAGGAGTATATTTAATGCAGAAAGGCAACGAAGATAAAATTGAAGACGTCTGCGCAGTAAAAGCTAAAAAGGGCGAATCAATTATTATCCCAGCAGGATACGGCCATATAACCATTAATCCTTCAAACGAAGAACTCAAAACAGCAAACTGGGTTAGAAAAGAAGATAAAGGAAATTTTTCTCTTTTTGAAAAAATGCATGGCGCCTGTTACTATTATACAAAGCAAGGCTGGATTAAAAACGAAAACTACAAATCAGTCCCAGAACTGCGTTTTAAAAAACCTCTACAATTTATTCCTCAAAATTTAGACTTTCTCAAATAAAAAATTGCCGCGGTGATGAAACTGGCAAACATGTACGGTTCAGAGCCGTATGCCGAAAGGCTTGTGGGTTCAAGTCCCACCCGCGGCACATAATAGCGGAGATCGAACTCATAAAAAATTTCCGCAAAAAATAATTATGATAAAATTTAGATCTTTTAAGGTTCCTCAAAAAGAAAACCTTAGAATTATTCCCCTTGGGGGATGCGAAGAAGTCGGCAGAAACATGACTTGTTTTGAATTTGGACAAGACATTGTAATTTTAGATATGGGCCTGCAATTTCCAGAAGAAGATATGCCGGGAATTGACTATGTAATTCCCAATGTTGAATACCTAAAAGGCAAAGAAAGAAATATCCGCGGGGTTGTTTTTTCCCACGGACACTTAGACCACATTGGAGCTGCCCCGATATTGCTGCAAAAATTAGGGAATCCTCAAATTATCGGCAGGCCTTTGACAGTTGAAATGGTAAAACACAGGGTTGAAGATTTATACCATGGAGCCTCCAAAAAACTGAAAACAATTTATGTGAAAGACTTGCATCAAAAAATTAGCCTAGGCGCTTTTAATCTGCGGTTTTTCCAGGTTGACCATGCAATTATAGATGCTGTCGGCATAATCTTGGAAACCCCGGCGGCAACTGTAATACATCCCGGCGACTGGAGGGTTGAAAAAACTCCTGCGGGGAAAAATATAATAGATTACTCCCAGCTGGCTAAATTAAAAAGGCCTACTGTTTTAATGTTAGAGTCGCTCGGTGCTTTAATTTATGAAACTAATGTCCGGGAAGAAGACGCCGTGAAAAATCTCTACAAAATTATCAGCCAGGCGCCCGGCCGCACAATTATCGCCACTTTCTCGTCCCAGGTTGAAAGAATAAAACAGATTTTAGAGTATGCCTCGCATACTTCAAGAAAGGTTGCATTAGACGGATTTTCAATGAAATTAAATATCGAACTGGCGCAACGTTTAGGTTATATTAAAATTCCCAAAGGCGTGATAATCCCCACAGACAAAGCCCACAACTACCCTGACAATAAAATTATTATAATCTGCACGGGAGCTCAGGGAGAGGAAATGGCGGCTTTATCAAGAATTGTCGCAGGAAACCATAGGCACATAAAAATCAAAAAAGAAGATACTGTTATTTTTTCCTCTTCTGTAATTCCGGGAAACGAACGCACAGTCCAACGCTTAAAAGACAACCTTTACCGCTTGTCCGATTATGTCTACCACTCAGACGTTGCAGACGTG
Organism: uncultured Candidatus Saccharibacteria bacterium; assembly: GCA_964526025.1. Taxonomy (GTDB): domain Bacteria; phylum Patescibacteriota; class Minisyncoccia; order Minisyncoccales; family Staskawiczbacteraceae; genus UBA11703. Next base: position 10,859 of record CAZGLJ010000008.1, on the reverse strand, counting down.
CATGCCTCAGGCCACGCCAACCGCGAAGACATAAAATATATGCTAAAAGAAATAAGGCCGAATTATTTTATTCCTGTTTACGGCAATCACTTCTTTTTGAAAGAGGCTGCCAAAATTGCCAGAGAAATGGGTTTTCCAAAAGACAGAATATTCGTTCCAGACAACGGCTCTATTATAAAATTCACAAATCAATCAGCTGAAATATTAAAAGAAAAAGCGCCCACAGACTATGTTTTCGTTGACGGGCTCGGAGTGGGAGATGTAGGAGAAATTGTTTTGAGAGACCGCCAAATGCTGGCAAAAGACGGAATGTTTGTTATTGTGGCTGTAATAGACAGGCGGACAGGCAGGGTAAAAGGAAGCCCCGATATAATTTCACGGGGATTTGTTTACTTAAGAGAATCAAAAGACTTATTAGCCCAGACGCGCAGAAAAGTAATTGAAATCGTAGATAAATCAGCCGGCCATAACGGCGCGGTAAATTGGACATATGTAAAAGACGAAATAAGAAACAAAGTCGGCGATTTCTTAAATAGTAAAACTTCCCGTAGGCCAATGATATTGCCCGTTGTGATAGAAGTATAGTACAATTAATCAAAAAAAACATGAGAATATTTTCTGGCATTCAGCCAACAGGACAAATTCATATAGGAAATTATTTAGGGGCTTTAAAGCAATGGATTGCATTGCAGGAAAAAAATGAATGCATTTTCTCTATAGTTGATTTGCATTCTTTGACAATCCCCTATGAGCCGAAAGAACTGCAAAAATCAATCAGAGAAAAGCTGATTGCCTATGTCGCAGCCGGAATTGATCCTGAAAAATCAATTATCTTTGTGCAGTCGCAAATTAAAGGGCACACAGAACTTTGCTGGCTTTTAAATACCCTGTGCCCGGTTTCAGAATTAGAAAGAATGACCCAGTATAAAGACAAATCCAAAAAGTTTAAAGATAATATTAATGCCGGACTTTTAGATTATCCTGTTTTAATGGCAGCTGACATTCTTTTATATAAAACAGAGCAGGTGCCCGTCGGCAAAGACCAAGAACAACATGTGGAGTTGGCCAGGACAATAGCGCGCAAATTCAACCAAAAATTCGGCAAAACCTTTCCTGAGCCAGAAGTAATTTTAGCAAAATCGGGGGCAAAAATAATGAGTTTGACAGACCCAAAAAAGAAAATGTCAAAAACAGACGACCCAAAAAGCTTTATTTCCTTGTTTGATGAGCCAGAAATCATTACAAAAAAAATAATGTCAGCAGAGACAGATTCTGGCAAAGGCATAACTTACAATGTTGCCAAAAAACCTGGCGTTTCAAATCTTTTAACAATTTATAGCTTATTGACCGGCCAGGCAACCGGGCAAATTGAAAAACAATTTAAAGGCAAAGGGTACGCTGACTTTAAAAAATCACTGGCAAAATCTGTAATTGATTATTTAGAGCCTTTCCGCAGAAAACAAAAAGAACTTCTATCAAGAGAAGTTTATGTGCAGGAAATTTTGAATAAAGGCAAATCAAGGGCAAAGATTATCGCCCAAAGCACAATGCAGGAAGTCCGCGAAAAAATGGGGCTCTCCTAAAATTTTCAATTGATTTTTTTATTTATTAATAATATCTGTTATCTCTTTTTGTTTTTGTTCTAAAATTTCCTTTGTGTCGGCTTCAATGGTTAAGCGCAATAATGGCTCTGTGTTTGATGCACGCACATTAAACCACCAATCTTTATATTCTACTGTAATGCCGTCTAAAAAATCTTGCTGGCCGGCTGAATATTTTTCTTTTATTTTTTCTAAAATTTTATTCTTGTCTTTTACCTCAAAATTAGTTTCAGATCCTTTTGCATAAGGGGAAAGCTCTTTTATTATCTCCGAAACTTTTCTGCCGTCTTTTGAAATCACCTGCAATAAGCAAAGCATAGCGATCATTCCAGAATCAGAATAAAAATTATCCTTGAAACAATAATGGCCGGACAATTCGCCTCCCACAATCCCATTATTTTTCAATAAGCCTTCTCTCACATTAACAAAACCAACCTGCGTCCTTACCGGCTCTCCGCCCCATTTTTTAATAAACTCCGGCACTGCTTTTGAACAAACTGCGTTGTAAGCAACCGCCGTACCGGGATTTTTTTGCAAAAAATACTTTGCCAATAATAAAAGCGTTGCATCGGCTCTTACAAACCCGCCATTTTCATCAATTAAAAACACTCTGTCAGCGTCTCCATCAAAAATTAAGCCGAAATCAGCTTTTTCTGTTTTTACTTTTTTACTAATTTGGTCTGCTGACCCTTCTGATAAAGGATTTGGCGAATGGTTTGGAAAATTGCCGTCTGGCTCAAAGTTTAATGGAATAATTTCTACTGACAATTTATCTTGGATTTTTGAAACCGCGTGGCCTGCCACTCCGTTTGAAGCGTCAACAATAATTTTGAAAGGCGTAATTTCGCTTAAATCAATAAAAGACAAGACATGGCTTAAATAATCTTTCCAAACGTCTTTTTTTTCTGTCTCTACGTACAAATCGCTTTTAAAGCTGTCTGATTTCATTGATGGCAATAAATCTTTGCCCCTTATTATTTCAATGCCATCGTTTTTTTTCTTTATCATTTTTAAGCCATTATACTCCTTTGGATTGTGGCTGGCGCTTATCATAATGCCTGCATCAAATTCATAAGCGCCTACAGAAAAATAAAGGCATTCTGTGAGCACCTGGCCTATATCATATATTTGAGCTCCTCCTGCCTTAACCCCCCTTGCAAGAGCTTTAAATATCGCTGGCGATGAAAGACGGGCATCCTGGCCTATTGCCACTTTTTTAGCATTGCAATGTTTAACAAAAGACCTGCCTATATTAAAAGCTATCCCCTCATTGAATTCTTGAGGATAAATGCCTCTTACATCGTAAGATTTAAAAATGTCTGGACTATTCATATTTCTCTTGCAATTTATTCAAAATTATTATAGTATTATAACATGAAAACTTACGAATTAACATATATAGTTTCGCCGGAACTTACAACCGAAGAGGCGGAATCTTTCGCAAAAGAGATCAACTCCTTTATCCAAAGCAAAGAGGGCGCTGTTTTAAGACAGACAAATCCAATTGCAAAAACTCTGTCATACCCAATCAAAAAACATGCATCCGGTTTTGTGGGTATTTTAGAATTCCAAGCAGAGCCAGAGGTATTAAATGGATTAAAAGAAAAAATAGATAAAGATGGAAAAATTGTCCGCCATATGGTTATAATAAAGAAACCTGTAAAAGAATATAAAAAAAGGAGAACCAGAACAAAATCAGCTCCCGCTTTCGAAATCGAACAAAAAACAGAAGCAGTTGGCGCTTCAAAAGATGAAAAACCCGCCTCCGCTAAAGCTACGGCGGGCAAGGAAAAAGTCGAATTAAAAGACATTGAACAAAAATTAGACGAAATATTAGGCCAATAAAATGAATTTAAATAAGGTTTTTATATTAGGAAATGTTACCCGCGACCCTGAAGCAAGAGCTTTGCCATCTGGCCAGCAAGTGACTAATTTTGGATTAGCCACAAATAGATTTTACACCGACAGCGCAGGACAAAAAAAGCAGGAGGCAGAATTTCACAATGTTGTGGCTTTTGGAAAGTTAGCTGACATTTCCTCAAGGTATTTGAATAAAGGGTCTTTGGTTTTAATTGAGGGAAGAATAAGAACAAGAAACTGGGTAAACTCTACGGGAGTCAAACAATACAGAACAGAAATTGTTGCCGACAATATGCAGTTAGGCCCGAGATCAGCAGGGTCAATGTCTGGCGGAGGACAGACAAAACCTTTTTCAGCTCCGGAGCCAGAACCGGCAAAACAGGAGGAAATACCAATAATTGAAGAAAACTATACTCCCCCATCAACAGAAGCGGCGAGTGACCTGCCCGCGCAGACGGGAGATATAAAACAAGTTTCCTTTGAAGGCGACGCCTCTGACGAAATCGATGTCCGCGATATTCCTTTTTAGAAAAACAATAAAGCTATTTTATTCTACTCTAAATTTTTAAAGAATATTTTATGGCTCCCAAAAATAAAAAGGCGTATTATCTAAAAAATAGAGAGGAAATATTGAGAAAAAAGAGAAAATATTATCAAAAAAACAAAACTACCCTTAAGGATAAAATTAGATTATACGGGAAAAAATGGTACGAAAACAATAAAGAAAAAATACGAAAGCTTCATAAAGAGTATTATTGGAAAAATAAAGAGAAAGAATCACAGCGCCATAAAATTCTATACCTTAAAAATAAAGATAAAATATTAAAAAATAGTAGAGAATATTATTGGAAAAACAGAGAAACCGTTTGTCTTAGGCACAAAAAATACAACAAAGAAAATAAAGCCGCATTATCAGAATACAAAGGTGAATGGCAAAGGATTAGAAGAACAACAAATCCTAGGTGGAGGTTAGATGAAAATATGGGAAGGGCAGTATGGGCATCTTTAAAAGATAAAAAAGCAGGGAGAGAATGGGAATATTTTGTTGATTACGATTTAGACCAATTGATTAAACATTTAGAAAAAAAATTTGGGAGGAAAATGAATTGGAATAATTATGGAAAATATTGGGCGGTAGATCACATAAAACCAAAGAGCTTGTTCGTATATAACTCTGAGAATGATATAGAATTCAAGAAGTGTTGGGATTTAGAAAACCTACAACCATTAGAAAAAATACAAAATATTAAAAAAGGTAACCGATATATAGGTTAATAAAAAATAAAACCATGTGTTATTTCTGCCAAAAAAATATTGATGATGTAGATTTTAAAAATACAGAAATACTTTCTCGCTATATTTCTGGTTTTTATAAAATAAAACCGAGAAAGAAAACAAGTCTCTGCTCTCATCATCAAAAAAAGATTGCAACAGCAATAAAAAGAGCCCGCCAAATGGGCCTAATGCCGTACACTCCGAAATAGAATTTAGTATTTAGAATCTAGAATAAAAAAACAGCTTTTCACAGCTGTTTTTATTTTGTAAAATATTTAAGCTTGTTCTATTGCTAATTTTTTAATTTTTTCCATTGCGTCTTTGTGCTCTTTCAAATATGCTTTTGCGGCTTCGGTTCCCTGGCCGATTTTTTCTCCTTCAAAAGTAAAAAAGCTTCCTGATTGTTTTATCAATCCCGAAGTTAAACCAGCCCTCAATGCGTCTCCAGATTTCGAAATTCCTTCATTATAATAAATATCAAATTCTGCGGTTCTGAATGGGGCTGCCACTTTGTTTTTTACAATTTTTGCTTTTACTCTGTTTCCTATAATTTCATCACCCGATTTTATCTGAGCTGTTCTTGTTAAATTAACTCTTACAGAAGCATAAAACTTTAATGCTAATCCTCCTGGAGTTGTTTCTGGATTTCCAAAAACCATGCCAATTTTCATTCTTGTCTGATTTAAAAATATAACCATTGTGTTTGACTTTGAAATTATTCCAGAAAGTTTGCGGCAGGCTTGACTCATTAACCTTGCCTGCAAACCCATATGTTGGTCTCCAATTTCTCCCTCAATTTCCACCCTTGGAGTCAAAGCGGCAACTGAATCAATAACTATCACGTCAACAGTCCCTGTTTTTACGAGTGTCTCAACTATTTGCAACGCCTGCTCGCCCGAATCTGGCTGAGAAATTAAAAGGTCATCAACATTAACGCCAATTCTTTTTGCATAATCTGGATCCATTGCATGCTCTGCATCAATGAATGCGCACGTACCGCCTTTTTTCTGCGCTTCAGCTAAAACGTGCAAAGACAAAGTTGTTTTGCCAGATGATTCAGTCCCATATATTTCTATTATTCTGCCCCTTGGCATTCCTCCAACACCCAAAGCCAAATCCATGGCAATAGAGCCAGTTGGGATAACATCAACATTAACAGCGTGAATTTCTCTCATTGTCATAATCGCCCCCTCGCCAAACCTTTCCTTAATTTCATTAACAGCATTATCTAATGCCTTATTTTGTTTTTTTTCTTCTTCTTTTTTTTGTTTTACCATAATTTTTAAATTACAAAGTTAAACTTTTTGCCACTCGCTGTCTTCTTCTGACTCGTCAAAACTTGGCTTTGTGTTTGGCGGGCCAAAGTCTGCCTTATTTGCATAAACCTCGCGCGGTTTGGCTCCATCAGCAGGACCAACAAGCCCTCTTTCTTCTAACATATCAATTAATCTAGCAGCTCTTGAATAGCCAATTCTTAATCTTCTCTGCAGAAATGACGCAGATGCTTTTTTAGTTTCTAAAACAATTTTTTTGACTTCATTGAATAAAGGGTCTTCGTCTCCAAAAAATATTTCTCCGCCTGAATCTTTTAAATCGGGCCCGGTCAGGGCATCTTTGAGATTTTGCACTAATACTGATTGCGGTTCTTGGACATTTTTATCCTGTTCTATTATAAAGTCAGATACTTTTTTAACTTCTTTTTCTGAAACATATGGCCCCTGTATTCTGCTTATCTTAGCTGATTTTGCCGATGAAAATAACATATCGCCAGATCCTAATAATTTTTCAGCGCCTGAAGTATCGATAACAGTCCTTGAGTCAATCTGAGAGGAAACCTGAAAGGTTATTCTAGTGGGCACATTAGCTTTAATCAAACCAGTAATAACTTCCACTGACGGCCTCTGTGTAGCTAATACAAGGTGAATGCCAGTTGCCCTTGCCATTTGCGCTAACCTCACAACTCCTGCTTCTATTTCCCTGCCTTTTACCGCCATTAAATCAGCCAGCTCATCAACCACAAAAACAATATATGGAAGCTGCAAACCAGAAGCTACAATAGATTTATTTTGGTTATATGTGGCTAAATTTCTGGCAGGCACCTCAGAAAAAATCTCAAATCTTCTTTCCATTTCACGCGTCAACCATTGCAAAGCGTTTATTGTTTTTGTTGCGTCATAAATCACAGGGCACAAAAGATGAGGAATGTCGTTGTAATTCTGGAATTCAACTCTTTTCGGGTCAACCATAATCATTCTCAACTGGCCGGGTGTGCATTTGTAAAGCAAACTCAAAATTAAGGTGTTTAAAAATATTGTTTTGCCCGTACCGGTAGCTCCTGCCACTAAAATATGCGGGCCTTCTGTTATATCAGTATAAACTGGAGAGCCAGAAACATTTCTTCCCAATGCGACCAATAGGGGGCTCGCGGCGTTCTGAAAATTTGACTGAGACATTAAATTCCTCAATGTAACTATCGACCTCACTTTATTTGGAACTTCGATGCCCACCAATGATTTGCCAGGAATTGGAGCTTCAATTCTAATAGGGTGGGCGGCTAAAGCTAAAGCTAAATTATTTGATAAGGTTGTAATTTTAGAAAGTTTTACTCCTTCGGCGGGCTTGAAAGCATATTGGGTTACAGTCGGCCCGATATTTACCTCTGCCATCTCAACTGGAATTCCAAAATTTTCCAAAGTGCTTTTTATTATCATTGAGTTTTCTTTGATATTTCCAGATGTCGGGGCTGCTTCATTTTTATTTAATAAATCCAACGGAGGTAGTATGTAACTGCCTTTTGCCGTAGTTGTGTCTGATCTTTTTACTTTTGTTTTTTCAGTTTCTTCTTCTCCTTTTTTAAATAAAGATATTCTAGCAGAAGCTTGCTGCGGCTTTTCCGATTTTTCATCTGACACTCCTTTTATTCTTAAATTTTCTGTTTCCTGCTTTGAAAATCCAAAAGGCTGCTTTTCTTCTTTTTTCTCTCTTATAATTTCTGACCAGATAAATTGCAGAAAAATAAACAGGCCAATAAGCAAAATCGCCCCAAATATAATATTGGCAACCAAAAGACCGAAAAGCCCGACAAATAATTTTGCCAGCAAATAGCCAATCCATCCGCCAGTCATTTTTGCTAAATCCCTGGCAGCTAAAATTCCCGCAATTCCCACGATAGAAATAATAATTGCTAAAAGCATTGCAAGATTTCTGCCCTTCTTTCTTGTTTTTAAAAATATCAATCCTGCAACAAATAAAAGCAGGGGTATGACATAAAACGCCTGCCCTATTGAAAAGAGAGAAGTTTTTACAAATAGGCGCCCGGCATAGCCTGCCTTGTCAAAAAAAGGAAAAGACAAAACAACAATTATGGCCAGCAAAAACATTAAAATCGCTTTTATCCACCTTTTAGTCCAAGAGGTTAAAAGCGAATCCTTTGGCTTGTCTTTATCATTCCTGCCGTTTTTTCCGTTTCCATTATTTTTATTTTTCCCGTTTTTTACCATAAACAAAATAAGTTTAGTTCAGCTAAATTACTCTATTATATCACCTATATTTTTCCATTCAAGGTATTTTTACACAACAAAAAACTGGGTATTAACCCAATTTTTGACTCTATAAATACGATTTCTATTTTTTAGGTATAAAACCTGTGCCGACGGGGATGAGTTTTCCGATTATTACGTTTTCTTTTAAGCCGCGGAGTTTGTCTTCTTTGCCCTCTAAAGCTGCTTTGATTAAAACCCTTGAAGTTTGCTGGAAAGAGGCTGCCGACAAAAATGATTCTGAATTTAAGGCAACCTCTGAAATGCCAAGCAATATTTGCACTCCTGCTGGCGGCTGCTTTTTTAGTTTCTTTAATCTTTCAACTTCTTCATCAAAAATTGACCTTTCTGTAACTTCGCCTTTTATCCATTCAGAATCGCCTTCGTCTTTTATCCTTATCCTTGAAAACATTTTTTGGATTATAGTTTCAACGTGCTTATCATGGATATCAACTCCCTGCGAAGAATAAATTTTCTGAACTTCTTTTAAGATATATCTTTGGGTCTCTTCAACGCCAGCTGACTTATATAATTTTTTCAAATCCAAGCTTCCTTCGCATAATGGCTGGTTTTCTTTAACATCCTGTCCTTTCTCTACTAAAATTGCAATTCTGCCTGGAATTTTATACTCCATTACATCCTTTTTCGCAGATTTTTTATTTGAAGGCTGAATTTTAACGATCCTACTTTCTTCATCTATGCTTTGAACCTTGCCTTCGGTCAAAGACATTATTGCCTCGCCCTTAGGAGACCTCGATTCAAAAATTTCTTCAATTCTCGGCAAACCCTGAGTAATATCCCCTGCCCCAACAATTCCTCCTAAGTGGTGAGTCCTTAATGTCAGCTGAGTGCCTGGCTCTCCGATTGCCTGGGCTGCCACAATTCCCACTGCCTCGCCTAATTTTACCATTTGATTTTTTCCTAAATCCCAGCCGTAGCATTTCTGGCATACTCCCTGAGTTGACTTGCAAGTCAAAGGAGAGCGGACAATAACTCTCTCAACCTCTTCTTTTGAAATTTCATTTGCTGTTTTCCAATCAATTAATTCTCCCTTCTTTGCAAAAACTTTTTTCGGGTGCCCTTGGGGCGATTCTACATTCTCTAAAACCACCCTGCCTACTATTTTAAAAACAAAATCCTGCTCAATAGCTTCGGCATCTTTTTTATAAACTGCAAATCCTGTTTTGTCTTTGCAGTCTTCTTCCGAAACTATGACATCATGAGCTACATCAACCAATCTCCTTGTTAAATAGCCAGCAGAAGAAGTTCTTAAAGCAGTATCTGCTGTGCCCTTTCTAGCTCCGTGAGTTGAAATAAAATATTCCAGCACATTAAACCCCTCAGTAAAAGATGATTTTACCGGTAATTCAATAATGTCTCCTGCCGGATTGTTCACCAGGCCTTTCATGCCTGCCATCTGCACGGGTTGGGCCCAAGTGCCTCTAGCTCCCGCGTTGATAATAGACATTACAGGGCCATCAGCCGGGAGAGTGTCTTTTAACAATGTTTCAATTTTTGTTTTGACTGCCTGCCAGACTAAAATTTTCTGAGATGTTTTTTCTTCGCTCGACAAAAGCCCTTTTTCAAAATGCGTATCAATTCTCCTTATTTCGTTTTCTGCTTCTTCTATTAATTTTCCTTTGTCTTTTGGAACTATTAAATCGTCCATCCCCCAGCTGATTCCAGACAAAGTGCAATATTCAAAACCTAAAGTTTTTACTTTATCTAAAATTGCAACCGCTTCCTCATTAGGATACTTTTCAATAATTTCCCTGACCAAACTCTTTAATCCTTTATTATCTATTAATTTATTTACGTAAGGATAATCGTGAGGCAAGCTGGAGTTTAAAATTAATCTGCCGACCGTTGTTTCAACAATTTCTTGCTTATCTCCTGCCTGCGCAGGCAGGGCTTTGGGATTAGGCACCTTTATAGTATCGTTCTGCCCCAAAAACCCGTACTCAAAAGCCGTGATTGCTTCTGAATCAGAAGAATATATTTTTATATCTTTTGGATCTTTCGGCTCATTCAATTTAGTCAAAAAATAACAGCCCAAAGCAATGTCGCGAAATGGCCCTATAACTGGCAATCCAGTTGCCGGCCTTAAAAGATTTAATGTTGAAAGCATTATTTCTTTTGCCTCTTTTTGTGCCTCGTCTGAAAGGGGCAGGTAAACCGCCATCTGGTCGCCGTCAAAGTCAGCGTTAAAAGCCTCGCAGACTAAAGGATGCAATTTTATTGTTTCTCCCTCTGTTAAGACAGGCCTGAATGCTTGAATGCCCAGCCTGTGCAAAGTGGGCGCGCGATTTAACAAAACTAACTTTTCTTTCACTATCTCTTCTAATATAGCCCACACTTCAGGAACTTTTTCGTCAATTAGCCTGGCAGCTCCCCTGATATTGTAAGCCAGTTCTTTGTCTAAAATTCTTTTTACAACAAAGGGCTTAAAAATCTCTAAAGCCAAAGTTTTTGGCAAACCGCATTGGGAAAAATGAAGTTCGGGGCCGACTGCAATAACTGACCTGCCTGAATAATCCACGCGTTTTCCTAAAAGATTCTGCCTGAACCTTCCCTGTTTTCCAGC
>CAZGLJ010000007.1:9804-25303 GCA_964526025.1 uncultured Candidatus Saccharibacteria bacterium | reverse complement strand
CCTTTGTATTTGCTTTCTATGATAGCTTATCAATTCAGAACTCTTTTGATAATAAAAGAAATGATTGATAAAAAAATGCCCTATATAGCCATAGCCCAAAAGAGCGGCTTGCATCCTTTTGTGGTTCAAAAAAGCTATTATATGTGCAGCCAGTTTTCAATGGCGCAGCTAAAAAAAATCTACCAGAGAATTTTTCAAGTAGACTCAGATATTAAGACAGGAAAAATTGAAGCAGAAACAGCGTTGGACTTATTAGTCGCAGAAATTTAAGCTTTTTTATCAATTAATTTCGTAAGCCGAGATTTCCTGCGCGAGGCATTATTTTTTTTAATCACGCCGACTTTAGCCGCTTTATCGAGCGCCTGGTAAAGTTTTGGCAAGAGCGCTTTTGCCTCCACAATTTTTTTTGCCAAAACTAAAGTACGAGCCTCTTTCACGAGGTTTTTTATTTTATTTTTATAAACCAGATTTAATTCTCTGCGCTTTTTATTCTGGCGTATAGCTTTTTTCGCTGATTTTGTAATAGCCATAAATTTTAATTTAGCGTAGCGATATAATAAAAGAATCATAGCAAATAATTAAAAATTTGTAAATAGACGGACTTTATGCTATATTTAAAAAAATACTTTTTGTTTTCTGAACCTTTACAATAAATCACCTAAATAGGGAGATAAAAGCAATGAACAGGATTTTGCTTTGCAGTGTTTTTGGTCCGTACGGCCAGGATGATGAATACGGCAGCCGCCGATTAAACCCAATGGAATTATATCACAATCAAGTAACGCGGACTCAGGGAGCATTTTCGCTTAGAATGTTCCATCGAAGCTGGGGGCTTATGATAATTCAGGCGAATATTGATGCGCCTTGTATTTTACTGGATTTTCCGAGTCTTGACCGCTTCGTCCAGGAAATTCGCACCCATAAATATGAAGTTGTGGGCATTTCATCAATTGTCCCGAATCTGTTTAAAGTAAAAAAAATGTGTGAACTGACAAGGCACTATTTACCGCAAGCAAAGATTGTTGTTGGCGGACATGTTGCCAACATTCCGGATTTAAAAGAACAGATTGATGCAGATTGCATTGTTAAGGGAGAAGGAATCCAATGGTTCAGGGAATTTTTGGGCCAAGACCCGAAGGATCCGATAAACCATCCTTTGATTGTATCAGGATTTAGAACTCGGAATTTTGGAATTAATCCAAAAGAGCGCCAGGGCGCCGTAGCCGCAACTGTCATTCCTTCGGTAGGGTGTCCGCTCGGCTGCAATTTTTGTTCGACTTCTGCCATGTTCGGCGGCAAGGGAAAGTCAGTAAATTTTTACAATACAGGCGAAGAATTGTTTTATATCATGCTTCAGCTTGAACGCGAGATGGGTGTTCGTTCATTTTTTATAATGGACGAAAATTTTCTGCTCCACAAAAAACGCGCCCTCAAACTATTAGAGCTTATGGAAAATTTCTCCAAGCCATGGTCGCTGTATGTTTTCAGTTCAGCCAATATGATTCGCTCTTACACCACAGATGAACTTATCCGCATGGGAATTTCCTGGGTATGGATGGGCATAGAAGGCGAAAACAGCCAGTACCAGAAGCTTTCGGGCATCAATACTTTTGAACTGGTCCATGAATTGCAATCAAACGGCATTCACGTGCTCGGTTCAACAATTATTGGACTGGAAAACCATACGCCCGAAAATATCGGCGAGGCTATTAATTATGCCGCGCGGCATAACACTGATTTCCATCAGTTTATGCTTTACACGCCTATTCCTGGCACCAAGCTTTACGAAGAAATAGAAGAAAAGGGTCAGATGAAAAAAAAGGAAGAATATGATATTCCCGATATCCACGGCCAGTCTATTTTAAATTACCATCACCCTTTTTTGACAGATGAAGATACAGCAAAAGCCATGATTAGCGCATTCAACCGAGACTTTGAGCTTAACGGCCCAAGCACGGTTAGAATAGTTCGTACTGCATTAGAGGGCTGGCTGCGCCACAAAAATCATCCTGATTTGCGCGTCCGCGAGCGATACGCCTGGGAAGCGCGCGAATTGGCTGCTAAATTTTCTGCGGTAGTTGGCGCTGCAAAGCTTTATTATCGCGGAGAGAAAAGAATGTATAAAAAAATGTCAGATTTATTAGGCCAATTGCACGCCGAATTCGGCTGGAAATCGCGGCTATTTTCGGCAATTGGCGGACGATGGGTATTTAGAAAAGTTCAAAAAGAGGACAGACGGCTGGCAGAAGGCTTCTGTTACGAGCCACAAACTTTTTACGAGCGGAACTCATGGGTTTTAGACAGGCCTGAAGCTGCGCTTTGCCGCTTTGCTGTTCCGCTTGCTATCCAAAAAAAAATGTAAAAAAATATGGCTGATTTTTAAAAAATCAGCTTTTTATTTGCTTTTTTAAAAGAATATGGCATAGTAAAATAGTAAAAAGTTCTTTGACATCTTTTTGTGAAGGGATGGGCAATGGCAAAAAATTCAAAACAATGGGTAGAAGAAATATTAGAACCCGCTGGAATTACAATCAACGGCTCTAATCCATGGGATATAAGAGTAATTAAATCCAGTTTCTACGGAGGGGTAAAAAGACGGGGTCCTTTGGGTCTGGGCGAATCGTATATGTGCCGCTGGTGGGAATGCGATAGATTAGATGAATTTTTTTATCGCCTTCTGTCTTGTGACGTTTCCGGCCGAATCGGCCTGTCTTTGCCAGTTGTGCTGGGATTTATAAGGGCAAAATTGTTTAATCTTCAAGCAGTAAAACGAGCTTTCCAAGTTGGCAAAAAACATTATGATATTGGAAACGATCTATTTGAAGCAATGCTTGGAAAAACCATGACGTATAGCGGTGGCTACTGGAAAAATGCTGGAAATTTAGACGAGGCGCAGAAAGCAAAATTAGATTTACCCTGCCGAAAGGTAGGTCTGCAAAAGGGTCAGCGAATACTTGATATCGGCTCTGGTTGGGGAAGTTTCCCCTTTTTTTCAGCAAGAGATTATGGAGTTAGAGTGGTCGGAATCACCGTATCAAGAGAGCAGATTGAATTTGCGCAGAAGTTATGCCAAGGTCTGCCAGTAGAATTTAGGTCGCAAGATTATAGGGACTTAAATCCTTTGGCACCGCTCAAGGAAAGCGAAAAGTTTGACCACATTTTTTCTTTTGGAATGTTTGAACATGTAGGAAAAAGAAACTACAGGACATTTTTTGAAATAGTAAAAAAATGCCTTAAAAAAAACGGGCTATTTTTACTCCACACAATTGGAAAACTAAAAACGAGCGATTATGCAGACCCATGGATAAATAAATATATCTTTCCCAATGGCATGCTTCCCTCTTTTCAACAGATTGCTTCAAGTATTGAAGGTTTGTTTGCGATAGAGGATGTGCATAATTTTGGAGCCGATTACGATAAAACTTTGATGGCCTGGCACGAAAATTTTGAAAACAGCTGGCCAAAACTGAAAGATAAATACGGCGAAAGATTTCACCGCATGTGGAATTATTATTTGTTGTCTTGCGCAGGAGCTTTCAGGGCAAGAGTCCTTCAGTTATGGCAAATTGTTTTGTCTCCGCACGGAGTTCCCGGGGGATATAAATCAATAAGATAAAAAACAGAGACGAGGAAACTCGTCTTTTTTTTGTTGCAACATTATTTTTCAGGTGGTAAAATTAATAATATTAAAAAATTATGATAGGAGAAATTCCAAGGTCGCCAGAAGATAGTAATCAAGACATACTAGAAGTGCCCGTTAAAGAAACAGGAGAATCTTTAAGTATTCCGCCAGAAGCCGAGCAACAAAACGAGGCAATGCAGGATACAGCGCTTAATTTAGGAGACACAAAACTAAATATATCCGCTCAAGAAAAACCAAGACCAGTGACAGAGGAACGGATTGGGGAAGAAATACTAAGGACGAAGAGGAATGCTGCTCTTAAATTATTGGAGGCTTATAAAGAGGGCAATCAACAAGAGTTAGACATTGGAAGAAACAAAGAATTAGATGAGGCTTTAGACTCTCTAAAAGGTCCCGAAAAAAGCATAGAATTAGCAGAATATATTATTGGAAGAATAATCAAGGGAAGGACTGAAAGAGCGAAAGAAGCTTTTGATTCGAGGCGAATGGAAGAGTGGAAATCGGCAGATGATAAAATTTTGGAATATATATCCAAATTGGTTCCAGATGCAACTGAAGAAGAAAGAAATAAAAAAGCCTTTTTAAAAGATAATAGAATATCAATATTTGAAAATTATTTAGAGGTTGCTGAAAATATTAAAGATGGCGACGAACAAGCTGGCGCAAGAGAATTAAGAGAGCAAATTGAAAAACTAAAGAGCGGGACTGTGCCCGGAGAGCCAGAAAAACCAAAATCGCCAGAAGCGGAAGAAACCCTTAATGATATAGATAGAAAGACTCGATATGATGCTGAAGCGTGGTTACAGAAAGGTATTAACAGCGGAGAAATAAAAACAAAAGAGCAATTCGTAGCAGAGAGGGACGGAACAATATTATCAAGAATGTGGAAAGAAAATTTTGATAAGGCATATTCTCAACTTTCTCCCAGACAACAAGAGGGGTTTAATGCCTTGAGAGCAGATTCTAAAATATTAAAAGAGTCACAAGCCGAGAATCTTCTTACATCTGGTTTAAGCTTAAGCGATATTAAAAATATAAAATATAATCATTGGTTCAGTTCAAAAATTAAATCAAAGTTATCAGACGGCAAGGCAGTTTCTGAAGACGATTTTGATAAGTTGGTTAAGGCAAAAATTGATGAAAAGATTGCCGAGTTAATGAAGCAAGCAAAAAAAGAGGTAGAGGAATTATATGAAGAAAAGCGCGCCGCATCTATCGCGCAGTTCATTAAAAATGCCGAAGCGCAAAAATTACTTAGAGAACAGCAAGCAGCAAAACGAGAAGCAGAAAAACAAGCGAGAGAAGAAAAAGAAAAAAGAAGCGAAGCAGAAAAACAGGCAAAAATTGAGAAAGCACAACAGATTCCAGGCAAAGAAAGATTAAAATCTTTAAATGAATTAAGAAAAAAATGGGATGAGGCTATTTTAAAACATTCAAAAATAAAAGAAATAGAAAGGGCGCTGAAAAAAGGCGAAGAAACCGGTGAATATAAAATAAGAGGAGTAAAAGGATTAACTCTTGAAGAAGCAAA
This sequence comes from uncultured Candidatus Saccharibacteria bacterium, assembly GCA_964526025.1. Classification (GTDB taxonomy): domain Bacteria; phylum Patescibacteriota; class Minisyncoccia; order Minisyncoccales; family Staskawiczbacteraceae; genus UBA11703. The sequence goes on along the minus strand of CAZGLJ010000007.1, from coordinate 20,129 downwards.
AGCCAAAATAGAAGAATTTAAAAATGAGCTCGCAGACAAAAACACTAAACGATCTGACGAAATAATAGATATTGCAGATATGATTACTGGCAGGAATTTAAGAAAAGAGGCGAAAGAAAGGGCGTCTGGAAAAGGAGAAAAAGGCAGAGATTTAGTTTGGCTCACTAAAGAAGTGCAAAAAATATATAAAGAACAAATTAAACAACTAGGTAAAAAGGGCAAAGTGCCGGCCATTAAGGCTAACAGAGAAACTCTTACTCCTATGCCGCCGACAGAGGAAAAATAAAAAGAAAGAAAAAACAATTTTATAAAAAAACAGACCAACTATTTGGTCTGTTTTTTTATCAGGTCTCTGATTTCTGCCGCTCTTTCAAAGTATAGATTTTTAGCAGCAATTTTCATTTCTTTTTCCAATAATTTTTTATCGTGTATCATCCAAAATTCTTCTGCAGTATCCTCTTTTTTTGAGAACCCCCAATCTCTTATATCTTTTATAATGGCTTTTGGAGTGATTTTGTGTTTTTTATTATAATCTTCCTGGATTTTTCTCCTTCTGTTTATTTCTTTTATAGCTAATTGCATTGATTGGGTTATTTTATCAGCATACAAAATTATACGGCCTTCAGGATGTCTGGCAGCTCTTCCCATAGTTTGTATCAAGGTTGTTTTATTTCTCAAAAATCCTTCTTTATCAGCATCTAAAATTACCACTAAAGCAACCTCCGGCAAATCGATCCCTTCTCGCAGGAGATTTATGCCGACTAAGACATCGTATTTGCCCTCACGAAGATTTTTTAAAATTTCAGGCCTTTCTAAAGTCTTTACTTCAGAGTGCAGATATTGCGTTTTTATTCCTCTCTCAATTAAATAATCAGAAATTTCTTCAGCCAATCTTTTTGTCAAAGTTACAACCAAAACCCTTTGCTTTTTTTTAACCTCTTTTTTAATTTCTCCAATTAAACCTTTAATCTGATTTTTTGTTTTTTTAATTTCAATGGATGGTTCTAACAGGCCGGTCGGCCTTATCAATTGTTCTACGATATTTTTTTCAGATTTTTGTTTTTCAAAATCAGCCGGGGTCGCTGATACATAAATTGTCTGTTTCTGCCTTTTTGCAAACTCAGAAAAGGTTAAGGGCCTGTTATCAATAGCTGAGGGCAATCTAAATCCAAAATCAATTAAAGTTTCTTTTCTTATTTTGTCCTGCACTGCCATGGCTTTTACTTGGGGTATTGAAATGTGCGATTCGTCAATAAACATCAAGAATCCCTCAGGGTTGAAGTAGCCAAAGTAGTCAACGAGAGAAAATGGCGCCTGGCCTGGTTTTCTGAATTCCATATGGCTTGAATAATTTTCAATTCCATGGCACCAGCCGGTTTCTCTTAGCATTTCTAAATCATAATTTGTCCTTTGTTCTAATCTTTCCGCTTCCAGTAATTTTTTTTCTCTTTTTAATTCTTTTAATTTTTCTTCTAATTCCAGTTTGATATTTCCAATTGCAATTTCTAGTTTATCTTGCGGGGTGACCCAAAAATGGGCAGGGAACAATTTTAGTTTAGTCCCGGCTGATTTATATTTTTGACCGAGCCCTGGTTTTGTTTCAGAAATTTCATATATTCTATCTTCTGAAAATTCTATTCTTAATATTTTTTCTCCAGTGACAATATAAATTTCAATAATATCTCCCCTTACCCTGAAAGTGCCAGGCTTAAAATCAATATCATTTCTTTGGTATTGCAGATTAGTCAAAAGCCCCAGAAAACTTTTTCTTTTTATACCCTGTTTTAACTTTATTTCTAGAGAAATATTTTCATAATTTTTAGGCGAGCCGATGTTATATATACAAGAAACTGAGGCGACAACAATTACATCTTTTTTTAAAGTTACATCCTGTACCGCCGCGTGTCTTAACCTGTCTATCTCTTCGTTTATTTTTGCATCTTTTTCAATATATGTATCAGATTGGGGAATATAGGCCTCGGGCTGGTAATAGTCATAATATGAAACAAAATAATGCACAGCATTATTGGGAAAAAATTCTTTGAATTCCTGGTATAATTGGGCGGCTAAAGTTTTGTTGGGAGAAATAACCAAAGTTGGCTTCTGTATTTTTTCTATTACAGACGCCATAGTAAAAGTTTTGCCAGAGCCAGTCACGCCTAAAAGCACCTGGTTTTTAACGCCAGATTTTAAATTATGCGATAATTGTTTTATCGCTTTGGGCTGATCGCCTTTTGGTTTTAGGTTTGAAATTAGCTTAAAATTCATATATGATTAATTAAAACAATGATAGCTTTCTTATCAGGCAAAATTATTCTAAAGCGAGATAAGTTTATTATATTAGAAGTCAACAATATTGGCTATAAAGTTTTCTTATCAAAACTAAGCTTATTAAAATTACCAGAAATTGGCGAGACAATCAAGCTCTTTTGTTTTCACAATGTAAAAGAGGATGCTTCAGACCTTTATGGTTTTTTTACTTATGATGAGATGGATTTTTTTGATATTTTAATGGATATTCGGGGCGTAGGGCCGAAAGCTGCTTTGGAAATTTCAGCAGTGGGGCCTTTAGATAAAATAAAAGATAAGATTTTAAAACAGGATGAAAATGTTTTTGCCGGTATCCCGGGAATAGGAAGCAAAAAAGCAATGACAATTATTTTAGAGCTTACCGGAAAGATAAAAATGTTGGGGCAAAAAAAAGAATCTGCAGATGAGGCGGAGAACGCATTAGTCCAGCTTGGCTTTTCAAAACAGCAGGCAAAAGAAGCACTAATCCGCGCGCCGAGCAATATAAAAAACACTGAAGAACGAATAAAACAAGCGCTGAAAACTCTTGGGAAATGACGATAAAAGAAAAAATCAAAAAATTTATACCGAGTTTTTTGCTGAATATCTATCATTTTAAGCTGGCTTTGCTGGGAGCTTTTTTGTATGGTTTTCCCGGAAAAAATAAAAACATAAAAATTATCGGAGTCACAGGCACAAGCGGAAAATCTACGACTATTGATTTTATTTGCAGGATTTTAGAGAAAGCTGGCTTTAAAGTTGCTTCTTTTTCTTCTGTAAGATTTAAAATTGGAGATAAAGAATGGAAAAATGAATTAAAAATGACAATGCCAGGCAGAATGAAAGTCCAGAAATTTTTAAGGCAGGCGGTAAATGAAAAATGCCAGTTTGCAGTTTTAGAAATTACTTCAGAAGGAATCAGGCAAAGCCGCCACAGGTTTATAGATTTTGATGCAGCTGTTTTCACAAATTTATCGCCAGAGCACGTTGAGTCGCATGGAGGTTTTGAAAATTACAGAAACGAAAAATTAAAACTTTTTAAAGTTGCAAAAAATATCCATATTATGAATGCAGATGATAAAAATGCAGGATGCTTTCTAGATATTCCAGCAAACAAAAAAATTACTTTTAAAATTAAAGATGCCCAAAATATTAAAACAGGAAACCAGATTGGTTTTGAATTTCAAAATCAAAAATTTAATCTTAATTTAATCGGAGAATTTAATATTTATAACGCGATAGCTGCAATTTTCGTTGCTAGGGCCTACGATATTAATTTAGAAGTCTGCAAAGAAGCTTTAGGAAAAGCAAAAGCAATACCTGGCAGAATGGAAATAGTGGCAAAAAACCCCTTAGTTGTTGTTGATTATGCCCACACGCCAGAGCAATTAGAGTCAGCTTATAAATCTTTAAAGCAAAAATCTTTAATCTGCGTTTTAGGCTCTTGCGGAGGCGGCAGAGATAAATGGAAAAGGCCAGTGTTGGGAGAAATTGCAAAAAAATATTGTAAAGAAATAATTATAACAAATGAAGACCCTTATGATGAAAATCCATTGGATATTATAAATGAGGTGGCAAATACAGCGGGAAACAAAGCGCAAAAAATATTAGACAGAAAAGAGGCTATAAAAACAGCTTTAAGCTTAGCAAAACCAGACGAGGCGGTAATAATTACGGGAAAAGGCTCGGAGTCCTGGATGTGTGTTGCAAATGGAAAAAAGATTCCATGGGACGACAGAGAAATAGCGAGAGATGTGTTGACCGCGAAAACCTTGACAAGGTTAAGATAAGGTGCTATAATTAATATATAGTTAAGAATAGCACTTTTACAGGTTAAAGATATTTACGATTAAGCAGTTGTAGCCAAAAGATACTGAAAATTTCGGTATTTTCTGGCTATGACTGCTATGGTGGCGGTCTAAAACTGCAACAAGGTTCTTTTGAACATAGTTGCACAACAAGAGAGGGTATTTTTATGGACACAGAGCTAATGCTCGACGTCGGCCAAGCCAATGAATTGAAGCTCGCTTTTAGGCGAGCTGGCTGGACTAACGCTGATTTAAAGAGGCTTTCTGAGGGCGATCTCACCGCTCGATTGCTTCCGGCTGTCAGGGGTCTCGCAGAGATAGTCGTGGCCAAACACGTCGTTGACTGCGACGCCGACCCTTTCCTGCCCGAAGGCTGGAAAGTGGAGAGCCACAAGAAGGGCGGAAGCTTTGAGTGGAACCCGGCAAAGGTCAAGCTCCACCTTGCGCCTAGTCAACAGAACGGCAAGTGTGTTCAAGGACACAAGCTTCGAGAAGAGCTGGCAAATGAGCCCGTGCTCAACGCCAACGTCCTTGACTTTTTCCTCAAGCATCCGGAATTGATTCCGGAGGAGTGGAAGGGCAGTTACGTCTATTTCTGGGGCACTGTTTGTCGCAACTCGGATGGTGCTCTGTATGTCCGCTACCTCTGTTGGGATGGTAGCCACTGGGGCTGGGACTATTACTGGCTCGGCCACGATTGGGACGACGACTGTCCCGCTGCCTGCTCGCAAGTATCTTTTTAGAACTTTGTCCTTAGCTTCTTGGACCTTGTCCTTGGATCCTTTGAACTTAGTTCGGCCGTGAAAATGCAACTGCATTTTCACGGCCTCTTTTTTTATGTTAAAATAAAAATGGTAATAGGCGAATACGCGGGCGACCAAGGTTGCAGGCCTGCGGAGAGCCGTTTTCCGTAAAAGGTTCTCCATAAAAAAGTTGCTATTTAGATTGTTTTGTGGTTAAATAATAATATGTATAATTGGTCAATTGACGAAAAAAAACTAGCCAAAAAACCCAGAGAATATGCCATTTGGAAGTTAGAGCAAATGGTGAATTTTGGTTTAGGAAAAGATAAACTCAGCAGGCAGGAATTGTTAAAATATTGGAACGAAATTAAAATAGATCCCGCAAGAAAGAAATTTTTGCGCCTTATTTTAGATGAAAAATAATATTCTTACCAAAAAACAAACTGATTTTTTGGGAAAAATCAAAGGGAATAGTTTTTTTGCAAAAAATTTTTATTTGACCGGCGGCACTGCTTTGGCCGGTTTTTATTTGCGCCATCGTTATTCAGATGATCTGGATTTTTTTTCAGAAAAAGAAATTGATGTTTTGCCAATAAATGTTTTTTTGGATTCAATAAAAAAAGAATTGCCCATTGAAGAAATTGATTATCAGCAAAATTTTAACAGAAATTTGTTTTTTTTGCGCTACGCAGATGGCGAGATTCTTAAAATCGAATTTACTTATTATCCCTTTGTTAGAATAGAAAAGGGAATAAAACAATACGGAGTAGAAATAGACAGCCTTCTTGATATTGCCGTCAACAAGCTTTTTACAATATATCAGAGGTCGCAGATAAAAGATTATATTGACCTGTTTTTTATCTGCAAAAATGAAAAATTATTAATAAGGGATTTAATAAAAAAAGCCAGAATTAAATTTGACTGGCATATTGATTTCTTGCAGTTGGGAGCGCAATTTGTAAAAATTGAAGAGCTAAAAGACCTGCCTAATATGGTTATTAAAACGGATATAAAAGATATTCAAAAATTTTTTATTAAAGAAGCAAAAAAACTAAAACCGGAAATAATAAAATAGAATCAAAGAAGGGCATTGTTTTTTGGCTTAATTCGTGTTAATGTATAAAAGACACGCATAAAAGATGTCTTTTTTAGTTTGTTATTATGATAAAAAGAAAGAGGATGCCAAAGTCAATTAGAAAATTTATTCGTACAGAAAAAGCCCGCATAAGGCGGCAGTTTTTAGATATAAAAAAACAGGAAGAATTAATCAAAGAAGTATATGATAAAATAAATAAAAACCATGAAAGTAAATGATATTAAAGATTTATCTGTTAAAATGGGGATGGAGGCGGATTTTCGCGGCAAAGATGGCGTGCAAAAATTATTAGATAATAAAAAGAAAAAATTTGAAAAATTGTCGCCAGAGCAAAAAGAAGATTTTGATAAAGAAGCATTGGAAAATCCGTATTTAGATTCAGGAGTTTACAATATTACAGATGACAAAGAAATTAAAAGAATTTTAGTTGGAATTGATATTGGGCCTGAAGAAATTTTAATGGCGAAGGAATTGGGAAACATTGATTTAATTATTGCTCATCATCCAATAGGCAAGGGCTTGGCGCAATTGGCTGATGTAATGGATTTGCAAATAGATGTTTATAATTATTATGGAGTGCCTGTTAATATTGCAGAGGGTTTAATGAAAGAAAGAATTTCAGAGGTTTCCAGAGGGGTAAATTCAGCTAATCACCAAAGAACAGTTGATGCGGCAAAACTGTTAGGGTTTAATTTAATGAACTCACACACCCCTTGCGATAATTTGGCGGCTAAATTTCTGAAAGATTATATTGAGCAAAGAAAGCCAGAAACAGTTGGAGAATTAATAAGTGTTTTAAAAGAGATCCCAGAGTATAAAGAAGCAATGAAAATTGGCGTTGGACCTAAAATTTTTGTCGGTTCTCCGGAAAATCGCTGCGGGAAAATAGCAATGTCTGAAATAACAGGAGGCACTGAAGGTTCGCCAAAACTCTATGAAAAAATGGCAAATGCCGGAATCGGCACCAGCGTGGGCATGCATATTTCTGAAGAGCATAAAAAAGAAGCAGAATTAGCCCACATTAACATTGTTATTGCAGGCCACATTTCATCTGATTCATTGGGCGTAAATTTATTTATGGACGAATTAGAAAAACAAGGAATTGAAATTATCCCCTGTTCAGGATTCACCAGATTTTCAAGAGTTAATAAATAAACTTACTAATAAAAAAAACTGGCTTTTGGCCAGTTTTTTGGTAAAATAATCTTATATGAGATACAAGCCGCCGAAAAATATTAAAGAAAAGAAGGCAAGAAAAGAATTTCAAAAACAATTTTGGAAGATTTTTGCAATTGAAGGAAGTTTGTTTTTAATAACCTCTATTTTAGCTATTGTAAGTGGGTTTCAGTTAAATAAATTAGTAAAGGTGCAGAAAATTTATCTGCCGACAATTTCTCTGCAGGATTTCTTGTTTTCTTTTTTATTTGTTACTTTTTTTGTTTTGCTTTTTGTTTCTTATAAAAAAGCCGGTAAGTTTAAAGAATTAATATATAAAGGGCTTTTTATAATTACTTGTTTTTGGGGTTCAATGACTATTTTAAATTTGTTTATGCCGGTGTTTGGCGCTGTTTTGATAGCAGGTTTTTTAATTGCAATGTGGTTAGAGTTTTCACTAGTTTGGGTACATGATATTTTAATAGTTTTAGGATTAGCGGGAGCCGCAAGCTTTTTTGGTTTAGGGTTTGAGCCGTCAATTGTAGTTATTTTACTGGTAATTTTTTCTTTTTATGATTTTATTGCAGTTTACAAAACAAAACATATGGTGGCTATGGCAAAAGAGATGATTGATAAAAAAGTTATTTTGGGCTTTATTATTCCAAAAGAAATTAAATATTTTAAAGATAGTTTAAGCAGGGTTAAGCCCGGCGGTAATTTTTTAATTTTAGGCGGAGGAGATGTTGTTTTTCCGAATTTATTGGCAGTGTCTGTGGTTCCATTTGGTTTTTTAAAGGCGCTGATTGTGGTAATTTTTTCTTTGTTAGGTTCTTTATTCAGCTATTATCTTTTTATAAACCAAAAGGGACCCAAAGGGTACCCCGAACCTATTCCAGCGCTTCCACCAGTTGCTTTATTGGCAATAATGGGATATTTTATAACATTATTGTTTTAAGAAGCGCCTTCATAGTTTAATGGATAAAACACAAACCTCCGGAGTTTGAAATATAGGTTCGATTCCTATTGAGGGCACACGATCAATTTCCACAGATTGGTGCTTTGACCTTACCTTCTTCGGGTGATATAATTGATTAATGCCAATAGTTAATTGCGAAAAATGTAAAAAGGAATTTTACGCAAAGCCAAGTTGGTTAAAAATAGGTTGGGGAAAGTATTGTTCGCCAAAATGTCATCATGAAGGGTTAAAGAGAGGAAAATTTATAGCATGTTTTATTTGTGGTAAAAAGACATGGAAAGCACCTAAACAAATAAGTCATTCTAAAAGCGGTAAATTTTTTTGCAGTAAGTCATGTCAGACTTTATGGCGTAATAAAGAATTTAGAGGGGTTCGCCATCATAATTGGAAGGGCGGCGAGAATATTTTGCATAAAAGTTTACTTATCGAAAACCATGTTAAACCAGTTTGTAAATTATGCAGTTGCAAAGACGAAAGGGTGTTAGCAGTGCATCATCTTGATAAAAACAGAAAAAATAATAATGTTAAAAATTTAATATTTTTGTGCCAAAATTGCCATCATTTGGTACATTGCCATAACGAAAAAATATAAATACATGGCGGTCATAGCTTAATGGTAAAGCTCCGGTCTGTGGCACCGGTGATGGGAGTTCGATTCTCCTTGATCGCCTGCAAAATCAAAACCTGCTTAATAAACCGAGCGGGTAATGGAATGCAAACCGCTCGTGTTGGTTTCAAAAAAGACCCAGATCCAAGTTTATGGATTCACGAAGTTAGGAGCGCGCAACTTTTTGAAATTATAAAACAAGATATACCCAAAGGCGTCAGTTATAATGATTGGCTTAAAATGGATATTTCCGTTCAAAAAGATGTTTTGCAATCTGATGATATAACTATTGATGGGAAAAATGCTCATAAAATTGTCCGAAACAACGGAACTGACAAAAATCTTAACACGGGCGAAACAACGCCGAGAAAGGCTATAACTATTTTTATAGATGGCGGTAATAAATTTTATCAGCTTGATTGGTCAATGGGAGAGTATTATTTTAATAATAATCAAAATGAAATAAACCAAATATTAAATTCTATATACTTTACAAAATAAATATTATTAAAATAAAAAATATGAAAGGATATGTTTCAAATATAGAAAAGGATACATTAGAAAATGAGAATTTTAGGAAAGTTCTTTATACTTCAAAACATAGCCAGTTGGTTTTAATGTCTTTGGCTCCAAATGAAGAAATTGGCATGGAAATCCATGAAGATAACGACCAGTTTTTTCGTTTTGAAAAAGGCCAAGGCAAATGCATTATTGACGGCAATGAATATGAGGTAAAAGACGGCACAGCAGTTGTGGTTCCTGCAGGGAGCCAACACAATGTCATTAATACTTCTGTCACAGACAGATTAAATCTTTACACTATTTATTCTCCGGCTCACCACAAAGACGGTATTGTAAGAAAAACAAAAGCCGAAGCAGAAGCTGACGGACCGGAATTCGACGGAAAAACATCAGAATAAGGTATTGGAAAATCATGGAATTCTCAAGGTTAAAAAACCTTTTTGTTGTTTTAATAATGATAGAAGCTCTAACAGCTGGAATTTCTTTTTTTCTGCAAGATATTAATGCCTTTGCACCGTATCAAGCAGATACGCTGTCTAACAGCCAAAGAAATGTTTTAACCGAGATTAACAACACTCAAACTAACGATAAAAAAATACAAGAATTGCTTCCGCCTCAGCTGCCTCTGCTTCCGCAAAAATTAAGCAATCCGCCGGGAGTTATAAAAGCAGTTTATGTTACAGGTTATTCAGCTGGGACAAAATCATATCTTAATTATCTAACCAATCTTTTTAAAACAACAGAAATTAACGCAGTTGCAGTTGATATCAAAGGCAGTGATGGGCGTGTCGATGCGATTGCAGATATTAATTCTTTAGTCAGATTTTTTCATGATAAAAATATCTATGTTATAGGCAGGATAGCTGTTTTTGAAGACCCATTATACTCTAAAGCCAGGCCAGATTTGGCAGTTTATAACAAGCTAAAAACAACAGACAAAGAAAACCCTGTTTTATGGCAAGATAATAACAGGCTTTTTTGGCTTGACCCTGCCTCAAAAGAGGTTTGGGATTACAATATTTCTCTGGCAAAAGACGCCTTGAGCCACGGATTTGATGAAATAAATTTTGACTATATCAGGTTCCCATCAGACGGCGATATGGAAAATTTAGGTTTTCCTGTTTGGGAC
>CAZGLJ010000007.1:0-9704 GCA_964526025.1 uncultured Candidatus Saccharibacteria bacterium | reverse complement strand
TATCAGGTTCCCATCAGACGGCGATATGGAAAATTTAGGTTTTCCTGTTTGGGACCAAAAAATTCCAAAGAGCGAGATTATAAAAGAATTTTTTCAATATTTGAGACAGCAGTTGGCTGGTGAAAAAATATCTGCAGATTTATTCGGCCAGACAACAGTTAATACTGATGATATGGGTATCGGCCAAATACTCGAAGATGCTTTTGAAAGTTTTGATTATTTATCTCCTATGGTTTATCCATCGCACTATATTTCAGGTTTTATTGGTTTTGAAAATCCTGCAGAGCATCCTTATCAAGTTGTGGAATATTCAATGCAAAGCGCGCTTAACAGGCAAAAATTTTATTTGCAATCAGAAAAAATAAAAAATAGCGAGGTTCAAGGATCTCCTGCCGCTGAGTCCCAGCAAATATTAAATTCTGATTTAACCATAAAACCATCATCTAAATTCAGGCCGTGGCTACAAGATTTTGATATAGGAGCTGATTATACAGCTGACATGGTAAAACAGGAAATAAAAGCAGTTAAAGATGCACTGGGGAATGATTTCGATGGCTTTATGTTGTGGAATCCTTATAATATTTATACAACCGGAGCCATTTCAAAAACAAAATAGAAAAAGACTAGATATTATATGAAAAGTATTATTGAAATAAAAAATCTTACAAAAAAATTTAAAGACTTTACAGCTGTTGACGATATAAGCTTTGATGTAAAAAAAGGAGAGATTTTTGCTTTTTTGGGTCCCAATGGAGCAGGAAAAACAACAACAATCAGAATGCTCACAACTCTACTTAGGCCAGACAGCGGCAAAGTTTTTATAAATGGGTTTGATGCTGCAGAGCAAATGCACGAGGTTAGAAAATCTTTTGGAATAGTGTTTCAGGATCCAAGTTTGGATAATGAATTGACTGCTTTTGAGAATCTTGAATTCCACGGAATTCTGTATAATGTTCTGAAAGATTTAAGAAGAGAGCGTATAGAGCAGCTTTTAAAATTTGTCGGCTTGCATGAAAGGAAGAACAATTTTGTCAAAACATTTTCAGGAGGAATGAAAAGAAGGCTGGAAATTGCAAGGGGGCTTATTCACCATCCCAAAATTTTATTTTTAGACGAGCCGACTTTGGGGCTGGACCCTCAGACAAGGAGCCATTTGTGGCAATACATAAAAAAACTGAACGAAGAAGAGCAGATGACTGTTTTTTTTACAACGCATTATATAGAGGAGGCGGATAAAACAGCCAATAAAATCGCCATAATAGACAACGGAAAAATAATTGCTAACGGAACTTCTGAAGAATTAAAAAAACAGACCAAAACAAATTCTTTAGAAAAGGCCTTTCTTGAATTTACGGGCAGTGAAATAAGAGAGCAAGCAGGAACCGCGAAAGACAGGGCAAAACTACAGGGAAGAATGTGGGGAGCAAGATAAAGTAAATTTATTATTTATTTAAACATGAAAGCAGTTTATATAATGTGGCTGAGACAATTAAAGAGGTATTGGAGGTCAAGAGGAAGGATGCTTGGAGCTTTGGGGCAACCTCTGCTATTTTTTGTTGCGCTGGGTTTTGGTTTGGGCCCTATATATGAAAAAGCAGGCGAGGGAAATTATATACAATTTTTGGCTCCGGGCATAATGGCTATGACAATTTTGTTTACCTCAATGTTCAACGGAATGGAAGTTATTTGGGACAGGCAGTTTGGATTTTTAAAAGAAACTTTAGTGGCGCCGGTCCCAAGATTTCACATAATGCTGGGACGAACTCTTGGCGGGGCGACCGTGGCAGTGGTTCAGGGTTTGATTGTTTTTGCAATAACCCTGATTTTCGGATTCAATCCCAGCTGGATTTACAGTCTGGTGGCTTTATTATTTATGTTTATGATTGCCTGCGCGTTTACTGCCGCTGGAATTTCCATAGCCTCAAAGCTGGAGGATATGCAGTCCTTTCCCATAATAATGAATTTTATAGTGGCCCCCATTTTCTTTTTATCCGGAGCGCTATTCCCATTAGATAATATTTCCCCCTCGCTCCGCGCTTTGATAAATTTCAATCCGTTAACTTATGGCGTGGACGGGATTAGGGGGTCGTTAACATTAAGCTCTCATATAAATATATTTTTAGATTTCGGGGTGATATTCGGTTTCATGCTGATTTTATTTTTAATAGGAACTTATATGTTTTCAAAGGCAGAGGCCTAACCGACAAAACTCCGCGCTAAACTTTTTCTTCCAGTTTTACTTTCAGGTCTATTTTTTTAGCGTCTCTTAAAACTTTTAAAATAGTTTCCTGGCCGATTTTGCATTTTTGCAAAATATTTGCCAGCGGATTTTTCATTGTTATTTTTTCTCCGTTGCATTCTATAATTATATCCCATTCTTTAACACCGGCCCGGTCTGCGGCAGAATTTTTTACAACCGGCGATTCGCCTAGCGCTTCTCGCACAACCAGCGCTCCGTCATTTACCGGAAGCTTATTCATTGCCGCCATTTCTTTAGATATCAAAACATATTTTACCCCTAAAAACGGAACTATTATTTTGCCGTATTTTTTAACTTCCTGCCAATCTTTTTTAGCGTAATTTATGGGAATAGCAAAGCCGATATTCTGGGCTCCCATTATCATAGCCGTGTTGATTCCAATCACCTGGCCCTGCATATTAACTAAAGGTCCGCCAGAATTGCCAGGATTTATTGCTGCGTCTGTTTGTATTAAACCCCTTAAATTCTGCATTTGATGGTCTATTCCTCCGAAAGCTGTGATAAATCTGGATAATCCAGAAACAATTCCAGCTGATAAAGTGTCTGTAAACTCGCCTAAAGCGTTTCCAACTGCCACAACTTCCTCGCCTAGCTCAATTTTATTTGAATCGGCTAACTCTAAGTGCGGAAGATTTTTGCCTTCTATTTTTAAGACAGCGGTATCATTTATGGGATTTCTTGATAAAACTTTTGCAGGATATTTGCGTTTTGGGTCAACAATGACTGTATAATCGGCCGTGGTGTCAGCTACCACATGGTTTGAGGTAAAAACATATCCGTTTTCTGAAATAATAAATCCAGAACCTCCGCCAATTTGTGTTTTTTCTATTTTCCCCTTTTGGCCTTTTTCTAATTTTGGCATTACGTATTCTTTTCCGCCAAATGGAAAAGAATAAAAGTTTTCTGCTTTTGGCAGATCTTTTGAAACTATTACCGTTATTACCGCCGGGCAGACTTTTTTTGCGATTTCTATGATTGGCGATGTTGGTTTCATTTTTTTAACAGATTTTAAATATATTGGTTTATTGTATCAGAATTCTTTGTATAATAGCAACTTGCGAAATAGCAAAAAATATGTTAATGTGATAATAGTTTTAATGCCCTCGTCGTTCAACGGATAGGACGGAAGTTTCCTAAACTTTAAATACAGGTTCGATTCCTGTCGAGGGCACAAAGAGTAGATAAATTGGGGATAATTAGTGTTTTTATGGTGAATAAACACTTGACACGCCGGGTTTAAAGAATAAAATAGCAAATATGAGGGGGTGAGAGATTTATTCTCAAGGACAGAATAGTTTTTAACGAAAGAGGTTAAAGTATATACCTAAATTCATTGTCCGAATTTGGGCTCGAGAAACAAGCCGAAGTCGTTGAAAATTATAAACCCCCTCACTCAAAGCCCGTCCCGCAAAGCGGGGCGGTTTTTGATTGATAAATATTGTTTCTTTTGTTAAAGTAAAAGTAGAAAAGGTCGTGATTTAAGAATCTAAAAACTTAAAAAATAGAAAAACTTAAAAAATAGAATTATGGCAAATAAAGAAGAGGGGAAATTAATAGGCAAGATTACCCATTATTTTTCCAATATTGGAGTTGCGGTTATTGATTTATTGTCTTCTCTAAATGAGGGTGATACTATACGCATATCTGGCGGAGAAAACACGGATTTCAGCCAAACAGTCGGTTCTATGCAGATTGAGCACGAAGAAGTAAAGTCAGCAAAAAAAGGCGATTCGGTCGGCTTAAAGGTGCAAGAGAAAGTTCACGAAGGATATAAAGTTTTTAAAATCTAAAATTCTCAATTTTTCCGCCCAAGGCGGACCAGCCTCGGGCTGGCAATTTTTAATCAATTTTCAAATTGTGAAATTTTAAATTAAAATGCCAAAAAACATACAAGAAGAGATAGAAAACAAGATTATTGACCAGATTACTGCAGGGGCTTCAGGCAGGCTGATAACTTTTAAGCCAGAAAAAGATGCTAAGGGGGCTGATTTGATTGTTGAGCGAAGAGGAGAATATAAAGAGAAGGGTTTTTCTTTTAAAGTAAATAGTTTTATTGGGTCTAAAGAAAATAATAGTTTTGTAAAAGATTTTCTGCAAGATGATTTTAAAGCAGACAAAGATTTTTATCTGCTTTTTGTTTCTTTTGACGAAGTTCTACAAAAAATAAATGAGCATATTTGGCTAATACCCTCCCTTCGTTTCAAAGATATTGCAGATTCTGTAATGTCTGCGGACGGAAAAAAGCTATTGAGATTTCAAGCGCCTTTAGATATTAAAAGCAAAGATAAATATTCAAAATATTTAATAAATATAAAAGAATTAGGCAAATTGTTGATTAAAGCTTTTGAGTCGGGCGGCAAATTCGATTTTAAAGATACGTGGTTCCAAGAAAGCAAAGCAATTAATTTAGAAGGGTTAAAAGAATTTATATCAGAAGCGAGGGCAAATACTTACGCCAGCAATGCTACTTTTAATGACAATCCGCGGCTTTTAGGGTCTTTGCAATTAGAGTTTCAAAAAGGAGATTATTTCTACCGCGATATTTATTTTTCAGAAAAGAAAAAATTTATCGGACAGGAAATTGTTTACAAGAACAATAAGCCGGTGTGGGGAATGAATTATATTGGAAGCTACATTGATAAAAATGCAGAAAAATTTTTGAAAGATTCTTTACTGAGATTGTCTAAAAAATGCCGTTTTGGCGAAAGTTGCGAATTTGAAAAAAGAGAGTTTAAATATCAAGATACAGGGCAAGGAAGCATGGAAGAATTTTCCGGCCAAGAATATATTTTTTTAGAAGGCAAGAATATTTATAAACTAAATTACCAAGGCGGATTGCTATGAAATTAATAGCGGATTTTCATATTCATTCAAAATATTCCAGAGCCACTTCGCCATCAATGGATTTGGAAAATTTGGATAAATGGGCTCAGATTAAAGGCATTAAAGTTTTGGGCGCTGGCGACTTTACGCACCCAGAATGGTTCAAACAAATAAAAGAAAAATTAGAGCCGGCAGAGCCCGGTCTTTTTAAACTGCGCCAGTTAGATTCTGGCACGAGATTTATTTTAACTTCGGAGATAAGCTGCATTTATTCAAAGGGAGGCAAGGTAAGAAAAGTTCATATAGTTATTTTTGCACCATCAATAAATGCCGTTGAAAAAATAAACGAAAAGTTAAACCAGATAGGAAATTTAAAAGCAGATGGCCGGCCAATTTTAGGATTAGATGCAAAAGAGTTAGCGAAAATTGTTTTGAACGCAGATAAAAATTGTTTAGTTGTGCCAGCTCATGCCTGGACGCCTTGGTTTTCTGTGTTCGGGTCAAAATCTGGATTTAATTCTTTGGAAGAATGTTTCGAAGATTACACAAAATATATTTATGCGGTTGAAACAGGTTTAAGTTCTGACCCTGCTATGAACTGGAGGCTGTCGCAGTTAGACAAAATCACTTTAATATCAAACAGCGATGCGCATTCGCCGCAGAAAATCGGCAGGGAGGCAAACGTTTTTGATACAGATGTTAATTATCAAGCGATAACAGATGCGATAAAAGCCAAAGACCCTAAAAGATTTTTATACACAATAGAATTTTTTCCAGAAGAAGGAAAATATCATTATGACGGACACAGATTATGTAATTTAAGTTTATCTCCCCAGGAATCAAAAAAATATAATAATATCTGCCCCCGGTGCGGAAAACCTTTAGTAATAGGCGTTTTGAACAGGGTGGAAGAATTAGCTGACAGGCCAGAGGGTTTTGCGCCGGAGAGTGCCATTCCATTTAAAAGCTTGATACCATTAGAAGAAATAATTGCCGATGCTATAGGAATGTCTGGTGTTTCCAAAGAAGTTTCAAAGTTGTATAATAATTTAATTACAAATTTAGGAAGCGAGTTTAAAATTTTATTAGAAGCGGACGGCCTTCAAATACAAGAGAAGAGTTTGCCTGAAATTGCAGAAGGAGTTATAAGAGTAAGAAATAAAAAAGTTAATATAGAGCCAGGATATGACGGTGTTTACGGCAAGATTAAAATTTTTGATAAAACAGAAAAGAAAAAATTATTAAATCAGAAAACATTGTTCTAATTTTTTATCAGTTTAGGGCTTGACAGCGAAAATTGCTAAGGATAAAATTGTAATTACCCCGAAACCTTTTATGGACAGTAAAACTTTTTACATAACAAAGACAAAACTGCAAGAGCTTAAAAAGGAGTATGAAGAGCTTCTAGGTTTTGAGCGGGCTAAATCAGCTGGCCAAGAGGCGCCTAAAATTTTTGAATCTGAAGATATAAATCCGGAATTTATCAGCTTTCAGGAAGATATGAGTTTCTTGAGGTCCAGAATCGAAGAAATTAGAAATATATTAGAGCATTACGAGCTAATAAAAAATCCCGCTAAAGAAAAGCGGCATATTATACAATTGGGCGCTAAGGTCAAAGTAGAAGTCGGCCATAATAAGAAAGATGAGTTTATGATTGTAGGGACGCTTGAGGCAAATCCTGCTTTAGGAAAAATCAGCAATGAATCGCCGGTCGGGAAAGCGCTTCTAGGCCACAGCATAGGAGATGAAATTGTAATTTCTTCTCCGGTAAAAACGGTTTATAAAATCAAGGATATAAAGTACCAAATTAGCTAACCAAGATTAAGAACGCCGCCTTTTTATTTAAGGCGGTTTTTTTAATAAGGAAAAGTAGTATAATAGAAAAATATAAAATTAAATAAAATTTATGGGAAAATTAATTAATAAAATAACAAAAATATTAATAACCAGCGATTTCTTTTTAAACTTAGGTTGGGGCCTTTTATCGCCCATATTCGCCATATTTATTTTAGAAAGGATTACCGGCGGCGACTCGTTAAAAGCCGCCGAAATTGCCGGATTTGCAGCCTTGTTTTATTGGATAACAAAATCTCTTTTTGAAATACCAATTGGCTGGTTTTTGGATAAAAAATACGGCGAGAGAGATGATTTTTGGTTTATGGTGATAGGAACCCTCATCACAGCTTTAGTGCCAATAGGTTATCTTTTTTCTTCAGCTGCTTGGCATATTTATTTATTCCAAATTGTCCACGCTGTTGGAATGGCAATGGCTTTGCCTTCGTGGCTGGCTATTTTTACCCGGCACATAGATAAAGGCAAGGAAGCTTTTAATTGGAGCATGGAGACAACATCTATAGGCATGGGAGCTGGCATAGCAGGCGGGTTAGGAGGACTGATTGCGGCGGCTTTTGGATTTAAAATTCTTTTCATTTTTGTAAGTTTGCTTAGCTCGTTTTCTGCACTTTTGCTTTTATTAGTAAAAAATGAAGTTTATCCTAGAAGTAAAGAGAGCAGTATGATGCCAACAGAAAAGCCGGTTGTAGAGCCGTAAATATATTTTTAAAAGATGAAAAACCAGGAAATAGCAAAAATATTTTTTAACATCGCTTCTCTGCTTGAAACTGGTGAAAAAGATTTCAGGCCGATTGCTTATAAAAAAGCGGCTTTGGCTTTAGAATCGCTGGAAGAAGATGTTGAAGAAATTTATCTCGATAAAGGATTAGCCGGGTTGGAGGAAATTCCGACTATCGGAAAAAATTTAGCTTTAAAAATTGAAGAATATATAAAAGAAGGAAAAATTCAGAATTACGAAAAATTGAAGAAAAAATTGCCAGTTGATTTTACAGAAATGACTAAAATTGAAGGAATGGGCGCCAGGAAGGCAAAAATTTTATATCAGAAGTTAGGCATAAAAACAGTTAAAGAATTAGAAAAATCAGCAAAAGCCCATAAAATAGCTCCTCTGTTTGGTTTTGGCGAAAAAACAGAAAAAAATATATTGCAGGGAATTGAATTTTTAAAGGTTGATAAAGGCAGGTCGCTGGTCGGTTTTATTATGCCAGCAGTTAAAGAAATAATTTTAAAATTAGAAAATCTAAAAGAAGTCAAAAAAATCAGCGTTGCGGGATCCGCACGGAGAATGAAAGAAACCATTGGAGACGTTGATATTTTGGTAGCTGTGAAAGCCCTGCCTGCCGGCAGGCAGGCAGAAAAAGTTAATAAATTTTTTGTTTCTTTGGCCGGCATAGAAAAAGTCTGGGCAAAGGGCCCGACAAAATCATCAGTGCATTTAAAAAAGGGTTTTGACGTTGATTTAAGGGTTGTAAAAGAAGAAAGTTTCGGTTCAGCTCTCCAGTATTTTACAGGATCTAAAGAGCACAATGTGGCAACTCGCAGGATTGCGATTTCAAAAGGATTAAAACTAAACGAATACGGGGTTTTTAAAGGAAAAAAAATGATTGCTGGCAGAACAGAACAAGAAGTTTATAAAGCAATTGGTTTGCCATATATCGAGCCTGAAATGCGAGAAGACGGCGGAGAGATACAATTAGCTATTGAAAAAAAATTGCCAAATTTAATTAGCTATAAAGATATTAAGGGTGATTTGCATTGCCATTCAGACTGGAACGGCGGGGAAAATTCAATTGAAGAAATGGCGCGTTCCGCAATGGATTTAAAATATGAGTATATAGGAATTTCTGACCATACAAAATTTTTGAGGATAGAAAACGGGCTCGATGAAAGACAATTATTAAAACAGCATGAAGCAATAAAAAAAATAAACGAAAAATTTAAAAAACAAAATTTTATAATTTTGCACGGGTGCGAAACAAATGTTTTAAATGACGGTTCGGTTGATATAAAAGACGAAGTTTTAGAAAAATTAGATTATGTTATCGCAGGAGTCCATTCTTCAATGAAAATGCCGCGCAAAGAAATGACAGAAAGAATTATTAAGGCAATGGAAAATAAAAATATTGATATAATCTCACATCCAACAGGCAGAATAATCCAAAAAAGAGACGAATATCAGGTTGATTTAGAGAAAATATTAAAGAAAGCCAAAGAAACCGGAACAATTTTAGAAATTAATTCATGGCCTGAAAGATTGGATTTAAAAGATGTTTATATTAAAATGGCAAAAAAAATAGGAGTAAAAATGATAATAAACACTGATTCCCATCAAAAAGATCAGATGCGCTTTATAGAATTCGGCATCGCTCAGGCCCGCCGCGGCTGGGCTGAAAAATCAGATATTATAAACACGCTGCCAGTTAAAGAATTATTAAAATATTTTAAGTAAAGTGCCTAAAGAAAAATCAGCAGGAGCTATAATTTTTAGAATGGAAAATAGCGTTTCGCGCTATTTGCTTTTGCATTATCCTGCAATGAATAGAAAGGGCGGGCATTGGGAATTTGCCAAGGGGCACATAGAAGAAGGCGAGGATTATGAGCGGACAGTTAAAAGAGAAGTTGCTGAAGAAACGGGTTTAAAAGACATAAAAATAATTCCTGGATTTAAGGAGCATATTAAGTATTTTTTTAGGGAAAAGCGCATGGGGAAAAAAAAGCCTGCATGGATTTTTAAACTGGTCACTTTTTTTGTTGCAGAGACAAAGAC
>CAZGLJ010000006.1:0-26840 GCA_964526025.1 uncultured Candidatus Saccharibacteria bacterium | reverse complement strand
GTAGCCGTCCCAGTTGCTGTAATATTTACAAATGAAGGGCTTGAAGTAGTAAATACGCTCTGGTCTTGCCCGTCAAGAAAAGCCCATTCAGTTGTGGTGAGAGTATTTGCTCCGATAATAAAAGATGTGCCAGTTATTGCCCCGCCACTTATCGCTCCTGTGGTGGTTAGCCCATTATCTGCTAAACTTAACACACCAGTTCCCACCTCTGAAGTATCTATAACTAAATTAGTCCCATCATAATAAATAGAAGCGTCAAATCCTGTTCCAAAATATGTTTTAACATTATCCAGTCCCAAAAACACTTTTCCGCCGACAGTGCTGGTTGAGGCGTTGTATAAAGCCCATTTCAAATTTGAGGAATCTGTGCCAGTTCCATTCCAGGCAAGATATAACCCTATTTGGTTTGCTGAAGGGTTGGTAATGGCGGTGGCATTGGCAATATATTCTCCATATATGGTATTTCCTGCCGCTGTTGGAATCATCAAACTGTAAGTTCCATAAGCAACGCCATTACCATCAGTAGCGTTATTAGTTATTTCGTTCCAAGTGCCAGCCCCAATTGAAGAAGTGCCTCTTCCGATTGTGATAAAATTGCCAATCCCATAGGCACTCGCTGGAGTGCTGGAGCCAGTTGATGCTATGGTGTTGTAAGAACCATATATTAGTTCGCCTAGTTCGTCCGCTGTAAGGGTAACGCTTAACCCTTTTGAAGCCGCAGGAGCCACCCCCACTCCAAGTCCTGCATCAAACCTTCCAGAACCCGTGGTGGTAACAGCTCCAAATGTCCCTGTTCCTGTAATTTGCATATCTCCCGCTGTTACAGATCCTGTAGCGGAAAGACTGGTAAAGGCGCCTGTGTTAGGAGTTGTAGAGCCGATTGTCCCGGGCGCCGCCCAAGTGGCGCCTGCTAATTCTTCTGCTTGCAAAGCAGCCGGAACCGCTCCCATTTGTTTTCTTGGCGAAAAAATCTCTTCATAAACAGCGTCGCACGCGGCATCAAGCTGAACTTCCAAATAAAGAGAAGCGCTGTCAAAAATATCTGTAAAGGCGGTATGGCTGCCCAGTAATACGGAAAATAATCCGCTTGTGGTAGACACTTTTGCGTTTGCCGCTGTCCAGGTTTCTGACCATAGTTCGTTTCCGTCTGTTAACGCGTCCATAATTCTGAACTTCATGCAGTAGCTTCCATCCGGCACAGCCACGCTGCTGGAATTAGCCAGCTTGCCCTGATAATTGATTTGTTCGTTAAAAGAAGCCTGCGCATAAAACACGAAAAACACAAAACCAGCGGCAAAAACTGCCGAAGCATAGGCAAGAACGGTTTTGGTTAAATACTTCATTAAATTATTCTAATTGACCTAATTATTCTAATTATTCTAATCAAATATTAATTTAAGAATGTCTAATGTCTAAATTTTTTGCAGATACTTTTCTGGAAATAGCGTTGAAAATTAAATGAAGTTCTTTTGCTTCCTGATATAATTTTGTTGCCTCATCTTTTAAATCTGGATTTACGGTTACTACCATTTTTAGCCAATATTTTGTTTCTCTTGCCTCTTTTTTGGATATTCCTATTTTGTGTTTGAAATCTTTTCCCGACTCTGCATCGTCTGCTTCACAATAGTTGGCACCAACCGCTGTGCCTGATGCAACTAATTGTGGTTTATTCTTTGGGTTACAGGGGTCACTAAAATCTTTTTGGCAAATATTATAATATTTTCACCGAATTTAGTCGTACGCTCCTCAAGGTCGTACTTTTTAGATATTTTGTCATTAGGCATTTGCATTTGATTAGGTCAATTAGGTTAATTAGAATAATTAGAAATTTTTTGTTTTTCGCTGTCTTCTTTTTTTCTTTTTGCGAGCAATAAAAGAAGCAGGAGCAGCAAAATAATCAGGAATATTATTAAAATAAGATTTATAAATATAATCAAGCTGAATAATTTGTATAAAAGGGCGGCCTCTGGCTTTTTATAAACTTCAATCTCTCCTTTCGCCTGGCTAGCGATTTTATTGCTGTTATCTAAACAGTTTATTATTAAGGGGTAAAAATCCTGTTCTTCGGGCGCAAAAAAAGCAGCGTTATAAGCATTTTTCTCTTTGTCGGTTTCAAATATGTAAGAAAAATATTCTTTTCCTTTTTCCAGTTCAGCTATAATTGTTTTGCAAACTTCGGGAAGTTTTTTGTAGTCTATTGAAACAATTAAAAGTTTCCCTTTTTCTATTTCAACTGTCTTTTCGTTTTTCAAGGAAATCTTGCCTTTTTCCCAGTAAAAATCAAAGTCATTAAAATTTAATTTTACAATTTCCTCGCCAGAGGGCTCAGGCGGAGGCTGAGGAGGAGGCGTAGGCGCTATTATCTCTCGCGGAACAGCAGAGACAATAGCGCCTGACGAATAATTTTGCTGTTTGTCAAAGCTAAAAACTGTGTAATAATATGTTTTTTTGTTTTGAAGCTTCTGGTCTGTAAAAGAAACGCCTGCCCCTTCGTAGATAATAATTCCGTCTTCAATATATCTTGGATAAAAATTGCTATTTCTCACTATTCTTACTCCTTTAAAATCTGCATATTCTGGGTTTAGCCAAGTTAAAGTTATTTTTTCTGAGCCAGCTATAGCTCTGAGCCAGCTCACGTTGGGAACTAAATCCAAAGCGCTAAAATACCAATCTCCGCTGTCATTTTTAAAATTCAAGCGGTCCTTGCAATTTATTTTGAAATGATAAGCGCCAGAAACGCGCAAATTGTTCAAGCTTACAGAGTGGTCTGGCTTGAAATCGGTTTCTGAAATAATTTCTTTTTCATACTCTGATGTTTCGCCCCAAGAAAGGCTGCACTGCGTCGGCCTTGTCGTCTGCCATAAAATATCTGCTGAATGAAAAGTTATTTTGCTTATAACTATATTTTCTATATAAAAGC
The DNA here is from genome assembly GCA_964526025.1 of uncultured Candidatus Saccharibacteria bacterium. Classification (GTDB taxonomy): domain Bacteria; phylum Patescibacteriota; class Minisyncoccia; order Minisyncoccales; family Staskawiczbacteraceae; genus UBA11703. The sequence goes on along the minus strand of CAZGLJ010000006.1, from coordinate 23,920 downwards.
TGGGATCTCCAGGGCCCGAAATGGCAGTCTGGCAGTCGTTCGGGCAGTTCTGCTGATGCTCTACCCGCTCAGATTCGCACCGCCCGTTGTTGTTGCATCCGCAATCAGACGAGCAATTAGATTCGCTTTCATCTAAATTTTCTTGACAAACGCCGTTATTATTGCACTCAGCTGTAATTTGCAGCTGGACATTGGCAGAATCTGAAATTGCTAAAACGTTATTTGCCGCAAAAAGAACTATTGTAAAAATGATAAGCGGTAGAAGTTTCATTTAATTTGACGAAACGGTTGTTGTTATTGTGGCAACATAACTTCCCTCTTTCAAAAATTTTGCGCTAGATTGCGCCTGAAATTTAATATTCTCATCTTCGCCGTCAACGCCGGTTCTTGAAGAGCGGTTAATAGCGCTAACATTAGTTGTGCCGTTAAAATCAAGCCAGCATTTGTCAGCAGTATTAAGAGCTCCTGTGTTGCAGGCTGAACCATTATCTAAAAAGTTAGCCACCGTGTCGGCTGCGCTTGCCGGCTCTGCTGTAAAACCGAGTTCAGCTGAGCCTGCGTCAACTGACCAATTATAATCTGGAACTCCAGGGCTTGCAGGGCTGTAATCGTCAAAATAATAGCTGGCGTCTAATTTCATCGCTGGATCGGTTGAGGCCTTAATCACCATGGCAAAACCGGCTGGACCGTCGGCAATAACATTCCATAATATAGTTGCATTGGCCGTGCCGCCTGTAATGCCTGGAATTGAAGGACTCATCGTTGCGTCAGCGGGAGCTGAAACTGTTAAAAACACTTCCTGCATTTCCTGGTACCCGGCTTTCAGCTTATAAGAAGCGCTGTCAGAAAGCCCGGTGGAAAGTTCTCCCATGGTGTCCTTGAAAATATAATTAGCTGATGACTGGTCACCGCCAGTGGGCGCGAGAGAATTGTCTGACTCAATGCGATAATTTCCGCTTTGCATAACATAAGCAAATAAAGAATTATAAAGTCCTGTCCCGAATAGATAAAAAATCGCTAAGCAAAAAATCAAAAAATTTTTAATGCCTTGTTTTCCGCACATTTTATTCCCTAATTTTAACATAAAAAAAGCGATGTCAACACTATCGCCTTTTGTGGATAACTCCACTGAATTAAATTTTGGTTACTTTATATCCATTAACTCAAATAAGCCGGTCAAATAAGCAGGTACAAAGCCAGTAAAAAAATAAGCGAAACCCTGCTCTTTCTTGTAACAATAATTAAAACATTCCTCTTTTGTGGTAAAGCCTCTTATGGCGCTCTCCCCGGAAAACTCCCAAAAATAAGAATTGGAATTATACGCGCATTTTAACTGGCAGGATGTTTCTATCTCTTTTTTTTCTGTAATATTTTCTCCCAACAATGAGGCTATTAAATAAATTTCTGATACAACAAGAACCAGAACCAAGAAGTATTTTATCAGCTTTTTCATATTTTAAAATCATACTTTCATTTTATAATCGGATTCTGGGGCGCGCTCGGCCGGAACATTGGGCGGTAGGCCTGGCTGGATGTTAGGCGATTGCTTCTTTTTAAACTCGAGATGGGTAAGGAGCCATATAAACAGCCATAAGAGCAAAATCAAACCTATTATTCCGATTGAAACAATTTTCCACGGAATAACCCAAAAAGAAAATTCTTTGGTGTCAATAATGTCGTCATATCCTCTATTTAAGGTTAGAAGAGCGGTGTATCTGCCAAAAAGAAAGTTGCTGTTCCATTTAATTTCTCTTGTTCTTTCGGACTTGGGCATAACGAACCATGGGTCAACCTGCGCCTCGCCAACCTTTGCCCCTAAGATGTTTTTCACTTCAATTGCGCCATATGGAGAAAGGTGGATATTTCCGGTATTTTCAAATAATATCTTAAAGGGAATCGGCCCTTTCTCGTAAAAATCCTTGCTTGTCTTAAAATCTTTAAGAACGCCCTCTTGAAAAACCTCTCCTTTAACTTTTACAAAAAAAAGCGAGGCAATGCGGGTGACGATTTTCATCTTGGTTGCAACTGTGTCCTTTTCTATCTTTGCATCACCTTCGTCAAAATTTGAAGCTGATATCATTACAGCCCCATATAAACCGCCTGGTTCAGCGTCCTGAGGTATAGAAATAGTAATAGGCAATCTTAAACGCTGGCCGTGATTCAAAATAATCTCCCCTATTTCCGGCTTAACATAATCTTTTAAAGAATAAGGCCCCTTTTCTGTTCCTAAAAATTCAACCGTGGCGCCCGGGTCTTCAGAACCGCGGAAATCCTCCACTTCAATAGTAAAGAGTTTCTTTACTCCGCTCCTGTTGCTTATCAAAATTTCTCTAGTATAATTATCTCCGGGCGATAATAAAACCTCTGTCTTGCCGGGACCGACAACGATATCCCCTTCATTTTGAAAATTAAGGTCTTCAATAATGTAGGCAGAAATAAAATTTGCAAATAAAACAGAAGCTAAAACCGCAATCGATATTACAGAAAAGAAAATATATAATTTTTTCACAATTTTTAAAAAAATAAATTATTAGTTCATTGTTGCCGTTACGGTAATGGTGGCGACATAACTTCCCTCTGCCAAAAACTCTGCGTTTGATTCCGCCCAGAATTTAACAACTTCGGCCTCTCCTGCGCTAGTTGTATTAGTTGTTCTGTTTATTATTGGTTGGTCTCCTGTGGTTACGTTAAACCAGCACTTGTCGTCTGTTTCTAATACGCCGTCATTGCAGGGTCCGACGGGACCGTTGCGAAAAAGCTGCACAGTGTCTGCTGATGTTGCCGCCTCCACTGTATAACCGAATTCAGCTGTGCTGGCGGCCGGCTGAGACCAGTCGTAATCAGGCGTTCCGGCAGCAGCTGGAGTATAATCATTAAAATCATACGTGCCGTCTAATCTCAAAGACGGCGTGGTTGAGGACTTAATTACCATAGCAAAACCAGTTGAATTATTTGTTTTTACCGTCCATGTCAAAGAAGATGTTACAGGAGAACCAGGGTTGCCGGTCATGCCAGGGATGGTTGCGCTCATAGTGGCGTCTGAAGGAGAAGTTATAGATATCTCTTCTGTCACTGTCGCAGTTACTGTGGCTGTGTCTGCGACCGCGCTCACTATTGCTGGCTCAAGAATAAGATAAGCCATTGAAACAATTAAAATTGCTGACAGGGACAGCCCTGCTATTTTTTTAATATGTTTTATTTTTATTCGTTCCATTTATTATTATAATTTATTTAATTATAGTTCTTTGACATTGCAGCAATCAACCCCCCCCCCCTGTGGATAACTTTATTTTAAATTATTAGTTCATTGTTGCCGTTACTGTAATGGTGGCGACATAACTTCCTTCTGCCAAAAATTCTGCGTTTGATTCCGCCCAAAAAACAACAGCTTCAGCTTCTCCGGTGCTGTCTGTATTGGTTGTTCTATTTATTATGCTTTTGTCTCCCGTGGTTACGTTAAACCAGCATTTGTTAGCTGTTTGGGTTGCGCCTGTATTGCATGTATTTGCGCCATTGTCAAGAAAAAGTGCCACCGTGTCTGCTGCTGTTTCCGGCTCCACTGTATAACCAAATTCAGCTGTAGACGCGCTTGGCTGAGACCAGTCGTAATCAGGCGTTCCGGCAGCAGCTGGAGTATAATCATTAAAATCATACGTGCCGTCTAATCTCAAAGACGGCGTGGTTGAGGACTTAATTACCATAGCAAAACCAGTTGAATTATTTGTTTTTACCGTCCATGTCAAAGAAGATGTTACAGGAGAACCAGGGTTGCCGGTCATGCCAGGGATGGTTGCGCTCATAGTGGCGTCTGAAGGAGAAGTTATAGATATCTCTTCTGTCACTGTCGCAGTTACTGTGGCTGTGTCTGCGACCGCGCTCACTATTGCTGGCTCAAGAATAAGATAAGCCATTGAAACAATTAAAATTGCTGACAGGGACAGCCCTGCTATTTTTTTAATATGTTTTATTTTTATTCGTTCCATTTTAGAATAGATAACCGTAATTAAAATTATTTTTTTTCTTCTGACGGTTTCTCTTCTATGGGGGCTTGCGGCGGCGTTGTCTGGATTATTCCCTCTAATGGCTCTTTGCCTGAATTCAAATTGTCTATAATCTTTTTTAGATTTTGATTGTCGGGATTTAACTCGGCTGTCTTTAAAAATTTTTCAATGGCTTTATTTTTCTGTCCCAATTCAAAATATGTCAGTCCCAAAAAATACAAAGCGTTAGAATAATTAGGATTTACAATAATGGCTCTTTCAAATTCTGATTGCGCTTTCAAAAAATCCTTTTTTTGGTAATACATAAGCCCTATTTGGAAAGCTAAACCAATATCGTTAGGGGCGGCCTTTTTAGCGTCTTCTAAAGCAGAAATCGCCTCATCTGTTTTTCCTTGCTGCTGGTAAACCATGGCAATTTGGAAAAGGGCCGGGCTGTAATCGGATTTTAACTGAACCGACTTGTCAAATTGCTCTTTGGCTTGCGATAAAAGCTGTTCTTTTTCTTGAGTTTTGTCTTGAGGCAAAATAGACGACTTTACCATATAAACAATGCCTTTTTGGGCTGGGTAATAAGGGTTGTTTGCGTCTAATTGGATTGCCTGGTCATAAGAACTGAGCGCCCAGACGTCAGCTGTATCAATTATGCCGATTAAGTTTTGGTAGACATAAGCCCTGACAGACCAATTTGAAACATTGTTTGGGCTTCTATCTGTCGAGAGCTTGGCCGCGTTAATTGAATTATTAATCAAAATCTGAATATTCCTTTTTTCTTCGTCTGACAAGTCTTTTTTATTAATCAAACTTCCAATTTTTGAGAGATAGGCTTGGGATAATTCTGTCAAATAAATATCTACGTCGGGATTCAGGCTCGCCGCTTTTTCAAGCTTCTGAATTCCTTGGTCGATCTTTCCCGAAGCTAAAAGTTTCTCCGCCGAAAAATAATGGACTTGGGCAACATATCTTTGACCGCCTAAAATCAAAAATCCCAAGCTAAAAATAAACACTGATGTAAAAACAAAAGTAACACCCAAGGTCAGCAAAGAAGAAGGTTTAAGTGAATAAATCTTTCTTTTGTAAGAGAACAGCCCCGCAAGAGAGGCTATTAGAAAAAAATAAAGGAAGTTCAAAGAAAGGTTTGAACCATATAAAAAATAACCTGCAGTTTGGACGATAAAAGCCATCAGGAGCCCTCCGGTTAAAATCGAAAAAGGCGAAACAGACTTCTTTTGCATAAATTTTATTCCGGAAAAAATAACTATGCCTATCAAAGCCAAAAAAGAAATTAGTCCTAACACGCCGGTAGTTGCTAAAACGTTTAAAATTTTTGAAGCGCCCCAGTCAAACCTTGCGTTCCATAGTATCTGTTGGTTAAAATCAACTTTTTTATACTTTAAAAAGTCAAAGGCAAAAGTGCCGGGACCCGATCCTAAAATCGGCATCTCTTTTATTGTTTTTGCGGCAATGTCAAACGTTGTCCGTTGATTCAAAAAAACCTCAATGGGTCTTGCCAGAGCCTGAATTTGGGGTTTCAAAATAATAAAAAAGAGCGAGAGCACCAGAAAAAATATCGCCAAACTTAACCATCTTAAATCAATAACATCTCTTTTAAGCATTCCGAATAAAATTAATAAAACAGAACCTGTTAAAACCAGCCACCACATTAATTGATAGTTTATAAAAATCAGCGTAATAAAAGCTAAAACTGCTCCTATGCCAAAAATTATTTTCAGCCATTTATTAGAATAAATCATCAGCATAAGCAGTAGAGGAATAAAAACAGCCACAAAAAAACCGAGTCCGGCCACAGAGCCAATTGTGTTGAACGAGAAATAAAAGCCCGATAGCTGCAAGAGCCCTATCAAAATTGACAACGCGCCAGAGAGCGCCAAAAAGACAACTGAAATAAAAATTTCTTTTTTGTCAAAAACGTTGCTTATTATGAAATAAAGCACAACAAGGCCCGCGAGCGTAAGCAGGCTTTCTGAAGTAATCCTCGGCCATCCCCAAAAACTGCCGTACCTGTCCTGAGAAAAAATTGTTGAAACAAGCTCAACTATAAACAAAACTAAAACGGCAACGTGCGTTTTGTTAAAGTTGACCGCGAACTCGCCTGATATTAAAACCTTTGCCATCCAGAAAAATAACGCTAGGGCGATGAACAAAACCAGCAGCGCTTGTTTGTTAAAATCAAGGGCGTCTGCAGTCCATGGCAGAAAAAATATAGGAATTAAGAATGCCAGCAGGTATACGCTGTATTTTGTCGCAAAATCGCAAACTTTTATAAAAGAAGAGCTTTTTACCATAAGTTTATTTTTTATTTATTATATCTTTTTCAAAAATTAATGTCAAAACAAAAAAACACCTGTTTTCCACAGATGCTCTCTTGTTGCCCTGAGTTTTAGAGATTTCTAATTGATTTTAAAGTGGGTGTTCTCACGTTCGGGCCACGGCCTGAACAAATAGTTGAACTCCCTAAAAAATGAACTTGTATAGAAAATTTAAATCCTCAGAGCTACTTTTATAATAACTCATCAAGATTACAGGTCAAGTGTCTTTGCTAATTGTTTTATCAAAGACACCACTACTGGCGGAGGCATTAAGCTATTTGATAAAACTCCCTCGTCGTCTGGAATCTCCCAAGATTTTTCAGAAGTTTGGGCTTTGCCTTCTTTTTCGTTAAATTCATAAACATATTCCGGCGTTATTTCGTAATCGTCAACGAAATCTTTTGATTTATCTTGCGGCACAGAGTTTCTCAAAAGAATTTTTGGAATGCCATGCAATAAAAACGCCTGCTTTATTAAGAGCTCGTCTTTGGCTAACCGGTCTTTTATGGGGGCCGTGCCAAGTTCATCCCCTTCTTTCGTTACCATTCTTGCCCCTTTACAGGCAGAATTGTCGCATATTAAATAAAATTTGCCTGTTTCCTTGTCGCGCTCAATATTTTTTGTAGGCAGCAGCTTTAAATTCCTTGATGTCTGGCATAAGGGGCAGATTACCCTGTATTTTATCCTTTCGTCTATTACAGAAGTCGGCACATCAATCAAAACAAAAAAATCGGGGTCGTCTCTATAATTAATCAAATCGCGGAAAAATAGAGAGTAAGAAATTTGGTCCAAGTCCCGCGGAAATCCGTCAATAAATATTGCTTTTCTGCCGAGTTTGGCAATTTCTCTTTTTGCTAAAGATAAAATTAATTCAGACGGCAGTAAAGTTTTAGTTGACCTTTCCTCCATTGATTTTAATATTTTGTCTAAAGGTATAAATCCTCTGTAATTTTTTTCTAAAAAAGAAACCAAATCTTTCCTCTTTTCTTTATCTTTTACAACCTCGTCAAAAGACCTTACCATATCTCCAATTGAAAAATGCGCAATTTTTGCTTGCCCTGAGCTTACCGAAGGGTCAACTACCTCAGCAAACATTTTAGCGTAAGTCCCCTTGCCAGATGACTTTTTTCCCAAAAAGTAAGCTATAAAAGTATTATCTTTTAGATACTCTCTCAGTTTTTTAATCTCATCTGCGCATTTGTATTCAAAATAAGCCCCTCTCTGTTTTTGGTCTGTGAGGTCAAACTTTTTGTAAATATCTGATTTTGTTTTAAAAATAGGAAAATCTATATCCTGCATAAAAATTTATTTCTATTTTTTAATAATAATGTTATTCCCATCACTCTCTATTTTTATATCTCCGCCAATGTCTGTTCTTTTAATTTGTATACCAAATTTTTCTAATCTTTGCAAAACTTCGCTCGTCGGATGGCCGTAGGGATTGTTTTTACCGGCAGAAATTACAGCAATTTTAGGTTTAATTCCCCCTAAAAATAAATCAGAAGTTGAATATTTTGAGCCATGATGGGCCACTTTTAAAATATCCAAAGAACTAATCTGACCGCTATTTATAAGAGCTTTCTCTGCGGACGCTCCTATATCGCCTGTAAAAAGAAATGAGTTCTGGTCAAAAATCAGGTAAGACACAATAGAGGTGTCGTTGGCGCTGGCTTTTGATTCTTTCCCCTTCAGATTTTCTAAAGGATATAAAGTATCAATTAAAACATTTCCTGCTTTTATTTTAAGCCCGGGCTCTGCAACTATTATTTTAGCTCCTGTGTTTTTTTGTTTTGATAAAATATCCAGCCAGGCATCATACTCAAGAGTTGATCTTACAACCCCTGTCCATAAAATGTAATCTGTTTTATATCTTTGCAGAATATCTATGAGGCCTTGCATATGGTCTTTTTCAGGATGGGTCAGAATTACAAGGTCAATTGTCCTATCCCAAAACGGAAGAAGAAAAGATAATTTTGCTAACGCTGACGAATCGGGACCGCCGTCAATTAAAATCTGATGCTTCCCGGGCGTTTCAATAAAAACAGCGTCTCCTTGCCCGACATCTAAAAAATCAACTATTAAATTGCGGTTATCAGTTAAAATAAAAACTTCTTTCCAGGCAAAAATATTTAACAGTAGCAAAAAACCAGCCACAAGCAGGGAATATTTATGTTTCATGAATTATACTGAAAACGTCCCCGCTTAGCGGGGACGTTTTTCAAAATCGATTTCTATTTCTTAAGTCCCATTATTCTGAACATTTTTGTGCCGCACTTTGGGCAAGTTCCTGTCATGGCCGCTCTCTTTTTTCCGCCCTTGCCGGCCATTGTCACTTCTTTAGGGTCTTTTATTTCTCTTTTTGCTTTACACTTTACGCAATAACCTTCTGGCATAATTTTTATATTTTTAGATTTTTATTATCACTCGACCTTGCTCCTGCGAAACATCTCCCGCAGGCTTATTTTTACGCTTTAAACCATTTTACCTTTAATCAAGAATAATAGTCAATAGCAATTACGAACAAATTACGACTATCCAGCCAGCCATCCTCCGTCTACTGTTACAACAGAACCTGTCATATAAGACGATTCGTCTGACGCTAAAAATAAAACCGCGTTTGAAATTTCCTCTGGTTTGCCCATTCTATGCAAAGGAACTTTAGCCATAAGTGTCTCAAAGGTTTTAGGGTCGGCTTTTACTGACGAGGCCATTGGAGTATCAATCGCTCCAGGGGCAATGCAGTTCACTCTTATGCCCAAACCCGCCAACTCTAAAGACATTGCCTCTGACATTGCCACAATCCCGCCTTTTGAAGCGCAATAATGGGTCAATCCTTGAAATCCAACTCCAACTTGGCCCATTGCGATTGAAGCTATATTCACAATTGCTCCAGATTTTTGCTTTGCCATTTCTTTTGCCGCTGCCTGGCTGCAAAGAAAATATCCTTTCAGGTTTACATCAATAACTTTTTGGAATTCCTGCTCTGTCATTTCTAAAAATGACTTAAAAGGGCAAATGCCGGCATTATTTACCAAAATATCTATTTTGCCAAACGCTTTAAGAGTTTCTGCAATCAAATTATCAACCTCTGCTTTTTGGCTGATATCGCATTTTACAGCAATTGCCTCGCTTTTTTCTTTTTTTATTTCCTGGACTACTTTTTCGCATTCCTCTTTTGAAATGTCGGCCAAAACAACTTTGGCGCCAGCTCTCGCCAAAATTAAGGCGTGCGTCCTGCCCATCCCCTGCTTAGCCCCCGTGACAATCGCCACCTTGCCTCTTAAATCGCAGAACTTTGGAATTGTTTTATTTATACCAAACATAGTTTTAAAATTTTAATTATTTACTCTTTGCAGCAGTCAATTATATATTTTACCATATTCCCCAGCTTTCCCAATATTCCTTTTTTATCTGTATCTTTTTTATCTATCTGGCTGTCATCTATCTTTTTGACCTCGCCAATGCCAATTAATTTTAAATTAATTCCCCAGAACAGCGAATAAAGCTCGTATGCTTTTTTAAATAGGTCTTCTGCCTCCTGCTTATTGCCTTTTGTCTGCGCTTTCGTGCCGACTTCCATTAATCTCATTGAAGCAGACAACAAGTGTTTTGAAATGCACCAAACTTCCCCTTCGTATTCTTTTATAATTCTTTTTAACAGCTCCTTTCGCATTTCCCTTGCAGTATCCAACAAATCAAAATATTCCGGCTTGCCCGTCTTAGCTCCTGTAAAGAAAAAGTGTTCTTCAATGGAAATTAAATTCATTATGGCAATTGACAAGTCTTCATCAGACGACAAATCAAGCTCCTCTTTCTTGCTTGCCTGAACTTTCTTTATAAAATTGTCTACCCCGTGAGATATTATATTGTTATTTTCTTCCATGATTATTTTTTAAAATAATTTTTAAGCCTATTTTTGATATATCTTTTTCCCCATGCGCTTTTTAAATATTTTTCCCTGATTGTAGAATCTTTATCCGACAAACAAATTTCGCAATAAACCAGTTTAAATGGTCTGCGACTTTTAGTGGAAAAAGATTTTCCGTCGTTATGTTGTTTAATCCTGCGATTTATATCAATCGTATATCCTACATAAAAATTATTATCCTTTATGCTTTGTAAAACATAAACATAATGAAATCCCATACTATTGTATTATATTATCTCACGGGGTCTATATTATTTTCCATGATATTAAAAAGTAAAATACTAAACTAGTCAAAATTAATGCCGTAACTGGTAAAACAATTTTTTGATACGGGAAAAATGATTTTTCGTTATTTTTCTGCTTTAAATAATTATGCAGCCAAATGCTTGCTAAAAAAACTGCTGTGCCCAAAAACGCCCCGAAAACTATCTTGTCAACGCCAAAAATTTTGTTTTGAGGGTGGCCGATAAAAGCATAATAATAAAGCGGCAGAAGCGTGAGCAGATAATAAGCTGCCGGAATAATAATTTTTTGGTATTTAAAAGTCCAGTTCTTTTTACTAATCCAAATTATTGTCCAAATGCTTAAAGCCGCCAACAAAGCGCCTATCCATATAGAAGAAACTACATCATCAACTCCCAGCCATCTTGAAAGCCCCAATCCGGCGCTTACAGCTACAATGCAAACAGGACATACGGCTTTTGCGTAACTGGCGAACATTAATATCGGAAATGAAAATATAACAAATATTATTTTTTTTACTCGCATATATTTTTAATTTATCCCGGCTTGTTGTTTAAAAAAGTTTATTGTATCCTCGTCTCCAATATAACATTTATCTCCGTCCCACAAAAACGGCACTCCGACTTGGTTTGTTTTTATGCCGCATTTTTGCGCAATCTCGGCTAGAATATTCTGATTATTTTTATTATACCAAACTTCCAATCTTGTAAACTCTACCTTGTCTCCTATTTTATTTTGGTTTATAAAATCATCAACGGTTTTGCAATGGGGACACCCTTCTCCATAAAATAAAATTATGGCGTTGGTGTCTATTGTTGGTTTATTAAAATAATATAAAACAAACAGCGCGCCGGCTGTTAAAACTATCGTAATGATTATTAACAATAAATTTTTCTGCATATTTCATTAATTAAAGCATAAAAAATAATATAACTCAACAAAGGGATTGACAACGCCCTTTGGATTGAACTAAACTTAAACAATCTTTTCTTTTCTCGATGTCCTTTGACATCAAAACATGGAGGTGATGACTATGTCTATCGCGACAGAAATAAAAGAAACGCTAAAAAAAACAGAAATTAGGGTCCACGTCAGATGGATGATCCGCCGGGATATGCCAGAAGTTATGGCTATTGAACAGGAAAGTTTTGAATTTCCCTGGTATGAAGAAAATTTTATCCGTGTTCTGCGCCAGCGCAATTGCATTGGCATGGTGGCCGAGCACGACGAGCAAGTCGTGGGATTTATGATTTATGAATTGCATAGAATCAGAATACACGTGCTCAATTTTGCCGTCCATCCTGATTTCAGACGCCACGGAATTGGCAACCAGATGATAGCCAAACTAACAGCAAAGCTTTCATTCCAAAGAAGAAGCAGAATGGTGCTGGAAGTTCGCGAAACAAACCTAGGCGCCCAGCTCTTTTTCCGCGAATGCGGCTTTAGGGCAGTAAGCGTTCTGCGTAATTATTACGCAGATACTCCAGAAGATGCTTATCTAATGCAATTCAGATTTAAACCAAAAAAAATAATAACCCCGTCAGAAATTCAAGAAGAAGCTGTAAACCGTATTGCCCGACTCGCGGGCTAACACCTACTTTCGCAAAACCGAGAATCCTTATTCTCGGTTTTTTTTAAGATAAAGTTTTGAGACGCAGAGAGTTTAACACCACTGATAACGAAGAGAACGCCATGGCAGCTGCGGCGAAAATCGGATTTAAGAGAATTCCGAAAAATGGATAAAGAACGCCGGCTGCCACAGGAATAAAAGCGGTGTTATAAAAGAAAGCCCAGAATAGATTCTGTTTTACTATTTTTAATGTCTTGCCAGAGATTTTAAAAAGTTCGGGTATCAAAGTTAAATCTCCCCTTATCAATGTAACGCCGGCTGACTCCATTGCCACGTCCGTGCCCTCTCCCATAGCAATGCCCAAATCAGACTGCGCCAAAGCCGGAGCGTCATTGATTCCGTCCCCCACCATTGCCACTTTTTTGCCTGTTTTCTGGAGCTCTAAAACTTTTTTGGCTTTATCCTGCGGCAAAACCTGAGCCATAACGTTTTCAATGCCAACCTGGCTCGCAATGGCTTTGGCGGTTCTTTCATTGTCGCCAGTTATGAGCCAAATTTCCAGTCCAATTTTTTTAAGATTTTCTATGGCATTTTTTGACTCTTTTTTCAAAACATCTGCCACAGCAATAATGCCGATTAATTTATTATCTTTTGCCAAGAGCATTGCTGTTTTTCCCTCTTCTTCCAGTTTAACTATTTTACCTTCAATTTCCTGATAACTAATATTATTATCTGCTATTAATTTTCTCGTGCCCAGAATGATTGTTTTGCCATTCAGCTTTGCTTTGATTCCATGGCCTGGGACCGCGTCAAACCCTTCGACTTCGCTCAGGGCTATTTTTTCCTCCTCTGCTTTCCGAACTATTGCTCTTGCTAAAGAGTGCTCTGACTTTTTTTCAACAGAGCCGGCGATTTGCAATAACTCCGAACGCTGTTCTCCGCTTACTGCAACAATATCTGTTACAGCCGGTTTGCCCTGGGTTAAAGTTCCTGTTTTATCTAAAATTATAGACTTAATTTTACGGGCAATTTCCAAAGAAGCGGCGTCCCTTATCAGTATTCCTTTTTCTGCTGAACTTCCCATGCTTACCATCATAGCCATAGGCGTTGCCAGCCCCAAGGCGCAAGGGCAAGCAATAATCAAAACTGCCACAAAATTAACCAAGGCAAAGGCAATAGCTGGCTCCGGTCCCGCAAAAAACCATACAATAAATGTTAAAACAGCGATGACAATAACTGCCGGCACAAAATAAGAAGAAACAACATCTGCCAGGCGCTGAATCGGCGCTTTTGAGCCTTGCGCCTGCTCTACCATTTTAATAATTTGGGCTAAAAGAGTCTCCTTGCCGACTTTAGTCGCCCTAAATTTAAAAGAGCCTGTCTGGTTAATAGTGGCTCCGATTACTTTGTCTCCCGCTTTTTTAGAAACAGGCATGCTTTCACCCGTGACCATTGATTCGTCTATCTGCGAATATCCTTCTGTTACCTCGCCGTCAACCGGAATTTTTTCGCCAGGCCGAACAATAATAATATCGCCAGCTTTTACTTCTTCAATTGGAATCTCCTGTTCTTTATTTTCGCGGATAACCCTGGCTGTTTTTGCCGAAAGCTTCATTAGTTTTTTTATGGCTTCAGATGCCCTGCCTTTTGCTAAAAGCTCAAGATAGCGACCTAATAAAATCAAAGTAATAATAATAGCTGATGTGTCAAAATAAACTTTGGGAGCTATGCCTCCTGCGCTAAAAAATCCCGGGAAAAAAACAACTGCCGCGCTGTAAAAATAGGCGGCTAAAGTGCCAATGGCGATCAAAGTATTCATGTCAGCTGTCCTGTATTTAAAAAGCAGCCTTAAGCCGCTGTAAAATCTTAGCCCAATCCAAAACTGAACAGGAGTGGTCAAGAGCAATAAAACAAGATTGTTAGTCAGAACCTTTGGCGCAAAACCAAACCATTCAGGAAAACTTCCTAAAAAAATAGGCAAAGACAAAACAGCGCCGGCAACAACTTTTATTTTTAATTGGCGCAGTTCCTTCTCCCTTTCATGCTTCTCCTGCTCTAAAAGGTCCTGGGCTTCTGATGTTTCTTTGATGGGCTGGTATCCTGAATCGCTGATAACTTTTTCAATCTGCGAGGACTCTGTTTTCTGCGGGTCAAACACAACCTTGGCTCTCTGGTTGTTAAAATCAACATCTATTTTTTCTATGCCTGGCAGGGTCTTTACTGCTTTCTCCACTATCTGAGCGCAATGAGGCGAATCCATGCCTATTACCTTAAAAGACAATGACTCTTTGTTTGCATCTGTTTTTATTTCCGCCAAAAGTTTGTAGCCGGCGTCGTTTACCGCCTTTTCTATATCTTTAATGCTTGTTTTCGTTTCGTCAAATTCCACCAAAAGAGTTTGCGAAGCAAAATTAACCTGGGCTGAACTTACCCCGGAAATTTTTAGGACAGCATTTTCTATGGCCTTAGCGCAGGAAGCGCAATCCATGCCAATAACTTTTAAAATTTCTTTCATAGTTTAAGGTTTAAGATTGATATCTTTTAAAATTTCGTTTGTTTTCAATCCGTACATTTTGCAAACTTGTCCTATTTCTAATTTTTCTATCTCAAAAGAAGCATAGGGACATGACATACATGGCACTCCGTGCTTTGTCAAAATTTCACTGGCTTTTGGGTTTTTAAGTATTTCTTTTAATGTTGTTTTTTGTGTTATTTTGCCCATATATATTATTATACTAATTTATTTCCCAAAAAAATTCCCTTTTTTCAACGCCATAGACGTTTTCTATAACAAGTTTCATTGTTTTCGTGTTTTTAACGGGCTCTGAAAAATAAAGAGTGCCGGAAAGATGGTGGCCTCCTGTGCCGCCGTCCCATGAATTAGGAATATATTTATTATTTTTATCGTCTATTAAATAAGAAATTTTCGTCATATCAAAATCCAGATTGCCCTGATGTGTAGTAAAACTAATTTTTAATTTCACTGGTTTTGAAAAAGAAAAATCCATCGGCGCAACTTCAATAGAAACCCCTCCCTCGTCTTTTACCTGCGGCTCAAGGCTTGCTGCTGGTTGGTTTGAGCCATTGTTAAAGGCAAAATACCCAATGCCTGCTAAAAACAGAACAATAATAATTAGCAATATAATTTTAATATTTTTCATGATTTTTGGATTGAATTACTTTTCTTACTAAATAGGCAATGCCGAAAATATTAGAAATAAGTCCGAGCCAAAATAATTCTGTTTGATACTGACCGATTATTGCTGCCAATCCAGAAACTCCTATAACTGGTAAAATATTCACCAAATAATGAGCGCAACAAGAAACCATGGCAACGGTTGAAGTTGTCCCGGAAGCTGCCACAACTTTGCCAGAAACCGCAGCTTTATGCGTCGCTTTCAAATATGTAAAAAGGCCGATTTGTATTCCGAATCCAATAGACAAACTGATTATCCAGTACCAGTTATCTGTAAATTGAATTTTTGTAAACTGCCATCCGGAAACTAAATTTAAAATTACAAAATAAAAAGACAAAAGCAAGGCTGCAGCTGCAAGCCCAAAAATAACTGGTTTTTTAATCAGGTTAAATTGCATACAAATATCTGCAAGGACCAATTACTTGATTTTATTCAAAAAATAATTATACGTCACAGAAAACACCCAGCCAGACACAAAGGAAACTATAACAACTGCAATCAATCCTATTATCACGCCAGAAACATTAACAGGACTTGCGATTTTCATAATGTCTGCTCCGTGAAAAATACTGCCGAAAAATTTAAGAGCCGCGTCAGGAGCTACAGCGAGCAAGAGAGCGCATAAAAGAGAAAGTATCCCGGAGGCACCTGCCAAAGAAAAAGAAACAACTTTTGGATTTAGTTCGTTTGCCATAATTTATATGATAATTTATATAATGATTAATTTTCGACCTTTTAATGGCAGCTTCCTCCGCCTGGCCCTGATTGCTCTTTTAGAAGCTTATGGCGAAATTCTTCGCGGCATTGCTCAGAACAAAATTCTTTACCAAAGCCCTTAATATATTCTTTTCCTTTTTCCCCGCCTGCGCTAAAGCTTCGGCGGGCAGGCAATTATATTTTGCAAACAGGGCATTTCTTTTTAAATAAATTAAACATATTTTTGAAAATTGTTATTCTGCCTTCAAGCTTCCTTCCATGCCAGATGCTCTGTGGCCGGGAACTGAACAAAAAATGGCATAACTTCCAGAAGCGGGGGCAGTAAATTCAATTATATCTGTTTTTCCTCCACCAATTGTTTTTGTGCTAATTCCTAATCCTTCAATAACTAAATTATGAGGAGCCCTGCCTTCATTTTTAAAAGTTAATTTTATTTTCTGGCCGGCTTTGACAGTAATCGTTGAAGGGCTAAAACTAAATTCTGTTCCCAAAACCTCAATATTTTTTATCTCTTCTGTTGGTGTTTGAGAAGGAGGGGCTTCAAAAATTATTTCAATTTTATCTCCGTCTTTCATGCTGTAATTTTCAAATTCTGAATTCGGCTCACCGTTAACCATCATTTTAACCTGTCCGTCCTGGCCTGAACATTTATCAAGAATGCAATCCTTATCAAATCGTTTCTGCCAGAGTTTGAAAAACCGGCTGATTTTCAAATCATTTTTTGTCACCAATCCCGAAAATTCCATATGAATTACATTGTCTGTGTCGTGGGTATGGATTGGATTTTCAACAGCTCCCAAACCAATGTCTGCGGGAATTTCCTGAACTTGGCCTAAAATCTTAATATTCAATTCAGCGTGCCAGTGGAAGCCGTTCCTTGCTATGATTTCAGATTTTGGAGATGAGATTTTTGAAACTAAAAACCAGCCGGCGATAAAAATTACAACAATTGAAACTAGAATCCAAAGGAAAGTTTTTCCGGAATTTTTTTGCATAAGGTTAGACGCCGCAGCCTGTGCCGCCGCTTGGCTGGCTCTGAACAGGCGCATTGTGAATTTTTTCCTGGCCGCCAGCCTCTGATTTATTTGCCGAAGTGGATTTACCGGCAAAAAAAGCCAGAGCAATAACCAGCAACATTCCTGCTATAGTTAAAAGAATTTTTGTATTAACGTTTATAGCTGTATTTTCCATGTTTTTTAACGGTTAATTTTAAATTTTAAACTCCGCAGCCGCCTTCGCCGCCGCTTGGAGCTTCTTTTACATTGCCGCTATTTGCAAGCCATTGTTTAACAGCCTGCGCTCCTTGAGCGCTGGAATAATCTTGTCCTGCAATAACTCTGGCGTCAACGTCTTTCCAGTCTTTATTTTCTTTTGCCTTAAAATAGGTCGCTATGTCAAAATAAGTTTCGGGAAACCAAAAGGCGTTAACATATTTGAAAGCCTCAAAAAGCTCTTCTGAAGTTGCTCCCTGCGAAGCCATAATCTCAGCCAATCCCAGCATTGCCATTCCATGATTGCAATCCGGAAATCCGGTTGAATTGCCGCAACACGGCCTGTAAGAATTATTGGCGAAGTCTTCAACAATTTTCTGCTGTTCGGAAGTTAATCTTACTATTTCTGAATTAGAAAAAATTTGAACAGCGGATTTTGCTCCGATTGTCCAGCCGCCGGTTGAAGCAAAGTTTCCCACGTCTGTGCCGGAAGTGGCTATAGGACCTTTGTCTAAAATAGGATTTTTATTGGCCAAACCAGCTGCCCAGAGAAAATTCAAAAGGAAATAAGAATTTTGCGGAGTAATTTTTATTTTTTCGTTGGACCCTTTGGTCAAAATATCCAATTGCTCCTGGGTCAAAGGCTTGCCAGCCCGCACATAGATATCTTTAAATTTTTCTAGGTCAACAGCTCCCGCCGCTAAAAGTTTCGGGCCAATGTCTCCATAGGTTGCTTTTAGTTCATATCCTTCGGGAGGATTAATTTGCGCCATGACAGAAGAGCTGTCAACTTCTGAGGATTCATTATTGTTTTTGGCAGAATTTGCTCCGCCCAATCCGCCTTGGTTGGCGTATTGGCCGGCTAAAAAAGCTAATCCAGCCACAACTAAAACAGAAACTGCGATTAAAATTGTTTTTGGATTAATATCTATTGTTACTTTCCCCATTTTTTATTAATTTTTTGCTTTTTATTTTAACGTTTAAACAGCTTGTTGAAATATTAAAAATACAAAAACAAAATTTTAGAATTTTTAAAAAGACATAAATTCTGACGAAGTTCCTTCTGCTGAAATTTGGTAAACCTTAAGGCCCTTTATATTAAATCCAGGCATGCCAGGAGCGTTATCGGGCATACCGGGCAAAGTGATGCCTTTGATTTCTGGTTTTTCAGCCAGTAATTTATTTATTGCTTCGGCAGGCACCATCCCCTCCACAAAATAATCGCCGACCACAGAAGTGTGGCACCCTTCAATGTCAGAAGAAATTCCATATTTTTCTTTGATAGAAAGCATATTTTGGGTTTCTTTTTTATCAACATTAAAACCCTTGCTTCTCAAATAAGTAATATATTCCTGGCAGCAGCCGCAGGTCGGAGAAAGAAAAACAGTTATTTTAGGTTTGTCCGAAGAACTGGCTGGCTTGTAGTTTGCCAAACCCCAAACTGCTCCGCTGACAACCAACCCCGCAATTATAACGGCAAAAATAATTTTTTTCGTTTTCCTGGCGCGGGCTTTATCTGAGTGCTCATTTTCTTTTTGCTGCTTTTTAAAGCCGTACTCTTCTTTTTTACTCATTTGTCCGGCGCTTTCTTTTAAGTCATTGATTGTTTTATCTGATACCACGCAATGCGGACAATTTTTTTCGTTTTCCATAGATTTCTATAGTTAATTGTTAATAATTTTAAACAAACAAAGTCAAAATAATAATTCCTAAAGCCGTTGCCGCAATACCCATCACCAGCTTTTCTGTTCTTTCATTCTTTTGCCGGAATTCTGCGAGCTTGGCCAAAGTCAGCGGATTGGCGGACAAAAGCAAAAGAATAATCAAAGGCATAACAAACATCACATTATATAGAATAAGGTATAAAAATCCGACAAAATAAGTTGTTTTTGAAGCTAAAAGCGAAGTTACAGCCACATAAATGCCGCCGACGCACGGAATAGAGCAAAGTCCAACCAGAAATGCGGCGACTATAATGGCAGGCAAAGTGGCTTTTATCAAAAGCTCTTTGGCCTTCTCGCTTCCGACATTAGGCATCCTTAAATGAATAGGCAGGTTCGGAAAGAAATAATCTTTTACGCTGATTAGCCCTAAAATGATTAAAAGCCACGAACCGAGCTTGGCAAAAAAATGATGCTGGCCAAAAAACATTATTCCAGAAAACAGGCCGACTCCCACCCCCAGGTAAGTAAGAAAAATAACAAAAATATAAACAGCTCCCAGGAAAAAAATACTCTTGACATTCCTTTGCAGCGTTAAAAGAAAAGCAATAAAAAATATCAAAATGGCAATAGCGCAGGGATGAATGCCGTCTAAAAATCCTGTGCCTGCAACTAAAGGAATCATTGTTGCGGGATTAGCTGTGTTGATGCTAGCTAAAAAATTACTTAACATAAGCTGAAATTGATACGTTAATTTGAGGCGTATTTGGGTCGTTGGTTTTAATGTAAATAATTCTTTCCTGATTTCCCGTCCCGTGAGGGCCAGACCCCATGGCCGCAGTATCATAAATTACTAATAAATCCGTTTCCTCTCCTGGGTTCAGGGAGGTTTTTGAAGCTTTAGCGGTAGTGCAGCCGCAGGAAGTCGCGATTCTTTTTATTTCCAAAACTTCCTGTCCTGAATTTTTAACTTTAAAGGTGTAATCTATAATTTTTCCGAAATCTACCTGACCGAAATCATAAGAAGCTGGAGAAATTTCAATTTTCGGCGCATTCTCATTGCTGACAGCCGGCGGAGTGGCTTTTAAATACCCGTAAAAAATTACAGCTATCAGCCCTAAAATAAAAATAATGGAAAATAAAATTTTAGATTTCATTTTTATTTATTGTTTTTTTCTATTTTTGTTTTGAAATCCATTTTATCAAGGCAGCTATTGCTAAAATAATCAGAGATAAAAACAAAAACTGATAAAGAAAGCCTAACCAATTCCAGCCAAAACCTGACATCATATTATTGTAGAAATTGCCATTGCCGCCCATCATGCCTCCTCCCATGCCCATCATTCCACTGCCCATCATGCCATAACCCGACGTTCCACTCACACACCCCAAATACCTTTTGCCCATAAGAATATGCGCTGCTTTCAATGATTGAGAGCCCTCCCCGCCCATCATTTGGTCCATTAATTCGTGCTCCTGCTCATTCGGATGCATTACGCCCATTACAGCGTCCCCCAGCTCTTCAAAGTTTTGTTCTGATACATTTTCGCATTTAATTTGATTGTTCTCGCTTACGTTTTGAGAGGTTTTAATCTCTGATAAAACGCTATCTAAAGAAACGCCTGAATCGGCAGAAACTAAAATAGGGGCGATAAAAATAATGCTTGCTATAACTAAAATAAAATTTATTTTTTTCATATATTTTTTAATTTTAATATTATTATTTTAACTTATTAACCAATATTTGCAAGACCCTATAAATTATTGTTCTTTCCTCCACTGGCTAATTGTTATTTTTAATATTAATAATAACAAGCCGACGACCCCCGCAATTAACACAAATGACGGAAAATCGGCAAAAAATTTATTAATAGAACCCGTCAAATTTTTCAAAAAAATATTTATTGTAAGCTGGTACTCGCTTCTCATTGCCAATTGTCCTGCAAACGCAAGGTAAAGAATAAAAGCGCCCATTAAGAAAAACGTCGCGCCAGATATAATGTCAGCTACTGCAAGACTTATTTTTCTTTTGAAAAAAGAATAAGAAACCTGTTTTTTAAATACTAGGAATTTTTCATTAAAATCATTTTTGTCAAAGAAATACGCCAGAATAAACAAAGGAGAAACCATTCCTAAAACATAAGTCAAAGAATAAAGCCCGCCCCAAAGAAAGGATCCCGGCAAAACTGCCAAGGCCATCACTCCAGCTAATACCGGAGCGCAGCACAGAGTTGCGAAAGCCGAAAAAATTCCTAACGTGAAAACAGAACCTGCTCCCTGCACTTTTGTTTTTGAAGCCGCAGATACAGAAAACGGCAGAGAAAAATGGCGGCCGAGCAGAATAAAAATCCCCAGAAATAAAAGAAAAATCCCGCCAAAAGCATACAGGGTGTTATGATATTTGCCAAAGAACTTTCCTAATCCGCCTATGCCCAGCCCCAGTGGCAGAAAAACAACAAATAATCCCAGGAAAAATACAAAGGTCATTAAAAAAACTTTGCTCTTCTGCCTGAAAACAGAACCTAGATAGGTTGGCAGCAAAACCGCTATGCAGCACGGCGCGAAAAGCGCCGCCAATCCCGCGATAAAAGCCGCTATAAGAGATGCTGTTATAATCGGCTCCATTTATTGTATGAGCTTTAAGGCCTCTCCAAAAATTTTATCATTATTTATCGCCATATTTGGATCGTCAAGAGTGTAGCGCACAATTCCTTCTTTGTCTATAACAAAATAAGTGTGGCCAGGAAAAGAACCCTGGTGCATTGAAGAAGGCAAAGACAGCACATCATAAGCTGAAGATACGGCCTTGGTTTGGTCAAATAAGAGCTTTGCTGAAGCTAATTCCGGCACTTGTTTGACTATGTTTTCCCATTCTCCTTTTTGGTCTCCCACTATAGAAAAAACCGTTATCTTGTCTGTGTTGAATCTCGCGTCCTTTGCCAAAGACTCTATCTGGTCCCAGCAGGCAGGATAGCACATGCTTCCCTCGTTGAAAAAAAGAACGACCACTTTTCCGTTGTAATCAGCAAGTTTTACGGTTTTGTCCTGAAGGCTGTCTAAACTAAATTCCGGCGCTTTTTTGCCAACAGCGTCTTTAAACGATAAATTTTCTTTAGGAAAGAGGTCCTGGTTAATATTTGCAAGTTTTGCTTTTATCTCGTCTCTTTTTGCTTCAACCACAGAACCCATGCCATACTTTTCAGCGGTTTTAATGACAACATCATCTTTTGAAAGTCCTTCTGCAACCTGAGAATCAATATAATCTATCATGTCTCTGGCCGCATCGCAGCAGATATTTTTTTTGTCTAAAGGCTGGCCGCAGCAAGGGCAGACAAACATCGGATAAATTTCTTCAGCCGAAACGGTCTGAATAAAGTTGCCCAGAGAAGCCGTAAACGCTCCCTTATTTTTATAAGAAATTATATTTAAAAACAGGCTAAAACCCAAAATGGCTATTAGCGCAATTATAACAATCTTATATTTAATATCCATATTATTTAGTTTTTCTTTTTATTTAACTTTTCTTTAATTTTATTACTTGTAAAATTTCGTTTATCATATCCTGCTTTATCTTTTCGCTTCCCGCCGCCATGGCTTTTTTAAAACAGCTGTTTAAATGTTTTTGCATCAACATTTGCTGGGCGGATTTCAAAAGCCCTATAACAGCCAAATTTTGCTGCATAATGTCAATGCAGTATTCGTTTTTCTCTATCATATCTACAATTTTAGCTATCAAACTCTGCGCCTTTTTAAAATTTATTAACGTCGCTTGTTCGTTTATCTTCATATTATCTCTGATTTTAAATATTTAATTTTTGATTTTGTATTACCTCCACCTATGGTATAGGTCTATATTAACAAAATAAAAAACCCTGTCAAGGGTTTTATTATTTTATCACTCCTCCGCCTAAGAGCTCCTGCTTTTTGTAGAATACAACTGACTGGCCGGGGGTTATAGCTTTCTGCGGTTTTTCAAAAATAACCTTAACGTTATTTTTTTTACATCTTAATACCTTGGCTTTTGCCAGATTGCTTTTATATCTTATTTTAACCTCTGCGTTAACGGGAAGTTTCTGTTTCAGAATCCAATTCACATTTTTTGCAATTAATTCTTTTTTTCCCAAATCTTTTTTATTTTTTGAAACAATCAAAATGTTTCTCTTTATATCTTTGCCAATCACGTAATATGGACCTTGAGGAATTTCTAATCCCCTTCTCTGACCTATTGTATAAAACCACAGACCCTGATGCTCACCCAGAACTTTTCCTGTCTGCGCAGGCAGGCCGGTTTTATCTATAATATTCCCCTGTTTTATTTTTAAATATTTTTTTAAAAAATCATTTGTTGTATTGTAGATAAAACAGACTTCCTGCGATTCCGGGGTTTCTGCCGTAGGCAATTTAAATTTTTTAGCTAATTTTCTTACTTCTGGTTTTTTATAATTCCCAACCGGGAATAAAATATGCTTTAATTGTTTTTGATTTAATTGCCATAGAAAATATGACTGGTCCTTTTCTTTGTCTTTCCCTTTAAATAATTTCCCATTTTTTATTTTGGCATAATGGCCAGTGGCGACAAAATTAGCTCCTAAAGATAGCGCTTTTTTAATTAAAAACCCAAATTTTATTTCTTTATTACAGACAACGCAGGGGTTTGGAGTATCGCCTTTCTTGTATTCATTTAAAAAATAATCAACAACTTTTTTCTTAAATTCTTTTTCAGCATTTATAACATAAAAAGGAATTCCAATTCTCTTTGCAACTAATCTTGCTAATTTTTCCGATTCCGCAGAACAGCATCTATTTTTGCCAGATTGACCTTCTTTCCAAAATTTCATAAAAATACCAATAACAAAATAGCCCTGTTTTTTTAACAAAGCCGCGGCCACCGAGCTGTCTACTCCGCCAGACATAGCAACCACAACCTTTTTTTTATTTGCCTTATATATCATTTTTTTAATTTAATCCTTTTTTATCTCAAAATCAATAAATAAAAAGCCGAAAAATAGAATAGAATCTATCCCCGGCTTGATTAAATCTAAGAAATGCCTGTTATTTTTTAATC
>CAZGLJ010000005.1:0-28683 GCA_964526025.1 uncultured Candidatus Saccharibacteria bacterium | reverse complement strand
CCGTAATTTTTACTTTATCTAAATAATTATATTCCGGGTATCTGCCCGTTGTTGCTAAAATTATGCTGTCTGCGATTTTTATTCTTAATTTTTGAAAGTTATCCCTGACGTCGGGTTCGCTTAAAATTTCTCCTTGCAGAGTTAATGTTCCCGCGCCATTAAATTTGCTCAATTTATCATTTGCAATATTAAATTCGGAAATCTGTAACCGGATAACTCCTAACAATAAAAAGAGAAAGCAAAAACCAACTATTATTAGAAAATCTTTTTTAAAAAATAAAGAAACAATAATTACCAACATCCCTAAAAATAAAAAACCCCACAAAAAAATCTGGGGAATTTTCACTATTGAGCTTATAAATATTCCTACGACAAAGGAGATGCAAAGATAAAAAAGTATTTTAGACGGCGTCATTAAAATTTTTGGAGAAAAAAGTTTATTGCCGAGCGAGATAATTGCTATCTAAGTTGGCAAATTTTGAAATAAGGAGAAATTTCTTTTGTGGAGTGCTTTCGCACGCAAACGAATATAAATTTGGGGAAGAAATAAAAAACTTATTTTGGTTTAATCAAAAGTAATAAAAAACCGCATTTATTGCGATAATAAGAAATATACTATTAAGATTTTTAATCGATGAATTAAACTTTATTATATTATTATATATCTGTTTTTGCAAAAGAAAAAGGCTCTGAAAAAGTAAATTGCTTTTTCAGAGCCATACGAACTCAAGAATCGAAAATTCAAAAGTATTCAAATTTCAATTCTCAAAGTTCAATTTTGGAACTTCCTGGAGGCGGCAAGACCGATGTGGGCACCGCGAAGGCCATCCCAGCAGCGGCCACTGAGACCATACTGGTCGAAGTGGCCGGCGGCGACACGAGAGCCGCCTGAAGTAAGAGAAAACGTACGAACGTAGACCATCTCGAACAACCGTTCGCCCGTGGCGAGAAAGTAGCCGATGATGGTGTAAACCATCACTTGGGCACTGGGCACTTCGTCATCTTTGGCAATCAGCACCTGTTGCTCCTGCCAGTTTTTGGAGGTTGAGTCGGGGACTTCGGTCTTGCGAATCAACTGCCAGGTGACCTCGCTACGCTCTTTGGCGAATGCTTCCTTGTTGTACCAGTCCTGGTTGTAGAACAATCCCTTGTCCTGCACTTTGCCGCGGATTTCGAGAATCGAAAGCGGGAAGACAGCCACGAGAATGTGAGTGTCTTTCGCCTGCCCGAGCACTGCTTCTGAGAACGGAATCTCCGAAAGAGCAACGAGTTGCTGGCGGGTCGGATTGACCCCGAAGCACTTGATAGCTTCTTCTATTCCGAAGAAGTTGCGTCCCATGATTTCACGGGCGCGCTTCTGAGAAGTTGACGGCTCAAAACCGCCGTTCTGAATCAACCTGACCACTTTCGTGGCAAGGTCGTTGCCCTTTGAGTCAATGACTCTTTGGGCAAGTTCGTCTGTAAGCCCCGCCTTCTCCATTTTAAGGAGGAATTCGTGCTCATTGTGCACCGAAATGGTGCGTTCGTCTGTCGGGCTTACCATGGTTGTCATGGCACACCTTCCTTTTCGTAAAGAACTGATGTTGCTTATAACCCGCAACTGGGCGACTAAGCGACTTACTTAGTATAATTAATTATATCACCTTCTAGTGTATATGTCAACACCTTAGCTGGCAATCCTTAAAATAAGGAGAAATTTCTTTTGCTATTTCTTTTAGATACTCGTCTTTATATGGTTTTACATTCTCAAAATCCGGGTCAATTGTTTTTTCCGGCCTGAAGTTCTGCAGATAATATTTTACATTTTCACCGCCTATCCAGCTGGCAATTTCTACAAAATCTTCTTTTGCATGAATCGTATTTACAACCGTAGTGCGAAACTCCCAGTCAACATTACCCTGCTTTAAAAATTCAACGCTTTCTTTTATGTCCTTCATACTTACTCCTTCTTGCATGATATCTTTATAAAATTTGCTAGTAGGGGAAGTTTTGATGTCCATTGCCACATAGTCTATTAGTTTTGCATTAACTAAGTCTTTTAGCATTTTTGGATTTGAGCCGTTAGTATCAAGTTTTACCAGATACCCAAGCTGTTTTATTTTTTCTATAAATTTTGGCAAATCTCTGTTTATTGTCGGCTCTCCGCCGCAGATTGCAACTCCCTCTAATAACTCCTGTCTTTCTCTTAGAAAATCAAAAAATTCCTTTTCTGATATTCTTGGCTGTTTGGCAATCTTTAAAGGCAAAACAAGCTCCGAGCTATAGCACCACGGGCACCTGAAATTGCACACGGCCAAAAAAACAACGCAAGCCAGCTTGCCGGGAAAATCAATTAAAGTTGTTTTTTGCAGCCCTGCGATGAGCATAGTAAATTCATTGTACTAAAAAACTCCTTTTTTGCAAAAAAGAGTTTTTAAATTTTAATTTAAGCCACTTGGGCTGGCACTTTATATTCTTTCCTCTCTTTATATTCTTGCTTTTTACCCTTATGCCATTGCTGAACCGGCCTTATATAACCTACAACCCTTGAATAAACCTCGCAGGGCTGTTTTACTGTGCATTGGGGACATTCAAAATGCTCTCCTGATAAATAGCCGTGGCTAGGGCAAATTGAAAAAGTTGGAGTTAAGGTAATATACGGCAGATGGAATTTTTCAAAAACTTTTTTAACTAAATTCTTTGCCATCTGCGGGTCATTTATTTTTTCACCCAAAAATAAGTGCAAGACTGTTCCGCCTGTATACTTTGACTGCAATTCATCTTGCAATTTTAAGGCCTCAAATGGATCTGTAGTAAAGTCAACCGGAAGATGCGTTGAATTTGTGTAATATGGAACTTCTTTTGTGCCAGCGGTAATAATGTCAGGATATCTTTCTTTATCTGCTTTTGCCTGCCTGTAGCTCGTGCCTTCGCCCGGAGTTGCCTCTAAGTTATATAAGTTTCCAGTTTCCTCTTGATACTTAATCATTCTGTCTCTCATATAATCTAAAACCTCTAAAGCAAATTTTTTCCCGTTCTTTGAAGCGATGTCTTCGTCCATAAAATTCAAAAGCATTTCGTTCGTGCCTATCAACCCAATTGTAGAAAAATGATTGCCGAAATAAGAATTTCTTAAAAGTTTGACTCCGTCTAAATAATGCCTTGAATAAGGATAAAGGCCTTTTTCCATAAAATTTTCCAAGGCTTTTCTTTTAATCTCCAAGCTCTCTTTTGCCAAATCCATTAAACTGCTCAAGCGGCTGAAAAAATCTTTTTTAGTTTTTGACAGATAGCCGATTCTTGACATATTTATTGTGACAACTCCAATGCTGCCGGTTAAGGGAGCCGAACCAAATAATCCGCCGCCTCTTTTGTATAATTCCCTATTGTCGAGCCGCAGCCTGCAGCACATTGACCTGGCGTCTTCAGGGCTCATATCAGAGTGTATAAAATTTGAAAAATAATTTATTCCGTATTTTGCTGTTGCCTCCCATAAAGCATCTAAATTAGAATTGTCCCAATCAAAATCTTTGCCGATAGAAACAGTTGGTATTGGAAAAGTGAATGGCCTGCCTTTTGCATCGCCTTCCATCATGCCCTCATAAAAAGCCTTAATAAACATATTCATTTCTTCCTGAAATTCTCCGTAGGTTTCTTCCTGCGGCTCTCCGCCGATAATTACCGGCTGTTTTGCTAAAAAGCCAGGAGCTTTTATATCTAAAGAAACATTTAAAAACGGCGTCTGGAAACCAACGCGCGTGGGCACCATGCAGCCAAATAAAAATTCCTGCATTGCCTGTTTCACTTCTTTATAAGTCATGCGGTCATATCTGATAAACGGGGCTAGCAAAGTGTCAAAATTAGAAACTGCATTGGCTCCGGCAGTCTCTCCCTGCAAAGTGTATAAAACATTTACCAATTGTCCCAAAGCCACTCTTAAATGCTTTGGCGGCTTGCATTCTATTTTTCCCATCACTCCGCCGAATCCTCTCTTTAAAAAATCGTACAAATCCCAGCCGGCGCAATAAGGAGCCAATAACTCTAAATTGTGTATGTGAAAATCTTCATTAGCTCCTGCTTCCCTTATTTCTTTAGGATAAATTTTATTCAGCCAATATTTTTTTGAAATATAAGAGCCGACATATTGGTTTAATCCCTGCAAGGAAAACGTCATGTTTGCGTTTTCAGCGACCTGCCAATCAAGCTCTTTTAAATAACTGTCAATTTTTTCTGACGACTCGTCGGAAATAGTTCCCATCTCCCTAATCCTTCTTCTCTGTTCTCTGTAAAGAATGTAGGCCCTGGCCGTATCAACCAACCCTTCTAAAATTAAAACCTCTTCTACAATATCCTGTATCTGCTCAATAATAGGAATTTCATCTTTTTTAAACCTTCTGTTCAAAATCTGCACCACTCTTTCCGATGCTCTCTTAGATTTTACTCCGTCGCCCTGCCCGGCTGCTGTAATTGCCTTGAAAATAGCGTCTGTAATTTTCTCTTGCTCAAAATCAACGATTCTGCCGTCTCTTTTCTGCACTTTTTCGATATGATTTTCTATTTTTTCTTTCTTTGGTTTCATAAAATTAGGGATAAAAAAAGGGCCTATGCCTTACTGCTCAATTACTCCATTTTACCCCAGTAAAAAAGCGGGTCAAGCCCCACTCTAAACTCAAAATCTGTGGATAACAATTGTTTTTAATTAATTTTAAAAATTTGTCGCAATTACAGAAATTTTTATCTCGCCCTTGCTTAAATTATTGTCTTTTACAGCCCCAAAAATTATTTGGGCTTTCGGATCAACGTTTTTGGTAATAATTTTAGCTGATTCTGAAATTTCGTTTAAAGTGACGTCATTCCCAAAAGCAGAAAATAAAACGCCCTTAGCTCCTTTAATTGAAAAATCAAGCAGCGGGGAGTTAATAGCTTTTTCCGCTGCCTGCACGGCCCGATTTTCACCTGACGCCTTGGCAACCCCAAATAGCGCGCGGCCTGAATTTTTCATAATTGAAACTATTGAAGCAAAATCAATGTTTATAATGCCAGGAACCAGAATTAAATCTGTTATGCCCTGAACTGCTTGATGTAAAATTTCATCACACAGCAAAAAAGCATTTGACACTGTTGTTTTTTCGTCAATTATTTTTAAGAGTTTATCGTTAGAAATTACTAAAATAGAATCTACTTTATCTTTTAAATTCTCCAACGCCCGTTCTGCAATCTTTCTTCTCTGCTCCCCTTCAAAAGAAAAAGGCGTTGTGACTACCGCTATAGTTAGACAACCGAGGTTTTTTGAAATCTCAGCAATAACCGGAGCAGCTCCCGACCCCGTGCCTCCGCCGAGTCCGCAAGTGACAAAAACCATATCGGCTCCTCTTAAACTTTCTGACAATTCTTCTCTTGTTTCTTGGGCTGAAAGCCTGCCTAAATCAACTTCCATGCCTGTTCCAAGGCCTTTTGTAATATTCTTGCCAATTAAAATTTTTTTGTCAGCTCTTGCAAAATGCAGAGCCTGGGCATCGGTATTGACAGCAATTAATTCAACTCCCTGAATATCAAACTTATCCATGCGCGAAACAGTATTAGAGCCAGAGCCGCCCACTCCTATAACTTTAATTTGCGGGTTCATGTTTTTACGGGGTAAAGATCCTGAAAATTTTCCTTATTTTAGACCCCCATCCCTTGGCAAGTCCCAGTATACCTGCTTGGTCTCCAAAATCAACCCCCCCTAAAGCCAAACCCGCAACAGTGGCTAAAGAAGGGTCTTCTGAAAGACCGCCAATGCCTTTAGGAATTCCTATTTCACAGGCAAGTTTTAAAGTTTCTTTTGCAAGCTCTTTTATTTTTGGCAATTTTGCTCCGCCGCCGGTTAAAACAATTCCCCCCGGCAGTAATTCCTGCCTGTTAATTTTTTTTAATTCTTTTTGTATCAAATCTAAAGTTTCAGAAACTCTCGGCTCAATAATATTTACCATATCTTTCTTTGTAAAAGAAAGCGAAGACGATTTGTCAAAAACTTCAATTTTTTTAATCCCGTGCTCTTTTTTTTCTTTATCTTTTGAACTGAACATACAAGTGCCGTACTGTTTTTTTATTGCCTCAGCTAAAGCAACATCTGTTTTAAGGCCTATTGCAATATCGTTTGTTATATTAGCTGAACCGATCGGCAAAACAGCAAGATGTATCAGCTCCCCTTCTTCAAAAACCGCCAAGCTGGTAGTATTTGCTCCGAAGTCAATTAAAGCAACACCTAATTCTTTTTGCTGTGGAGTAAGAACGGCTTTAGCTGCAGCTAACGGAGAAGGCACCACGTCATCAATTTGTAATTTTGCGTTTAAAACAGCCTGCGTAAGATTTACAAAATAAGGAGAAAAAACGCAGAGCAATAAAACTTTTGCTTCAAGTCTTATGCCAGATAAATCAACTGGCTGTTTTATGCCTTTTTGGTCGTCAATAATAAATTCTTTTGGAATAACATCTAAAATTTCATCGTTGCGGGAAATATTGATTGCCCTTGCTGCCTGCAAAACTCTTTCAACATCTTCCTTGGAAATTCTCTGGTCAGCTCGCGAAACAGAAATTATTCCGTCAGAAGGAGTTACATAAAGGTGGTTTCCGCCGATATTCACAAAAACAGAACTGATTCTTTGATTGCAGTTCTTTTCAATGCCCGACATTATTAATTGCACATTTTTAGAAGTTTCATCTATATTGACTACCGCTCCCTTTCTTAAGCCAAAAGAAGGAATTTCAGCGTAAGACAAAACCTCCCAATATTTCTTTTTCTTTTGGGCCACTAGCGCCTTAATACTGCCTGTTCCGATATCTAAACCGGCAACGATATTACCCTTCATTGCGAATTTTTAAAATTTTTAATTTTTAATTTTTGATAAATAATAGTTCTGTTTTTTTTCCATTGTTTCAGCCTCTCTATCACTTTTCTCGTGGTCATATCCTAACAAATGTAAAATTCCGTGAATAAAAACTTTCACCATTTCTTTTTTTTCAGAGACCTTATATTTTTTTGCATTTTCTTTTATAACTTCCGGACAAATTACAATCTCGCCCAGACAATTATTCTCTTTTAATTTAAATGAAAGAACATCTGTGGCTTTGTTCTTTTTTCGGAATTTTTTATTAAGTTTTTTTATCTCTTCTTTACTAATAAAAGCAAGAGACAACGTTTCTGTTTCTCTATTTTCGCCTTTTAATAGTTTTTTTGCAACCTGTGTAAAACTTTTCTTGTCTATTTTAAAACTTGTAAGATTATTTATCTCAATCATTCATCCATTTTAACCTATTTCTTAAATAAAACAAAAAGACCCAGATGGGTCTATTGGTATATAAGATTTATTGGGCCAATTGAACTGGTTTAAAAAGAAGACATTTACAACATTTATAACCAGTAAGCTTAACGATAATTACAGGTTCGCCCTGCCAAAAATTCGGTGAAGTATCGTTGATTTCTTCAAAATCATGTTCACAAGTTTCTTGGAAATCTCTAATCGCCTCACTGAGAGCTTCTTCTGATACTGCCAGCATATTCTTCATATGATTTACATGTCTGACTAATCTGTTTATTTGCGGCGAATCGGGAATTTCCTTCTGCGGTTTTTGAGCTTCTATTATCACCATTTCAGGCCTCCTTATTATGAAAGAGCAAGAAAAACCACTAATTCTATACTTGCAAAATAATTGAGTTTTGTCAAATAAAAAACCGACCCATTACGAGGCGGTTTTTTTTTATTTATTTTGATAATAATTCCTTTACAATTTTTGAAACTTCGCCTGAATCTGTTTTGCCTTTTATTTTGGGATTCAGGTCTGCCATAACCTTTCCCATATCTTTCATTTCCTTGGCTTCTGTTTTTGAAATTGATTCTTTAATTATTTCTTTAAGTTTTTCGGCTGATAATTGCTCTGGTAGATATTTTTGCAAAGCTTCAATTTCTTTTTTCTCTTTGGCTGCTAATTCCGGCCTATTGCCTCTTTCATATAAAACAATCGCGTCTTTTCTTTTTTTTATTTCAGAAGATATAACTTCAATTATCTGTTCATCTGTCAATTGTGATTTCTCAATTAATTCCTTCTCGTTTAAATCCGGCTTTCCTGCCTGCGCAGGCAGGTCTTTTGATATTTTATACCTTTTATCTTTTTCTTTTGTCGTGATGGCAGCTAAAAGCATACGCAAAGTCCCAACAACAAAATTGTCTCCGCTCTTCATTGCTTCTGTGGTATCAGTTTGAATAGTTTGCTTTAGCATTGTAAATTTCAAATTTACTTGGGTTTTGCCAGCTTTTCTGCTTTTCTGCGTTCTGCCCTTAACTCAACTCTTCTTAAAGCAGACCTCTTTTTTGCTAAAGCTGACTTGGCTCTCTTATGAAACTGATTGCCCCTTATCTCAAGCAAAACGCCGGATTGGCGGACAACTTTTGTAAAGCGGTGAACCAAATTTTGCGAAGTTTCTTTTTCTTTTCTTTTTACTTCTAATGCCATATTACTTTTTAATTTTAGCTTTCATTTCTTTTACGACCTTGTCGAGTTTTATTTCCTTTTGGGTGCCGGTTTCCATATCTCTTAAAGTAACGAAACCTTCTAATGCTTCTTTCTGCCCAAAAATTAAAACCCATCTTATTTCCATTTTATTAGCAGTCCTTAGCTGCGCCCTTAATGAATCTTTTGAAAATGATTCTGCAACCGGAATTTTTGCCCCCCGAAATTCCTCAAAAAGCTTCAAACTTTTTCTTTTAGCTAACTGCCCTAATTGGGCTAAAAATATTTGCGGCTCTTGGCTGCTTTTAGAACTTTTTGTTTCCCTGTTTTTCATTAAACTTATAATTCTATCTATTCCGCCAGCAGACCCGCAGGCAGGCGTATCCCTGCCGCCTAATATTTTTGCTAGATTATCATATCTGCCCCCGCCCAATAAAGAGCCTTGTGCTTGTCCTTGCTCTGAAGATTCTATAATTTCAAAAACTGTTTTTGTGTAATAGTCTAATCCTCTTACTAAATATGGATTTAATGTGTATGGCAGCTCCAGCTCGTCTAAAAATTCCAATACCTGTTTAAAGTGCGCATGGCAATTCTCGCAAAGGTGGTCAATTATCTGGGGAGCTGATGCTTTTACCCTTTGGCATTTTTCCTCTTTGCAGTCTAAAATTCTTAATGGATTTTCTTTTAACCTTCGCTGGCAGTCAGAGCATAAAGAAGAGCGTCTCGACCTAAAATAGCTTGTAAGAATTTTTTTAAAATAAGGCCTGCACTCTGAATCTCCTATAGAATTGACTTCCACTTTTAAATTTTTAAATCCTAATTCTTTTAACACGTCATAACTCATTTGCACAATCTGTCCGTCTATAGAAGGATTTTTTTCTCCCAACGCCTCAAAGCCAAACTGGTAAAATTGCCTAAACCTGCCTGCCTGCGGCCTTTCATACCTGAAAAAGGGGCCCAAATACCAAAGTTTTACTGGCTGGGGCAAATTATGCATGCCATTTTCTATATAGCTTCTCATTATGGGAGCTGTGCCCTCGGGCCTCAAAGAAACTAAATCTCCTCCCTTGGTCCTGAAAGTATACATTTCTTTTCCAACTATGTCTGTGTCAACGCCGACTCCTTTTGAAAAAACTTCGGCTAATTCTAAAATAGGCGTATCTATTTTTGAAAAACCATAATAATTGGCAACTCCTTCAACGGCTTTGTGCGCTTTTTTAAAATATATCTGGTCTTCCGGTAAAATATCGTGCATTCCTGTTAAAGATTGGTACTTACTCTTCATGTGTTGTGTGTTTTTTTAATAGCTTGGCTGGGAAATTGCTGACAACGATGTAATGGGAAAAATTTTCAAAAACGCCCGCCCGATAACATCCGACCTCGGCACGACTCCCCACGCCCTTGAATCAAAAGAATAGTCTCTGTTATCTCCTAAAACAAAATATTCGTTGAATTTTAAGATAATATTAACTTCTCCTAATGTTTTTAAATTTTCTGGCAGATATTCTTCATTTAAAACAATATTTTTCCCATCTTTAGCTATTGATACCTCGCCATTTTTTATATCCACTGTCTCGCCAGGAAGCCCGATAATTCTTTTTATAAATCTCTGGGTTGTATCTTTTGGATATCTAAAAACAACAACCTCGCCCCTTTGAGGATCAGAAAACCTGTAGCTTATTTCGTCTATGATTAAATAATCGCCTGTGTTAAAATTAGGCGCCATAGACTCCCCCTTCACAATAAACGGCTGAAATAAAAAATAACGAATAGGCAATACTATCACTAAAGCTATAACAGCTATTTTAAAAAGATCCCATGCAAAAACAAGATATTTTTTAACCCCTTTTTTTGTATTATTATTTATTTCTGGATTTTGTTCTAAATTTTCCATAATTTTTAAATTTATTGTATCATACTTTTTTAACCATTGCAAGCCCCATTAGAAGCAGTTTTATAAAATAATCCATTTGAGAATAACTCAGATGTTTCTAACGGGGCAAGCCCAAAAAATGTAATAAAAAGGGGAGCTGTATAGATACAACTCCCACAAAAAAAGGAGAGTGAACGATTAATGGACGCACCTCGCCATGTGGCGCTGGCTTCTCCTGCAAACTTTGGGCTTGATCCTGCTCTCGCCGTTTGAAACTTGGCGAATTTCTGCGCTTAGCGCTTCAAAAGTCGCCTCAAGTTCTGTAGCAAGAGATTTGTTTTGTTCTCTGGCCTCTTCTCTCTTCAAACGGCGTCGAGTAAACCCGTAGTACATATCGATTCCTTTCAAAAAAAACGAGGAAACAAACGGGACAGACAAGTGCCTCTTCTCTGTCCGGCAAATGTGGTTCGTCGCTACAATCTAATCCGTCTATACATAAAGCCTCCTTTGTTAATTGCCCGTTTAAGGACCAAAACGCGATACTAGGATCACCTCCTCTCTTATAAAAAGTGCTGTTTCTAAATTATAATTCCTTTGAAAATTTTGTCAAGCTTTTAACTATAATAAAATTATTGTATTATATTAGAATATGATTATTATAATAGGACTGGGCAATCCAGGTGAAAAATTAAAAAAGACTCGGCATAATGTTGGATTTATGGCAATTGATGAGTTTGCAAGAAAAAACAATTTTCCAGATTTTAATTTGCAAAAAAAATCTATTTCCTTAATTTCTGAAAAAGACAGAGTATTTTTAGTAAAACCCCAGACATTTATGAATGATTCCGGAAAGGCAGTAAAAGAAATTTTGAAAAATAACTCTGCAACAAATTTAGTGGTTGTGCACGATGATATTGATTTGCCAGTTGGGAAAATAAAAATTGTAAAAGACCGCGGCTCTGCTGGCCACAAAGGAGTTGAATCAATAATTAAAAACATAGGAAATGAAAATTTTATAAGAATCCGTATTGGCATCAAGCCGCAACAGTACCATAGATCAGTCCGTGGTACTAAAAAAGCAAAAGATGTTGTTTTAAAAAACTTTTCACCAAACGAACAAAAAACAATAAACGAGGCAACCCAAAAAATAGCCGACGCGCTGGAATTATTTGTTAAAGATGGTTTAGAAAAAACTATGAACAAATTTAATTAATTATTTTTGACTGGATAACTTTAGTGTTTCCGTGTTTTATTAATCCTAAATAAGAATTCAATGTTTCTAAACTTGGATTCTTTTTTATTCTCTTTAAACGCACTCTTGCAAAAAACTTGCCCTTTGCAATTCTCGCTTTTTAATTGTTTAGAATTCGGCCGCTTGAAGCCTTGACCGCAAGCATATTAACCTACTATCCAATTCTATATTAACATTTTTGTATAAAATTAAAATCCCCGCTTCGCAGTTGCGAAGCGGGGATAAGTGTTGCCAAGGGACTAAGAAACCAAGTTCTTCCAGAAACCAGGTTTTCAAGAGTCCAAGGGCTTTTGATACTTGCGCGAGCCGGCGAACCACCAGTAGCCACGCCAACCACAGCCGTAGCGGCCGACGCACACGCAGCGCCCGCCGACGCGCCAGCGGTCGAAGGCGATGTAACACCACTTGCCACTGGAATCCTTCCAGTGAGTGGCGTTCGGATGGTCGTCTGCAAAAGCCGGGTCGGCTTCGTTCTGAGCCGAAAGCGAGTACGGATCCTCTGGCACAAGGCCGCGAAGCTCATACTCCTTGTCAAGATCGGCGTCATTGATATAACCGCCACGCTCCGACAGGTCGAGCTTAAAGAAGACCGTCTCGGCTGTCTCGCCTTTGCCACGTGGCATAGCCGCGACCACTTCGTCGCTGACGTACTGCGCCCGACCCGTGGCCTTGATGGCCTCTTGCGGCGTACGCGTACGAATCACACTGACGGTGCGGACAATCATGTCACACGCCGCTTCCACAATCTTGCGGACCACGGCAACGAGTGCGACAACCAAGGATTCACCCTGATGCTCGAGCACCTGCTGAACCGGCGCGTTCGGCAGATTGGCCTTGCGTAGACCGGCGCCGAACAGCTCCTGAACTTTGCCAATCTGGCCAGCCGTCATCACACTCTCGGATGGGGTCATGGTTTTTGCCATGGCGTCATTCTCCTTCCTAAAAAGGGTTTCGCCTGACTACCAAAGTAGCAGTCATAGCCAGAAAATATCAATTTGTTATCAATATCTTTTGGCTACAACTGCTTTTTCTCGCAATTCTTTTAATTAAAAAGAGCTATTAATTATACTTTTTTAAGTATACACCCATTTAATGATTTTGTCAATAGTTTGACCCCTTCCCTGCCTTAGTGTATTATTGAGCAATAAATGAATGAGAAAAATTTAACACAGCTTTTAATTGTATCAATCACCCCCTACTTTTTAGAAAAGGAGGGTTTTTGGTTCGAAAAAAACTTAAAAAAAATATTGCAAGCGCGCCATTCTCAATCGTTTTTTGAAGATAATATTATTTTTTTAGAGAAAGGGCAAAATTATAACTTTTCCCAATTTCTAAGAAAACTTGATGAAATGGGATACGAAAGAGTTTTCAAAGTTTCAGAACCCGGCGAGTTCTCGCAAAGAGGCGGGATAATTGATGTGTTCCCTGTAAATCTGGCGCAAGCTGTCAGATTAGACTTTTTAAGCAATGAAATTGATTCAATAGAATTATTAGATATAAAAATAGACGACGAAAAAAAATCTAAAGAAATTTTAAAGAAAAAACTAAGGTCGCAAAAATTGTTTTCTGATTTAAAAGGATTAAAATCAGGTGATTATTTGGTGCACTTAGACCACGGAGTAGGAAAATTTTTGGAAATTACAGAATTTGATTTTGTAGATTCAAAGAATCAAAAATATTATGTTTTAGAGTATGCTAAAGAAGACAAGCTTTATGTTCCTGTGGATTTAGAAAGAAAACTTTCCCGCTATGTCGGATTTTCAGATCCAAAAATTTCAAGATTAGGTTCTTTGCTGTGGCAAAAAACAAAAGGAAAAATCAGAGAAGAAGTAGAAAAATTTGCCAGAGAACTTTTATCTCTATATGCGCAAAAAGAAAGCGCAACGAGGCCCGCATATTCAGCAGACAACGAATTGGAATTCCAACTGCGCGCTGGATTTGCATATGAAGAAACGCCAGACCAGCAACAGGCAATTGAAGATATAGAAAAAGATTTAAGCAAAACAAAGCCAATGGACAGAATTGTTTGCGGAGATGTTGGTTTTGGGAAAACGGAAATTGCAATGAGAACTGCCCTTTTGTCAGCCTCAAACAGCAAGCAGACAGCTTTAATCTGCCCCACTACAATTTTAGCTAACCAGCATTTTAATTCCTTTAAAAAAAGGTTTGAAAAACTGCCGGTAAAAATTGCTTTGCTTTCGAGATTACAGACAAAATCGCAACAGAAAAAAATAATAAAAGATTTGAAAGAGGGCAGAATTGATATTTTAATCGGCACGCATAGAATTTTGTCAAAAGATATAGAATTTAAAAATCTGCAATTGTTAATTATTGATGACGAGCAGAGGTTTGGCGTAAAGCAAAAAGAAAAATTAAGGCAAAAAAACCCTTCGCTTGATATTCTAAGCTTGTCTGCCACGCCAATTCCAAGAACTATTTATTTAGCTCTCTCGTCTTTTAAAAATATCTCTTTAATACAAACTCCGCCTCAAGGCAGGCAGGCAATAAAAACTCAAGTTTTGACATATAGCCAAAAAATAATTAAAAAGACTATAAATTTTGAATTAAAAAGAAAAGGCCAGGTTTATTTTTTGCATAATCGCGTGCAAACAATTGAAAAAGCAAAAGCTGAAATAAAAAAACTTTGCCCGAAGGCGCGCATTGGAGTTATCCACGGCAGAATGCCAGAAAACCAATTGATAAAAATAATGGACGATTTCCAGAAAGAAAAAACAAATGTTTTGGTTGCCACCACAATTATTGAAAATGGATTAGACTTGCCGAAAGTAAACACCATTATAATAGAAGACGCCACGCGCCTCGGGCTTTCGCAGGCGCACCAAATACGAGGCAGGGTCGGCAGATCTCGCATAGAAAGCTTTGCATATTTTATGTACGACCCTAAAAAATTAGCTCCCTTAGCCAAAGAAAGATTAAAAGCCTTGGAAGATGCGCAGGAACTTGGTTCGGGCTACAGAATTGCAATTAAAGATTTAGAACTCCGCGGAGCCGGCAATATTTTAGGTAGAGAACAATCTGGTTCTATAAACAAAATCGGCTTAAATTTATATTCCCAAATTCTCTCTGAAGCAGTAGAAAAATTAAGACATACCTAAATTTGTGGTATAGTTAAAAAAATGCTTCACTTGCTTTAACGGAAATTTCAGGTAAAATACGTATCTTAGGAAGTAATATATATTCAATAAAATAAAAATAAAAATGATTTTACTATTAGTGGAGAGCCCAACGAAAGCACGGACTCTTAAAACCTTTTTAGGAAAAAATTACGAGGTTAAGGCAAGTTTTGGACATGTGAGAGATTTACCGAAGAGAGAGCTTGGGGTTGATGTAGAAAACAACTTTGAACCAAAATATGTTATTCCGCCAAAAGCTAAAAAAATTATTGCAGAGCTTAAAAAAGATTCTGCAAAGGCGGAAAATACTATTTTGGCAACTGACGAAGACCGCGAAGGAGAATCCATTGCATGGCATTTGCAAGAGGCTTTAAAATTAAAAAATCCAAAAAGAATTGCTTTCCATGAAATTACAAAAACAGCGATTGAAAATGCTTTAAAATCCCCTAGGCATATTGATATGAATTTGGTTTCAGCCCAGCAGGCAAGAAGAATTTTAGACAGGATTGTCGGGTATAAAATCTCCCCTTTTTTATGGAAAAAAGTTGCTAAGGGCCTTTCGGCTGGCAGAGTGCAGTCTGTAGCTGTAAGATTAATTGTTGAGCGAGAAAGGGAAATTGAAAAATTTATTGCCCAAGAATACTGGAGTATTGAAGCTCTGCTTAAAAAAATAGACAAAGAGTTTACAGCGTTTTTAATTAAAAAAGATGGAAAGTCAGTTGACAAGCTTGAGATAAGAAATAAGACAGAGGCGGATAAAATACTGCAAGATTTAAATAACGCAGATTATATTGTAGAAAAAGTTGAAAAAAAGGAAACTAAAAAATATCCAGCTCCCCCTTTTACAACAAGCACATTACAGCAGACAGCATGGCAGAGGTTTCATTTTCCTGCAAAAATGACCATGTCTCTCGCCCAACGCCTTTACGAAGAAGGCTATATAACCTACCATAGAACAGATTCTCTAAATCTGTCTGAGACGGCTCTGCTTTCGGCAAAAAAATTTATTGCTGAAAAATTTGGCAATAATTATTGGGCAGGAAAAATATTAAAATACAAAACGAAGTCAAATTCAGCCCAGGAAGCCCATGAGGCAATACGGCCCACTTATGCAGACAAAACTCCCGAATCGTTAAATAAAATTGATTCAAGGCAGCTGAAATTATATACATTAATCTGGCAGAGGTTTATTGCCTGCCAGATGGCGCCTGCTGTATTTGATTCTGTATCAGCAGATATCAAAGCAGAAGATTACACTTTCCGAGCAAATGGCCAAACATTAAAATTTAATGGATTTTTAAAGGTATATCCTGTAAAATTTGAAGAAAAAGAACTGCCTGCCTTAGAAAAAAATGATAAATTAGGCCTTATAAAATTAGGCTCGCTACAGCATTTTACAGAACCCCCAGCAAGATACACTGATGCAAGCTTGATTAAAACTTTAGAAAAATACGGCATAGGCAGGCCGTCAACATACGCGCCAACATTAGCTACCATCCAAGACAGAAATTATGTTGAAAAGAATGAGCAAAAAAGGTTTATACCGACCGAAGTTGGCATAATAGTGAATGATGTTTTGGTAAAAAATTTCCCGGAAATTGTTGATATTGATTTTACCGCTAAAATGGAAAAAGAATTGGACGAGATTGCTGACGGAAAAGATACGTGGCAAAAAACCTGTAAAGATTTTTACATCCCCTTTGCAAAAAATTTGGAAAAGAAATACAAAGAAGTAACAAAGTCCAGCTTCGTTGAAAAAACAGATAAAATTTGCCCGAAGTGCGGAGCTCCCCTTGTTGAGCGCCTAGGTAAATTCGGCAAATTTTATGCTTGTTCAAAATTCCCCGAATGCAAATATACAGAATCAATAGAAAACGGGAATAATAATTTAGGAATAAAATGCCCTAAATGCAAAGAAGGGAAAATTGTTGTCAGGAAGACAAAAAAAGGAAAAATATTTTATGGATGCAATAAATTTCCAAAATGCGACTTTGCCTTATGGGACAAGCCAATAAATGAACTCTGCTCTAAGTGCGGCTCAATATTGGTAGAAAAAGGAAAAAATATCAAGTGCTCAAATAAAGAGTGCGACTATGAAAAATAAAATACAAAGATTAATACAAAGGAGCTCTAATCCAGAATTAATTAGAGAAGCCTTTGAATTTGCAAAAGAAGCATATAAAGATAAATACCGAGTCTCTGGAGAAAATTATATTGAGCATGCCGTACGAGTGGCTTTATTTTTAGAGAAAATGGGGCTTGACCCGACAACAACCGCAGTGGGTCTTTTGCATGATATAGCAGATGACATCCTGCCCCTTTCACAAAAAAAAGAACTGCAAGAAATCGAAAAAAAATTCGGCAAAGAGGTTGCATATTTAGTAGAAAAAATTACAGGCCTCGCTAAGTTGCGATATTCCTTGGTAATAAATATAAAAGAAAGAAAAATTTTTACGAAAGACAGAATCGAGAGTCTAAGAAAAATGTTTCTGGCTTTAGCGGAAGATTTAAGGGTAGCTATAATAGAGCTCGTCTCCCGCCTTGATGGATTAAACTTTTTAAACTATTTGTCGGAAGAGCAGCAAAAATTATACGCCATTGAAACCTTAGAAATTTTTGTACCCATAGCAAACAGGCTGGGTTTATCAGAAATTAGAAGACAGCTAGAAGATTTATCTTTTTCCTATTTATTTCCAAAAAGGTTTAAATGGCTAAAAGAACATATTAAAGAACCTTTTGAAGAAAGAGAGAAATATCTTAGAAAATTCATCCCCCGCTTAAAAGAAATATTTAAAAAAGAAAGGGTAAAAATTATTGATATAAACTACAGGGCAAAATCTTATTGGAGCACATACCAAAAATTAGCAAAGCATGATATGGATTTTGATAAAATCCATGATCTTCTTGCTTTAAGAATAATTGTTGCCGATATAGAAACTTGCTATAAAATTCTTGGAATAATACACAAATATTTCAGACCGATATCTGAAGAAATAAACGACTATATAGCTAAACCAAAAATAAACGGATACAGGTCTTTGCATACCACGGTATTCTGCGATAAAGAAGAGATTACTGAAATCCAAATAAGGACAGAAGAAATGCAGAAAGAGGCGGAATACGGAGTTTGCGCCCACTGGTCATACAAAGAAAAAATTGACCTTAAAAAAGAAGGGAATAAATTTGAATGGGTAGAAGAAATACCTGAATTTTGGAAAACTTTTAAGATAGACTTTTTAAAAAATCAGATATTTGCTTTTACCCCAAAGGGAGACGTAATTGTTCTGCCTAAAAATTCTACTCCTGTTGATTTTGCTTACGCTATACATTCAGAAATTGGAAACCATACAGAAACAGCAAAAATCGGAGGAAAAATTGTTCCGCTATCTTATGCTTTGAAAAACGGAGATATAGTTGAAATTATTACAAATAAAAGAAAAAGGCCTTCTCTCGACTGGCTTAGGTTTGTCAAAACAAGTTTAGCAAAATCGCACATTAAAAAATTTATAGAGCAGGACCAGCCTATTTTTTCTATTCCGGTTCCGGGCTTTATAAAAAGAAAAATAGCGGAAATATCAGAGGCAGTTAGAAAGAAAAAAGATGGAATACGGCTGATAAAAAAAGAAAGGCCCAGGCAGATTTATTTAGCCGGACAAAAAGGCATGCTGATAAATACTGCGAAATGCTGTAATCCCGAACCCGGAGACAAAGTAAGGGCATATTTAACAAAATACAGAGCTGCTGTATTGCACAGAACATCCTGTAAAAATTTTCAAAAACTGGCGGAAAAATTTCCAGACAAAATAATCGACGCCTCCTGGGAATAACTACGTTGAAAATTAGCTAAAAATATGATAAATTACAATCGATGCCCGAGTGGCGGAATTGGCATACGCGTGCGACTCAAAATCGCATTTCCTTACGGAATTGTGGGTTCAACTCCCACCTCGGGCACTATAATTTTTGAATAACCTATTCGTCAACCAGCCCATTAAAACACCTAATACGGCGCCTGCTAAAATATCTGACGGCCAATGCACTCCTACAAAAATCCGGGCAACTGCAATAAGAAAGCTGGCAACATAAAATAACATGCCTGCTTTTTTATTGTAAAAATAAACTATCGTAGACAGGGCAAAATAAAAAGATGCATGGCCTGACGGAAAGGATGCTTCATTTGCACTTTGGTTTATCAGCGGAATAAAATTTAACGTAACAAATGGTCTTGGCCTAAACCATAGCCAGCGAATTATTTCAGCTAAAACAAACTTTGTAAAAATAGCTGCGATAAAGGCTTCTAATACCATGCGCCAATATTTTTTGAAACTTACAATTAAAAATAAAAACAAGCAAAGCCATAATAGATATTCAAAATATTGCGCAAAAAACATGCCCAAATAATCCATCCACTGCCACTTTCCGGCAAAGCCATTTATTAAATTAAAAATATATAAATCTAAATTCATTTTGGTAAAGGAAATTTTTTACATAATTTTTTTATTTCTTCTCTAACTTTTTTAGCTGACTTATGATTTGAAATCACTTCATTTATCCAGCTAGCAATTTTTTTCATTTCTTTTTCTTTCATGCCTCTTGTGGTTATTGCCGGAGTTCCCATTCTAATTCCAGATGGTTTAAATGGCGGAGCTGGATCATAAGGAATGCTGTTTTTATTTATTGTAATTCCTGCTTCCTCAAGCAAATCCTGCGCTTCAGGCCCTGCAATATTTTTATTTCTTAAATCAATTAAAATTAAATGATTATCCGTTCCCCCGCTGATTAAATTAAATCCGTATCTTTTTAATTCCTCGGCTAAAGCTTTGGCATTTTTTACAATTTGCTTTGCGTATTTTTTAAAAGCCGGCGTCGATGCTTCTTTCAAGCAAACTGCAATCGCCGCGATTTGATGCATATGAGGCCCGCCCTGAAAACCAGGAAAAATCGCTTTATCAACTTTTTTAGCTAAATCGGAGTCTTTGTCCATTCCTTTTTGAGTTACCATAATCATGCCTCCTCTCGGCCCCCGTAAAGTTTTATGAGTTGTTGTTGAAACAATATGCACATAAGGCACCGGACTTGGATGCGCTCCGCCTGCAATTAACCCCGCAATATGAGCAATGTCAGCTGCCAAATATGCCCCAACAGAATCTGCAATTTCACCCAATCTTTTCCAGTCAAAAATTCTTGGGTAAGCCGTAGCTCCAACAAATATTAATTTTGGCTTATGTTCTTTTGCTAATTTTTCTACCTCTTCATAGTTTAAAAGCCCTGTTTTTTCATAAACGCCGTACTGAATTGACTTAAAAAACTTTGCAGAAAAATTCACTTTCCAGCCATGCGTTAAGTGGCCTCCCATAGGCAAAGCCAAACCCATAATTGTATCTTGCGGCTCGCAGACAGCCATATAAACTGCGGCATTTGCAGGCGAGCCAGA
The DNA here is from genome assembly GCA_964526025.1 of uncultured Candidatus Saccharibacteria bacterium. Classification (GTDB taxonomy): domain Bacteria; phylum Patescibacteriota; class Minisyncoccia; order Minisyncoccales; family Staskawiczbacteraceae; genus UBA11703. Next base: position 8,521 of record CAZGLJ010000005.1, on the reverse strand, counting down.
ATACGGCTGTACATTTACATGCGGAACTTTAAATAATTTCTTGGCCCTCTCCCGGCACAAATCTTCTAAAATATCGTAATATTTTAAACCAGCATAATATCTTTTCCCCGGATAGCCTTCTGCGTATTTATCGGTCAAAATTGACCCCGAAGCCTCTCTTACAGCCGGAGAGCAATGATTTTCAGAAGGTATCATTTCTAAAGATGTTTTCTGGCGTTCAGTTTCCAAATCAATCAACTTTGCAATCTGTACATCTTGTTTTTTTAGTTTCATAATAAAAAAATTAATAATCTATAATCCAGTATATCTAAATCCCATTTTTAATTCAACAAAAAATGCCCCGTGCAAATACGATGAAATGCAAAGGGCAAAGGTCCAAGGGCAAGAGCAAATACTCAAAGCTCTAAGGACTAATCCGAAGATACTTGCGAGCAGGCAGCGGGGCCGATGTCGTACCAAGCATCGCCGAGCCAGTGGAAGAACCAGTCCCAACGACCATCGAGCCAGGACAGATAGCGGACATGCAAGTAACCATCCGAGTCGCGAAAAATCGTGCCCCAAAAGTAGACATACTTGCCTTTCCACTCTTCCAGAATCAATTCCGGATGCTTGAGCAAAAAGTCAAGAACGTTGGCGTTGAACACGGGCTCACTCTCAAGCTCTTTACGGAGCTTGTTGCCCACGATGCACTTGCCGTTCTGCTGGTTTGGCGAAAGGTGAAGCCGAACCTTTGTCGGGTCCCACTCCAAGCTTCCACCTTTTTTGTGGCTCTCCACTTTCCAACCTTCTGGCAGGAACGGGTCTGCGTCGCAGTCAATGACGTGTTTGACCACGACAATCTTCGCCAGTCCTCTGACAACGCCCTTAAGCGATGCCAATTCGGCAAAAGACCGAAGCTTGGTCACATCATCTGCGGTGAATCCCGCCGTCTCAAACGCATCGCCCAACTGGTTCATCTGACCAATGGAATACAATGTGGACATTGTCCACTCCTTTCTAGGACATGTTTTTCAACTCGTCCTAATTCGGGTTTATGCCAACTGCCGATATAGCAGTTATAGCCAGAAAATACCGAAATTTCAGTATCTTTTGGCTACAACTGCTTTTCGCAAGTATTTTTAATCTGTAAAAGTGCTATTCTTAACTACATATTAATTATAGCACCTTATCTTAACCTTGTCAAGGTTTTCGCGGTAAAATCAATTATTCTTGAAAGCTTGCTTTTCTTCAAATCTCCCCCATCAATTACGAGTATTGGAAGGTCCGACCTTCCAATAAACTCTTTTATATCGCTTATTTTAGATAAAGCAGGTTTGCCCGAAATATTGACCGATGTTTGCGCTAACGGCCTGTTAATTTTTTTTAATAAATCGTTCAAAAATTTATATTTTGGAATCCTTAAAGCAATTGTGCCGCCCTTGCCCAGCGTTAAGTTTGATAGAGACCGGGTCTCTATTTTTTTGGCTTTCAATATAAAAGTGAATTTTCCAGGCCAATATTTCTTTAATATTTTTTCTTGCTTTGCCTCGCCGTAGCCTTTGGCGGAGGCGGGTTCATCAATATACGCCAGTTTTTTTGCCATTTTTAAATCCTTAACAAAAACAGCCAATGGCTTTGACCTTGGCCGTTTCTTTATCTTAAATATCTTATTTACTGCTTTTTTATTAAAGGCATCGGCTAAAAACCCATAAACCGTATCTGTAGGGAAGACAACTACTATTCCTTCTTTTATGGCCTTAGCGGCTCTGCTTGCTGCTTTTTGCCCCAATTTTACAATTTCCATTTTTAATAAAATTAGATAATCTCATAATGTCTGCGGGATTGCCAAAATCAAGCCAATAATCTTCAATCTTTATAACTTTCACTTTTTTTTCTTTTGCCAAGAGGGAAATAACGTCTGTAATTTCATATTCTCCCCGCGGAGATTTTTTTATTTCAGATAATTTTTCGAAAATATCCGAAGTGAATTTATAAAGCCCGGCATTTATCAGATTCCCTACAAATTTTTTAGGCTTTTCGATAATCTCTTTCAAAAATCCATCGTCTGTAATTAAAACCCCATATTTTTCAGGGTTTTTATGTTCGAGGGCCGCCACATAATTGTATTTATCATTAATGTTCATTGACTGCAGGTCTTTTACAGAGTATAGATTATCTCCGCACAAAAATATAAATGGTTCGTTGCCAACAAAATCCCTTACGCATTTTACCGGGCAGGCAGTGCCATATTCTTTTTCTTTGGGGCCTAAAATATCATACTGGCTTACAATATCTATTTTACATTTTTTACCTGCCTGCGCAGGCAGGTTTTTTAAACAGCCCTTATATTCTTCTAAAAAGTCCTTCATTAATTCTTCTTTATATCCAACAACCAAAATAATTTCTTTGTATCCGGCTTTAAACAAATTATCCAGCAAATATGATAAAAAAGGCTTCTCTCGAACCTTAATTAAATGCTTGGGTTTATTGTTTGTCAGATGCAACATGCGGGTTCCCTGACCCGCAGCTGCCACAACTACTTTTTTAATCATGCCTGTTTTGCTAACTGAAACGCTTTTTTATTTAAATCCAAATATTTCTCTGGAATCAATTTTTCTATCGCCTTTAAAAATGACCCTTCTTTCAATGGAATTAATCTTTTGTAGCAGGCATATCCTAAAAGGTAAATTCCGCTTACAACTTCTTTTTCTAATTTTTCCTTGCAAATTTCAGAGGCTTCAATAAGATATAATTTTTTTCCGGCGGTTTCATTAAGCTTTTTTATAATCTCTTCTCGCGGCAATCCTCCTAAAACAGGGAAAATATATTTATTTATCAAAACGGCCGCATCTTTATTAGCAAAATTCAACGTCCTTAATCCCTCCAGCAACTCTAAACCAATTATTAAGTCTGCCTGCCCCCGCTCTACCAATGGCGAATAAACTTTTTTGCCAAACCTTACATGCGTTAAAACGCTTCCTCCTCTCTGAGAGAGTCCGTGCAATTCAGACGATTTTAAATCGTATCCTTCAATTAAAGCGGCTTGGTCTATTAAAGAAATCAAAGTGATAACTCCTTGGCCGCCGACGCCTGAAATAATAATGTTAAAATTATTTTCCATATTATATTTTTTGCCTGCGCTCTAAAAGAGCGCAGATTTTTCTGCATATTATTACTGAAACTTCATCTTTTTCTAAAAATTCTTTTACTGCGTCCTCAAATTCTTTGGCATTTGCAAGATCTAAAACTTTTATATATTTTACTCCGCAGGCCTTTGCTATATCTTCTATTTTTAATTCTTCTGTATCTTGGCCTAAACCAGTTTTACCCATGCCTGGATTTGGCTGATGGCCCGTCATTGCGGTGATTCTATTGTCTAAAATAACAACTAATGGACTTGATTTATTATAAACAGCATTGACCAAAGCAGGCATGCCGGCATGAAAAAATGTCCCGTCACCCATAATAGATATCACTTTTTGATTTGTAGACTTCTTTACTCCGTGCGATATGCCTAAAGAAGCGCCCATAGAAAATAAATAGTCTTGTATGTTGTGGGGTCCAAGGCCCGCTATCATATTGCAGCCGATATCCCCGCCAAAAATTGCTTCAGGGGCAATTCTTTTTAAGGCAGGGAATACAAGCCAATAAGGGCAGCCTTCGCACAATCTGGCAGTTCTTTTTGGCAAAGATAATGGTTTTATTGTATTTGCTTTAAATTCTTTACCTGTAATATTAGCTAAAGCAGCGCAAATTTTTTCTGCGTCTAATTCTCCTGTTTCTGGCAGTAAATTCTTTCCGAAAATTTGTAATTTTAAATTTGCGTTTTTTGCAACCGCATTTATTTCCTTTTCTAAATAACTATCGAGCTCTTCTGCAACTAAAACTTTTTTAAAACCTTTAATAAATTTAGAAATTGATTTTTCAGCTAAAGGATAAAATAAATTAATCTTTAAAACCGCAGCATCAATTTTTAGTTCTTTTAGCGCCTCCATTACATAGAGGTAAGCTACGCCGGAAGCTACAATTCCTATTTTGGCCGGCTTTTGGGGTTTTATAATTGGATTAATATTTAGTTTTTCAGCATATGCCTTTATTTTTTCAAGTTTTTCTAAAAGCTCTTTTTTCATTTCCATTGTTCTAGGCGGCATTGTTGAAAACTGGCGCGGATTCTTAATAAATTCGCCTGTTTTTGTTGTTCTTTTTCCCGTTTCGTTAAAACTAACCGGCATTCTTTGGTGGGCAGTGCGAGTGGTTATCCTTAAAATAACCGGCACATTAAATTTTTCTGAAATTTTAAACCCAAGTTTTGTAAAATCTCTGCATTCCTGGGGGTCAGAAGGCTCTAACATTGGAATGTGGGATAAATAAGCATAACCCCTTGAATCCTGCTCTGACTGAGCCGAACTCCAGCAGGAAGGGTCGTCAGCCACAACAATTACCATTCCAGCTTTGGTTCCAGTGTAGGCTAAGGGCAACAGACTGTCAGAACAGACGTTAAGCCCGAAACTTTTCATATTAACCAATGATTTTAATCCAGAAAAACTGGCGCCGATCGCGGCCTCTAAAGCAACTTTTTCATTGACAGACCATTCCGCATATATGCCGTTTTTTTTGGCAATTTTAAAAAATTCTTCTCCTATTTCAGCTGAAGGGCAGCCGGGATAACCGGAAACGAAATCAACGCCTGATTCCAAGGCGCCTTGAACTATAGCCTCGTCGCCCAATAAAATTCTTTTTATCATCTAAATAACAATATTAATTAATTTATCTGGAATAAAAATTATTTTTTTGATTTTTTTAACCCCTACCCAATTTTTTATTTTTTCTGACTTCAAAGCCTTTTTTTCAGCTTCTTTTTGGCTTAATCCTAAATCAGCTTCTATTCTCTCCCTTACTTTACCATTAATCTGCACAATAAGTAAAACTTTTTCTTCTTTGATCAATTTTAGATTATATTCCGGCCATTTTTGCTGGCAACACAACCCTTTAAATCCTAAATTGTTCCATAATTCTTCTGATAAATGCGGGGCAAAAGGAGATAAAATTTTTAAAAAATCCTGAAGGTCTTGTTTATCTATGCCATGTCCCGCTTGGCGGGATCCCGCTACGCGGGACCACGCATTAACAAATTCCATCATTGAAGAAACAGCCGTGTTGAATTTCATTAACTCAATATCTTCACCAACTTTTTTAATTGTTTTGTGCAAAAGTTTTTTTAAACTCTCATCAGTTTTTAAAGATAGGCCTTTTTTTAATGATAAATTGTAAGCCTTCTCCAAAAATCGGCGGCAGCCAACAACTCCTTTTGTATCCCAGGGGATCAACTGGTCAAACGGCCCCATAAACATTTCATAGAGCCTTAAGGTGTCTGCTCCATATTGACTTATAACTGTATCGGGATTTATTACGTTTCCCTTGGACTTTGACATCTTGATTCCGCCCTCGCCTAAAACCATTCCCTGTGAAGTTCTTTTTTTATAGGGCTCTGGCCCAATTGGCAGCGGAACTGCTTTTACATCCCATAAAAATTTAAAAATAAAACGGGAATATAATAAATGCAAAGTCGTGTGCTCCATTCCGCCGTTATACCAATCAACCGGCATCCAGTATTTTAATAATTTATCATTTGCTAGTTCTCGATTATTTTTCGCATCGCAATATCTTAAATAATACCAATTTGAGCCTGCCCAGTTTGGCATTGTATCTGTTTCTCTTCTGGCTGAATTTTTGCATTTAGGGCATTTTGCATTTACCCAATTTTTTATTAAAGCTAAGGGCGATTCGCCTGTTTTTGTTGGTTTATATTTTTTTATTTTCGGCAGTTCTACTGGCAAATCTGTATCTCGAACCGGCTGCCAGCCGCATTTTTCGCAAAAAATTAAAGGTATTGGCTCTCCCCAGTAATGCTGGCGGGAAAAAACCCAATCCCTAAGCTTATAGCTAGTTTTTGGCTCAGCTGAACCTTTCCCGTTCAACCAAGCTGTAATTAATGGCCTGGCTTTTGCCGAAATTAAACCATTAAACTGCATTGAATTATAAAGAGTTCCATCGCCCTCAAAACATTCTTCTAAATTTTTTACTTTTGAGGCAAAAGTTTTGTCCGCTGGCTCAATAGAAGTTCTTAAAGGAACTCCGTATTTTTTAGCTAATTTAAAATCTCTTTTATCGTGCGCATCAGCAAAAACAGCTCCTGTTCCGTATTGCTCTAAAACAAAATCTGCTGTCCAAACTGGCATTTCTTCTCCAGTGGCTGGATTCCTTGATATAATTCCTTTTAGTTCAACTCCCGTAATATCTTTTGCTTCATTTGTCCTGTCTATATCGGAAATATTTTTTGACTGCTCTCTATATTTTAAAACTTCTTCAATATTTTCAATTTTATTTTTATATTTGTCTATAAATTTATGGCCCGGAGACAATATTAAAAAAGTGCCGGAAAATATAGTGTCTATCCTGGTTGTAAAAACGTCTATAGATTCTTCTACCCCTTCTACTGGAAACTTAATCAAAGCTCCTTCTGATTCGCCTATCCAGTCTCGTTGCTGAATTTTTATTTTTTCTAAAAAATCAACTAACTCTAAATCCTTAATTAACCTGTCTGCATATTTTGTAATTTTTATCATCCACTGTTCTTTTTCTTTTTTTTCAACTTTTGCGCCGCACCTTTCGCAAGCTCCCGAAACTACTTCTTCATTAGCCAAACCAATTTTGCACGAAGGGCACCAATTAATTGCAATTTTATCTTTGTAGGCCAACCCATTTTTAAATAACTGCAAAAATATCCACTGAGTCCATTTATAATATTTAGGGTCTGTGGTATTTATCTCCCTTGACCAGTCAAAGGACAATCCCAAACTTTTCATTTGTCTTCTAAAATTGTCTGTATTCTTTTTTGTAACCACAGAAGGATGAACTCCTTTTTTAATGGCATAGTTTTCAGTGGGCAAACCAAAAGCATCCCAGCCAATCGGGAATAAAACATTATACCCCTGCATCCTTCTTTTCCTTGCAATTATATCTAAAGCAGTATAGCTTCGACAATGGCCCACATGCAACCCATCTCCAGAAGGGTATGGAAACTCAACTAAAAGATAAAATTTCTTCTTTTTAGAGCCATTTTTGGCGTGAAATACATCAGAATTGTACCATTCCTTCTGCCATTTTAGCTCTATTTTTTTAGGATTATATTTAGCCATAATTATTATTCATAATAACACAAATGTATAATTTTTGAAGCCCTGATTCCACACAACAAAAAAACGCCATTTGGCGTGTTTTCTGTCAAATATTAAATAACTTTCTGGCATTTTGGGTGGTTTGGTCGGCGACTTCGGCAAAACTTACTTTTTTTAGGTCTGCTATCTTTTGGATAACATGTTTTACAAAAATGGGCTCGTTACGTTTGCCACCTTCTTCTGGAGGGGTCAGATACGGACAATCTGTTTCAACTAAAATTTTATCTAATGGAATCTTTTTAATAGTTTCATCAATATCAAATTTGAAAATTATCCCGTTAATGCCGAGATGAAAACCCAAATCAATATATTTTTTTGCTTCTTCCAATGTTCCGGTAAAACAATGGATAACTCCTTTAACTTTTTTATCTTTTAAAATTTCTATAACATCTTGGTGCGCCATACGGCAGTGCAAAATGACTGGCAAGCTTAATTCTTCTGCTAATTCTAATTGCTGTAAAAAAACCTGTTTTTGTTTTTCTTTAAATTGCTCTAATTTGGCTTTTGTTTTGGGTTTGTAATAATAATCTAAACCAATTTCACCAACTGCCACTACTTTTTTTGACTTTGCCAGTTCTTTATATTTTTCTTTATCAAAATCTTCTTCTTTAACCAAAAATTCTCCTTCTTCGGGATCTGTTTTTATTTTTATAAATTCAGTGGCAGCATAAATCGGATGCAATCCAATTGCAGCATAAATTCCTTCATTACATCTTTCAGCAATTTCAACTGCCTGTTTTGACGTTTCGTATTTTGTGCCAACATTAATAGCCCAAACATTTTCTGCTAAAGTCCTTTTCACAACCTCGTCTAAATCTTTTTTGTAGGCGTTAAAATTAAGATGAGAATGGCTATCTATAATCATGATATTATTTTAACCCAAAAATTTATAAGAAAAAAGGCAGGTGCAAGAGCATCCTGCCTAAAGGACAATTAACTAGCAATCATTGCTAGTCAGTTTCCATAAACTTGTCGTCATCTTGACGACAAGTTTCTTTGGCCTTGTCGGCCCTGGGTTTTTCGTCCTGTAAAGGATCATTGCGATGAATCGCATCGAAAACTTCCCTGCGGTGAACAGGCACTTCCTTGGGAGCTTCCACTCCCAGGCGAACTTTGTCGCCACGAATCTCCACCACCACAATAGTGATGTCGTCATTAATGACAATCGACTCGTTCTTTTTGCGGGACAGCACTAACATTTTAAGCTCCTTCTTTAAAAAGGGAGGGTCTTGCTCTCTCAAGTCCGCCTTGACTTGATGAAAAGAGCTAATTATATTATAGCAAATGTATTATAAATGTCAATC
>CAZGLJ010000004.1:11927-28714 GCA_964526025.1 uncultured Candidatus Saccharibacteria bacterium | reverse complement strand
ACAGCGCGGTAGAGATAAAATATCCAGATTATACAAAAGAAGAATTAAATAAATTGAATTATCTATATAACCTTAAGTACAATTTTCTAAAAAACAGGAACTTAATAATAGGAACAAAAGAAGCGCTGGCGCAGGCAGAGAGAGATTTTGATTATGTTCTTAGTATTGTTCCAAATCATTTCTTCGCCTATTTTTGTTTAGCAGAAATTGAAAAGAAGAGAGGCGATGCTGATAAAAGAAGTGAATACTTAAAAAAAGCCAAAGAGATATTGGAAACCGATAAATCTTTTGATTGGTCTTATTATGTTTCTCAGCTGGGCGTAGATGTAAATAAAGCATTTTTAGAAATTTAATATGAAAGGAATAATATTACAGCCAACTTATTTGCCTTGGATGGGATATTTTGAAATGATTGCTTCGAGTGATATTTATATTGCTTTTGATAGCGCTCAATTTACAAGAAAAACCTTTGACCATAGAAATAAAATTAAAACAGCCAATGGCGTTATTTATTTATCTGTACCCGTCCAAAAGGCGCCGCAAAAAACAAGAACTTGCGATATAAAGATATCTTATGGACAAGGGAATCCTTTAGAAAAACACTTCAAAACCATAGAATTAGCATATAAAAAAGCGCCATATTTTGAAAAATACAGGTCGTTATTTGACGAGTTTTATTCTAAAAAGTACACCTTATTAAGAGACCTGAACGTTGATATGATTAAATTAATCTGTAGTATTCTGGGCATTAAGACAAAGATTATTTTCTCGTCAAGTTTGAATGATAAAAATACAGGGAAGACAGAAAGAGTAATAAATTTATGCAAACAAGCGCAGATAACTCATTTGTACGACGCAGAAGGAGCAGAAGAGTTTTTAGATAAATCATTGTTTAAAAAAGAAGGTATTTTAATAGATTTTCAAGATTTTAAACACCCGGAATACCCCCAGCTTTGGGGCGAATTTGTTCCTTATCTTTCAGTAATTGATTTAATTTTTAACCAGGGAGATAAATCGCTTTCTATTATTAGAAGCGGAGCTAAGATATGAAAAAATATAAAATCATTTTTGCCGCTCAAGACCCAGGGGGATTTAACGCAATAGCTCCGGTTATAAAAAAATTTGAAAAAGACCCAAGATTTAATATATCTGTAATTTTAGCTGAACATGCCTGCTTATTTGCTGAAAAACAGGGTATAAGATATTTAAACACGGATAAGATGTTCTTTAATATAGAGGGAGCGGACTTGGTTTTTACGGGCACAAGTTTTGCCGATTCTTCCATAGAGAAAAAGATAATAACTTTGGCGAAGGCTGAAAATATACCAACAATAAGCATAGTTGATTTCTGGACTGATTATGTCTTGTCTTTCAGCGATTTTAAAACCAGAAACTTTAGGTATCTGCCAGATTATATTTTAGCGGTAGATGAAACAATGAAGAAGGAAATGGTTGCAAAGAATTTTCCGGCAAATAGGATTTTTATCACAGGCAATCCGTATTTTGATTCATTTTTAAAAAAGAGCCGGCGCAATACAGACAAAAATTTGGTGGCATTTTTTTCCCAGCCTTTTTCTGAAATGTATAAAAAGAAATTTAACGAAGTCCAGGTTTTTGAAGATATCGCAGAAGCTGCAGAGAAGATTGATTTAAACAATAAAATTGTAATTAATTTCCACCCTCGCACAAAAAAGTTTGATAAATTCGACAAAGCAATTAAAAACTCGAAATTAAAAATAAAAAAAGAAAAAAAGCTGCACAATAAAGATTTGATTGAAAAAGCAGAAATAGTTGCAGGAATTAATTCAGCTATGTTGTTTGAGGCCGCTATGATGGGGAAAAAAGTATTAAGCTATCAGCCGAATTTGAGTGGACAGGACCTTTTAGTCAGCAATGAATTCGGCTTGTCTGTGCCCGTCTACCAGAAAAAAGAACTTTATCGGGCGATGAAAAAAATGTTTTTCAGAAAGCTTCAGAAAAACAATTCAAAGGCGGTTAAAAAATATACAGAAAATAATTCAACTCAAAAAGTAATAAACTTTATGGTCAATATTCTTGAGAATAATTCAAGTTGTAAAATTAAATAGAAAAATTATGGATAATCAAAAAATTCAAACTATCATACTTTGCGGCGGCGCAGGCGCCAGGTTAAGGGAGGAAACCGAGTTTAAGCCAAAGCCAATGGTGGAAATAGGCGGAAAGCCCATTTTATGGCATATTATGAAAATTTACAGCCATTGTGGGTGCAATGATTTTATTTTGGCTTTAGGATACAAAGGCAATCAAATAAAAGATTATTTTTTGAGGCAGAAATATTATGCCAGCGATTTTTCGTTTGATGCAAGCGAAGGCAAGGCCAGCAATTTTTTAAAAAACGGCCAGGAAGATAATTTCAATATAATTTTTGCTGAAACCGGCTTGGAAACCCCGCACGGAGAAAGGGTGTTGAAAGTTAAAAAACATGTTTTAAATGATATGTTTATGGTTACTTACGGAGACGGCGTCTCTGATATTAATATTAACAAGCTCATAGAGTTCCATAAGAGCCACGGAAAAATAGCGACCATTACCGGAGTCCACCCTTCTTCAAGATGGGGGCTTGTTAATGCAGATAATGATAATTTAGTTTCAGAATTTGCCCAGAAACCAATGCTTTATGATTATGTAAACGGAGGCTTTATGGTGTTCAATAAAGAGTTTTTTAATTATTTAAAACCAGGAGACATGATAGAAGACGCTTTGACAAGACTGATACCCCAAAAACAGCTGGTTCTTTATAAGCACGAGGGTTTTTGGTATGGCATGGACACCTATAAAGATTTTATAACTTTAAACGAACTTTGGGAAAAAGGCCCGAAGTGGAAAATATGGGAAAACTAAAATCAAAAAATATTTTGGTGACAGGGGGAGCTGGTTTTATCGGCAGTCACTTGGCAAATAGGTTGATAGAACAAAATAACAATGTAGTTATAATAGATAATTTATCTTCCGGCAGAAAAGAAAACATAAATCCAAAAGCTAAATTTTATAAGATAGACGTCAGGAGCAAAGGCATTTACCAAATTTTTAAGAAAGAAAATCCAAAAATTGTTTTTCACTTAGCTGCAGAACCGATTGTTGACGAGGCCTACAAAAACCCCTTTTCGGCAATAGAAACAAATGTTATGGGAACTGTAAATATTTTAGAAGCATGCCGAAAACAAAAAAATATAGAATCAATTATTATTGTTTCTTCAGATAAAGCTTACGGCAAGGCGGAAAAATTGCCTTATAAAGAATCTTCTCCCTTAAAGGGCGACCATCCTTATGACGCTTCAAAATCATCCGCTGATTTAATAGCAAGAGCATATTTTGCAACATACAGAATGCCGATTGTTATAACAAGATTTAGCAATGTTTTTGGCCCCGGAGACCTTAATTTTTCAAGGATAATTCCCGGAATAATGGAATCTATGGTAAAGAATAAGGAACTTTTGATAAGAAGCGATGGAAAAATGATAAGAGAATACACTTATGTAAAAGACATAGTTTCAGGCTGCATAAAATTAGCCCAAAAAACGAACGAGGTTAAAGGCCAAGCATTTAATTTTGGCTCAAAAAATATATTTAGCGTTATTGATATTATGAAAAGGACAGAGGAAATTTTAGGGGAAAAAATTAACTATAAAATTTTGAATATTGCTAAAAACGAAATCCCCGAACAATATCTTGATTGGACCAAAGCAAAAGAAAAATTAAAATGGGAGCCAAAAACAAATTTTGAGCAAGGGATAAAAGAAACATACAATTGGTTTAAGAATTATTTTCAAAATTAATACAGATAAATTATGTATCCAGAACATCATTTAGTAAAAAACGGGCATATAGACAAGTGCCAGATATGCAATTCTGATAAACTGCATTTAGTTCTTGACCTCGGTCATCAGCCATTGTGCGATTCGCTTTTAACCAAAGAGCAGTTAAACGAACCCGAAATAATGTATCCTTTGAGGATGTATTGGTGTAAAGATTGTTCAGCGGCCCAGATAGATTATTGTGTAGAGGGAAGCATAGTTTACCACCCAAATTATCCCTATAAAAGCGGTGTTACAAAAGAGCTTGTAGAATACCAGCGCAGCATGAGCATATCCCTTATATCAAAATATAATTTAAAACAAGGCGACTTTGTAATAGATATAGGGTCCAACGACGGCACGCTTTTAAAGGGATTTAAAGACGCCGGGATAAAAGTGCTGGGAGTGGAGCCGACAAATATAGCAAAAATAGCCAATCAAGACGGCATTGAGACAATACAAGAATTTTTTACAGAAAAATTGGCTAATGAAATAAAAGATAAATATGGAAAAGCTTCTATGATATTGGCCACCAATATGTTTGCCCACATGGCCACAATTGGAGAAGTAGTTTCGGGAATTGAGGCTCTTTTAAAAGACGACGGCGTATTTATATCCGAAACCCATTATCTGCTTGATGTTATAGGTGGCGGCCAGTTTGATACTATATATCATGAGCATTTAAGAACGTATTCTTTAAAATCTTTATTAAAACTTTTCAGTTATTATAATTTTACGATTACGGATGTTGAAAGGGGCAGCAGATACGGCGGAAACATCAGGGTTCATGTCACAAAAGGCAAAGATAGGCCGGTTTCCGAGAATGTTAAAAAATTACTTGAAGTCGAAGAGAACTTCGGCCTGTATAAATTGGAAACTTATGAAAAATTTGCCCAAAGAGTCCAAAAAGCAAAAAATGATTTTATAAATTTTTTGTCAGACATTAAAGCTGAAGGCAAATCTATTGCGGCAAACTCTTGCCCGGGCCGATGCGTTACATTATTGAATTATTACGGCATAGATTCTTCTTTAATACCATATATCGCAGAACAGCCGGCATCCCTTAAATTAGGAATGTATCTGCCTGGCAAGCATATTCCTGTGGTAAATAATGAAATACTTATAAAAGAACAGCCTGATTATGTGATTCTTCTTGCCTGGCATTACGCAGAGCCGATTGCAGAGCAGTTAAAGATGCGAGGATTGAAGTCAGATTTTATAATACCTTTGCCGGATTTTAAAATTGTAAAAAATTAATACATGGATAAAAAAATTGCTATAATCGGTTCGGGTTTCGGTACATATGGTTTGCTGCCGGCATTTGCCGCTACAGAGGGTTGCAAGGTTATCAGCGTATGCGCAGAAAAATCAGAAAGACTTTTAAATTCCTGCAAGCGCTTTGGAGTTGATAAAATTTATTCAGATTGGAAAGAGATGCTGCAAAAAGAAAAGCCGGACGCTTTGTGCATAGCTGTAATACCGAAACACCAGTATAAAATAGCAAAATATGCGTTAGAAAACAGAATATCTGTTTTTGCAGAGAAACCCTTGACTACTTCGCGAGACACCTCTTTGGAGCTATGCCTACTGGCAAAAAATAATAATTTAGCTAATATGGTGGATTTTATATTTCCTGAAATTCCCGAATGGATTGCAGCAAAATTAGCCATTAAAGATGGGGCTATAGGCAAGATTTTTAACATTAATGTTGAGTGGAAGATGATGAGTTATGATTTAAAAAATTCTGTAAAATCTTGGAAGACAGATATTAATGAAGGCGGAGGAGCTCTTTCATTCTTTTTCTCTCACGTATTATATTATTTGGAATATTTTATTGGCAGGATAAAATCATTAGAATGCGTTTTATCTTCTTCGGAAAAAAGCCTTAACCACGGAGACAGCGTCATAAATATGGCAATTCTTTTTGAAAACGGATGCACGGCATCAGCTCACATGAATATTTCTTTCGTAGGGCCCCAAAAACATTCAATAGAATTTCATGGAGAAAAGGGGACTATGGCGCTGCAAAATAACAGCGAAAGTCCAGTTGATAATTTTAAATTAACCATTCATACAGAGAGCGGAACGCAAGAGCTTTTGGCAGATAAATTTCCTAATTTATCCTATGACGATTTAGACCCTAGGGTTAAGGTAATAAAACCGATTGCCGAGCGTTTTATAAAATGGTGCAACACGGGCGTTGTGTCTAAGCCCGACTTTCAAGATGGCGCAAGAGTTCAAGAATTAATTGAGCTGGCCAGGGCTTCTAATGCAAAATTTCATGGATAATAAAGTTTTTTTATCAATAGCTATTTTAACCTATAATAGAGCTGGTTCTTTAGAAAAGCTTTTGAATAATATTTTGCCTCAAATAAAAACATCAAAAGAAAAGGTCCAAGTGTGCATTTCTAATAATGGCTCAGAGGATAACACAAGAGAGGTTGTGCTGGGTTTCCAGAGGAAATATCCGGATTTAATAAAATATAATGAAAACAAAGAAAATCTGGGATTTGACGCAAACATGGTAAAGGCGTTAGAAATGTCTGATGGAAGTTTTGTCTGGACTTTTGGAGACGACGATTTGCCAGCCGAGAACGCTCTCTCTGAAGTTGTCGAGTTTCTTAAACAAAAAAATCAAGACAAAATAGGCTTGGTTCTTCTCAGGACAGAATCGTATTTTATAGACGAGCTAACCAAAGAAAAAATAATTTGGACCAATAAATTAGATAAAAAAAATCCTGAAATATTTGAAATAGACAAGAAAGAAATTATCGGCATATCATTCCCAGAAATTGTTTTTATGTCGGCGCTGATTCTTAATAACAGATTGGTCAAGCAAATATTAAAAGAAGATGCAGATGCAATCAAAAAAGCAATCGGAACCGTTCATATGCACGCTGTAATATATTGTTTGATGTTTTTAAAATATGCGAATATCAAAGGCATTGTATTAAACAAGCGGCCGCTCATTTATCAGGAATTATCCAGCTATAAATTTTTTGTCGAAGATAAATTTAAATCCCATTATCAAGTCCAAAGAAAATTAAACAGCTTATTGCTGTCTTTAAAATATATGACCGCTGATTACGCGCCGTTAATTACCAGAAGGGAAAAAAAATTGCGCCGGGAATTTATTGATGATATGCTGGTTTTGAAAGCCTTCGGGAATTTTAATTATTTTTCTTATTTTGGCTGCCCAAAATTGTTTTTTTTGCAGGCGAAATTAGTTGATGCTTTATTGTTTTCCTTATTTTTCTTATTTATTTCTATAATTCCTTCAGTATTGCTGATTTTTTTATACAAATTAATGCTGATGAAAAAATATGGCTCTAACTGGAGAGCTCGATGGCAATCTGTGTCTAGTGTGGTTTCTTTAACTTCTAAAGGCGCAAGAAGGCGGGATTTTCTACCGCCAAATAATTATGTCAGTTTATAAAAAATTTACAAAATACGTCACCCTCATCGGTTTAATCAACATTACCGGGCAGTTGAAGGGCATAATTGTTTTGCCTATTATAACGAAGCTTCTCGGCGCTATGGATTTTGGCATCTGGACTCAACTAAGGGTGACGGTTAATCTATTAACTCCCTTCATTCTTTTAGATTTGCCCAGCAGCATTGTTAGATTTTTAGCTGCCGAAAAAAATAAGGAAGAGATTCAAGAGGGCGTTTATTCAGTTCTGGCTTTAGTGTTTTTGCTTGCCTCAACAGCCGCCCTGTTTTTTATAATCTTCTCTAGTCCTATTTCAAAATTTTTCCAAGCTGACGCTATTCTGGTTAAAATTTTCGCTTTTGTTCTGATTTTTGAATGCATAAACACAGTTATGCTGAGCGTGCTTGAAGCATTCCAAGAAATGAAAAAATATTCTGCTTTTATTATTTCCCAGCTAATCGGGGAGCTTCTGTTAATTATCGGATTTATTCTTTCAGGGTACGGCTTATACGGCGTTATCATATCTCTTTTAATAATCCGCTTTATAACTTTTTCTTTTTTATTCGCTTTTATTTACAAAAGAATCGGAATAAAAATTCCGACATTCTCGCCGATGAAAAAATATTTCCATTTCAGTTTGCCGTCGTTGCTCGGCTCTATATCTTATTGGGTCGTAGCCGCCAGCGACAGGTATTTGATAGGGCTTTTTTTAGGAGTAATCTTCGTTGGTTTCTACGCCCCCGCTTATGCTATTGGGTCTGTCTTAACCTTCTTTATTATTCCCCCGACTTTTATTTTATCTATAATGCTGCCGAAATCTTTCGATGAAAATAGGATGGATGAAGTGAAAAACCTTCTAAGGTATTCTTTAAAATACTTTTTATTAATAACAATCCCTTCGGTATTCGGCTTGTCTATTCTCTCTAAACAAATGCTTGTTATTTTTTCTACGAACCAGATTGCAGACAACGCTTATTTCATTACTCCTTTCATAGCCCTAAGCATTCTTTTTTATGGAATTGCTTGTTTTCTCAACCAGATTTTGGTTCTTGCCAAAAAAACGAAAATTATAGGAGCTCTCTGGTTTATTGCAGCTTTGCTGAATTTAGGGCTGAATATTTTGCTTATTCCAAGGCTTGGGATCATATCGGCCGCTCTCACCACTCTCATAGCATATATTTTTGTTTTTGCATTAGCATGTTATTTTTCTTTCAAAGAATTTCAGTTTGAAATTGAATGGAACTTTATAATTAAAAGCATAACAGCTTCAGTTTTGATGGTTTTCTTTATTATATTGCTCAATCCGTCTGGATTATTAAATGTTTTAGTTGCAATAATTTTGGCGGCACTTGTTTATACGGCCTTAATATTTCTATTTAAAGGAGTTACCAAAAAAGAAATTATTTTTTTTAAAAATTTAATACAACCAGCTATTAAAATTGCAAAAAAATGAAATGGTGCATTCTAATAAATAACGCTCCAAATTTATCAGAATTTTTTGGTAAATTAAGCGGCGAGATAATAAAGGGGGGAGATGATTGCCTCGTTGTTTTTGGCGGCAAGATAGCTGAGTACGAGAAAAAGAAGTTTTTTCCCAATAAGGCAAAATTTATCTCGGCAGTTGATTGGTGCGCTGATAACTATGAAAAAGGCAAAAAAGAATTTTTCGGGTTGTCGTGGAAAGATTTTTTCCCTGTTTTTGACAGAAACGATGTTTTAAAGTTTGATTATAACAAGTCAATTGAAACAATACTCCAAACCGCTCAATTTTTCGAATTCATTTTTGAAAAAGAAAAACCAGATGTAGTAATTTCAGAACCGCCAACCGGTTTAATCCACCAAGTCGCTTATCATTTTTGTAAAAAAAATAATTTGCCATATTTTGGTTTCGGGGAAAGAATTAATAATAAAATAGATGTCTATGACTCGGGTTTTACTCGTTTAGATTATGAGAAGACTTTCAGAGAAATAAATGATAGCGCTATTTCGAAAGTGGAAAAAGAATTTGCTATAAAAACCATAGAAGATATCATGTCTCACAAACAGCTGTCTATTTATAGGGGGTTTCTTAAAATCCATTTTAGCCAGCTTGGTCTTATCAAACATTATATTGGAAAAATAAAAAATCCAGGTTTGTTATTATTCAGATATTTGCTCAAAAGAAAATATTTTAAAAATTTTGACTGCGAAAGCGAATCCATATTAAAAAAAGCTGTTTTAGCCCCTCTTAAAATAGAAAGACGGCAGTTCAGGATTTTATCGCAAAAAAATATTTTTTCTAAAATTGGCATAAAAGATAAGAATTTTTTTCTATTTCCTTTGCATTTGCAGCCAGAAGCTTCAACCGATGTTTGCGCCACATATTATTGCGATCAATTAAACACAATAAAAAATGTTGCTTTTAGCCTTCCTTTCCCATATAAACTTTATGTTAAAGAACATCCCATAGCTATAGGGACAAGGTCGAAAGAATTTTATGAGAAATTAAAAAAGATTCCAAACGTAGTTTTAATTTCTCCTGACGAAAATGTGGAAAATCTCATAAAAAATTCATCAGGCGTCATTACTCTCACTAGTACGCTTGGGTTAGAAGCGGCTTTTGCCGGTAAGCCAGTTTATGTTTTCAGAGACACGGAAGTATTTTATTCTTATCATCCTTTATGCAGAACGGTACAAAATTTTGAAGAATTAAAAAACAGGATACAAGAAGATCTGATTAGCAAGCCAAATATAAGCAACTTAGAAGATATTAATATTCGTTTTATCGTTTCTTATTTTAGAAATACAATTGATGGCGACATAGCTTCAGCCAGCATGGACGAAGATACAAATAACTACGTATTAATTTATCAAGATTTAAAAAAGCTGGTAGAGAAAAAATTTTAATTCCAAAATTATGCCAGTTCACAATCGCAAAAAAGTTATCTTTTTTCTTCCGACATTAAGCATAGGAGGGGGAGAAAGAGTGGTATCCGACCTTTCTTTAAGCTTCCCCGACTCTATTGAGACGGTAATTGTTTTATTAAAAAATAAAGTTTCTTATTCTTGCAAAGGGAAAATAATTTCTTTAGACATACCAATATCCAACCCGTTATTTTTAAGGATATATTATTTTTTTGTCTGCCTTTTCCGTTTTAAGAAAATAATAAAAAAGGAAAAGCCAGATTATGTTATTAGTTTTGGGCCTCCGCTGAATATTGTCAATCTTTTCTCCAATAAAAAAAACATACTACGGGTTGATAATGTTATGTCTTCCTCCGGTAAAGGTTTAATTTATAAGCTCCTTATTAAACTTTTTTACAATAAAGCGCCTAAAATTATTTGCGTATCGCAAGTTTCAGCCGAAGACCTGATAAACAACTTCGGAATTAAAAAAGAAAAGATTGCAGTTATATATAATCCCCTAAACGTCAAAGAAATCCAAAGTTTGATTTCAGAGCCGTTAGAGTTAGAATACGAAGAAATTTTCAAAAAACCAACGATAATCACCGCAGGAAGATTAACAAAACAAAAAAATCAGAGATGCATAATAACGGCTTTTCCCGGAGTGAAAAATGAGATAAAAGAGGCGCAATTAGTAATTTTGGGCAGCGGAGAATTAGAGCCAGAGCTGAAACTTTTAGCTAAAGATTTAAAAATAGCCAACAGCGTCCATTTTTTGGGCTGGCAGAAAAATCCATTTAAATTTTTAGCTAAAGCAAGGGCTTTCATTTTGTCTTCTTTATGGGAGGGATTGCCATGCGTTGTTTTGGAGGCAATGGCTTGCAGGCTGCCGGTTATTTTGGCAGATTGCAAGTCCGGGCCAAGAGAAATTATTGCCCCTAACAGCAAATTAGATTCAGAAACAAGCGGCATTGAATATGCCGACTATGGAATTTTAATTCCGCCTTTTAACAAGAAATCAAAAAGCCAGGAAATTTTAACCGAGGCAATAATTAAAATATTAACCGATAAAGATTTATCAGCTGCTTTAAGCGCAAAATCATTGCAAAGAGCGAAAGATTTTGATGCCAAAAAAATTATTAAAAAATGGGAATTTTTAGAACATGAAAGCAATAAAATATCTTAAAAATTTAATTGAAAAAAACGGAAATCTGCTTAAAATATATAAGAAAATTAAGTTTATAAAAGAAATTCCCTTAAAAGATTTTTTAAATCCCCGCAAGCTGAATTTATTTAGAAAGATTTATCCCTATACAATGGTAGACTCAAAAAGATTGTCTAATATATATGATTTGGCAGAACTAATTGAAAAAAATAAACTCAAGGGAGCTTTTTTAGAATGCGGAGTTTGGAAGGGCGGTTGCGCGGCAATAATGGGGTTTGTCGCCAAAAGGGCAAAATCCAACCGTAAAATATGGCTGTTCGATTCTTTTAAGGGTCTGCCCGAGCCAACAGCTAAAGACGGGAAAATAGCCAGAGATTACGCTCAAAACAGAGCTGAGGGAAAACTAGAAACCATTAACAAATGCGTGGGCCCGTTAGACGACGTTAAAAAAATATTTTTTAATATATTAAAAATCAATCCGGATAATGTCGTGATAAAAAAAGGATGGTTTCAAGACGTGCTGCCAGAAGCGCGCAGTGAAATCGGGCCAATTTCTATTTTAAGGCTAGACGGCGACTGGTATGAATCAACAAAGTGCTGTCTTGTTAATTTATATGACAATGTTATTAGGGGCGGATATATTGTCGTAGATGATTACGGGCACTGGTCAGGATGCAAAAAAGCAGTTGATGATTTCCTTGCCGAAAGGAAAATAAAAACAAGCTTAATCAAAATAGATTATGCGGGAGTGTATTTTAAGAAACCCTAATAATAATGAAAAATATTTTCAAAAAAATTTTAATTGTCAATACAGGAGGAATTGGAGATTTAATAATGTTCACACCGACCCTTAAGATTTTAAAAGATAATTTTCCTTACTCGACGATAGATATTTTTGTCAGCTATGCTACAGGAGCTACAGGAGTTTTACAAAATTCGGAGGTTATCAATAAAGTTTTCTTCTTCAGTTTTCAAAAAAGCAATTTTTTTGAAAAAGCAGTGTTTATTTATAAATTAAGAAAGGAAAGATATGATTTAGTTATTGTCGCCAGCGGAGCTGGTCCGTTTAAGGCGAGCTTATTTGCCCTTTTAACCGGCGCCAAAAACAGAGCAGGCGAATATAGAAAATTCAAATGGACGTTTTATAACCATCAAGTTAAATTAGACGGAAACCAGCATAAAATAGAAGCAAATTTAAACCTGCTAAAATCATTGGATATAAAAATAGATATAAAAATAGAAAACTCCGCGCTTTCTGCGACTTTCGCGATAAAAGATGATGATAATAAATTTGCCGCCGAGTTCATTAAAAAAAATAATTTGGAAAATAAAACTTTAATAGGCTTTTCTTTGGGCTCCGGTTCAACGCAGCAGTTTAAATTATGGCCTAAGGAAAATTTTATCGAGCTGGGAAAAAAGATTTTAGACAGCTTTCCCAATGCTTTCATTCTTCTCTTCGGCTCTTTAAATGAAAAAGAGCTTTGCTCGGAAATAAATAACGAGCTAAGAAGAAATGTTATATCAATAGTCGGCCAGCCCCTTGCAAAAGCAGCCGCCTTGATTGATAAGTGCAGGATATTAATTGCTTCAGACACAGGTCTTGGCCACATTGCCGCCACGACCAACTGTAATTTAATCGCTATTTTAGGCCCCACTATTCCGGAAAGAACTGGACCTGTCGGGAAAAATGTGCATATAATTAAAGAGAAATGCAGTTATCGTTATCACGATATTTTTACTCCAAGATACGATGTAAATAGAGAACATCAATGTTTAAAAAAAATAACCCCGGACAGAGTTTTGGATAAAATTAAAGAGATTTTAGGAATATAAGATTCTTTAATATGAGCAAGAGAATACCAAAACCATATAAGCCCGAGAGACATCTTAAAGGATGGGGATTTGAAGATTGGATAAGCAACAGGGAATATTGCGGGAAATTATTATTTTTTAAAAAGGGCAAGAGATGCAGCTTCCATTACCACGAGAAAAAACACGAAACATTTTATCTTTTTTCAGGTAAAATGGAAGTGAAAGTAGGGTGGAAAGACGATATTTTGTCTGCGAAATCTTATACGTTTTTTTCTGGCGATTGCCTTGAAATACCAAAAGGGCTTAAGCATCAAATGCTGGCTTTAAAAGATTCAAATCTTTTTGAATTTTCTACCACTCATTATGAAGAAGACTCCAAGCGCCTAATTAAAGGAGATTGATATGCAAACACATAAATTAATAAAAATAGTAAATAATTTTAAAGGAAAAAAAATCGGAGTGATTGGCGACTTAATGTTAGACCATTTTATATGGGGCGACGTTGAAAGGATTTCGCCTGAAGCGCCGGTTCCGGTGGTTTTAGTTGCAAGAGAAAGTTTTGTGCCTGGCGGAGCGGGAAATACTGCCGCAAATATCGCTGCTTTAGGCGGCAAAGCATTTATTGTTGGCTTAGTGGGAAAAGATTTTGCAGGCAAAACTTTACTTGAAGAGTTTAAAAAACATGGGGTTAAAACAGAAGGGGTTATAGAACATTCCCAAAAACCAACTATTCAGAAGATAAGAGTGATTGCCCAAGGCCAGCAAATTGTCAGAGTAGACAAGGAAGATGCTAAATATGTTGATGGAGATGTTGGGAAAAAATTATTAGAATTTATCGCTTTAAATATTAAAGAATGGGATGGCCTTGTGGTTTCTGATTATGCCAAGGGACTGATTAATAAGAATTTAGCCGAGGCTATAATTAATTTAGCTATAAAATATAAAAAGCCGATTATCGGAGATGTAAAACCAAAACACGCCCCCTTTTTTAAAAACGCCACTCTTTTAAGCCCCAACCACAAAGAAGCTTTGGAAATATCTGGAGCAAGCGACATAAAAAAAGCTGGAAAAATAATCCAAAAACAATTAAACTGCAGTGTTTTGCTTACGCAAGGAGCCGAAGGGGCAACTCTTTTTGAAAATAATAAAATTAAACATTTTTCCGCGGTGACAAGAGAAGTGTTTGATGTAAGTGGAGCAGGGGATACGGTGGTGGCTGCTGCTGCTCTGGCCTTGGCTGCCGGAGCTAATCTTGAACAGGCAGCTGTAATTGCCAATTATGCAGCTGGCATTGCAGTCGGCAAATTGGGCACAGCGGTAGTTTTGCCAGGAGAGTTAAAACAATATTTAGAAAATTAAAAAACATGAATCCAAAAATTAAAAGCCAGAAAGAAATTATTGAGCTCGCAAAAAATCTTAAAAAGCGGGGAAAAAAAGTCGTTACCTACAACGGCAGTTTTGATATTCTGCATTTAGGCCATATTAAATCTTTGGAGGAGGCAAAAGCGCAGGGAGACAATTTAATTGTTCTTTTAAACAGCGACGATTCTATTCGCAAATATAAGGGGCCAAACCATCCAATCAATTCAGAAAAACATAGGGCAGAGGTTTTATCTGCTATAGGCCACGTTGATTATATTGTCAATTTTAATGAAATTAATCCAAAAGAAATTTTAAAAAAAATTAAGCCAGACATTCATTGCAACGGTTCTGATTGGGGAAAAAATTGCGTTGAAAGGGGGGTTGTTGAAGAAAACAAAGGCATAATCCATATTCTAAAATGGCAGAAGGGTTTTTCAACCAGCGCTTTGGCGCAAAAAACTATGAATATCCGCTCTGAACCAGAAACAAAGGCAGTATTTTTAGATCGCGATGGGACAATAAATATAAACGAGCCTGAATATGTCCATAAAATAGAGGATTTCAAGGTGTTTAGAGAAACAATCCCGGCCTTAAAAAAACTCTCAAAAACCGACTATAAGATTATTATTATAACTAATCAGTCTGGAATAGCCCGGGGATACTATACTTTAGCCCAAATGAAAAAGCTCCATAAGTGGATGCTTTCAGAATTTAAAAAGAAAGATATCAGGATTGATGGAATTTATTACTGCCCCCATGGGCCTGATGATAATTGCTCTTGCAGAAAGCCAAAGCCAGGCATGCTTTTGAAAGCCGGCCAAGATTTTGGTTTAAATTTAAGCAAAAGCTGGCTCGTGGGGGACGGTTCAGTAGACATTATTGCTGGCAGGGAAGTCAATGTAAAAACTATAAAAATTGGCGGCAAGATGAAAAAAGAATTTAAATTAGAGCCGAATTATTACGCTGACAACCTTCTAGAGGCAGTAGAAATTATTTTATCTTAAACCATGAACGATAAAAAAATATTAATTACGGGCGGAGCGGGATTTATCGGGTCTAATTTAGCTGTGGCTCTTCAGGAAAAATATCCAAAAAATGAGTATTTTGTCATTGATAATTTTTCTTCCGGCAATTGGCGAAATTTAGCCGATTTTAAGGGGAAAATTATTTCAGCTGATGTTTCCAAGATTGATTTTGCGAAATATTTTGATAAAATAGATATTATATTCCATCAGGCTGCTATTACAGACACCACGGTTTTTGATGAAGAAAAAATGCTTCCCAATAATGTCGGTGGATTTGAAAACGTTCTTAGATTTGCCATTAAGTCTAAGGCAAAATTGATATATGCCTCTTCGGCAGCTGTGTACGGGCGCTCCAAGCCCCCTATGAAAGAAGGCAGAAACGAGGTTCCAGCTAATATTTACGGCGTTTCTAAGCTAGAAGCAGACAATATTGCTCGTGAGAATTTTAACAAGCTTCTTATAATCGGACTCCGCTATTTTAATGTTTACGGTCATGGAGAAAAATATAAAGGTAAAATGGCTAGTATGGTTTGGCAGTTATATCTGCAGATGAAAGAAGGCAAGAGGCCTAAGATATTCAAATATGGGGAGCAGAAAAGAGACCAAGTTTATGTTAAAGATATTGTTAAGGCGAATTTATTAGCTTTAGAATGCCAAAAAAGCGGAATTTTCAATGTCGGCGCCGGCAGAGCAACTGCATTTAATGAAATAATTAAAAACATTAATGAAGTCTTAGGCGCAAATCTTGAGCCCGAATACATTGATAATCCATATGAACACTATCAAGATAACACTGAAGCCGACTTAAATCAGTCAAAAGAGATTTTAGGGTATTGGCCAGATTACGACATTAAAAAAGGAATCGATGATTATTTTAAAAGATTATAATATTAAACTAACTAAAATATGGATTTATTAGAATTTATAGTATATATCGTATTATGTTTGGCGATAATCGCCTTTTTTAGCAAAGTGTTAGCTGTGGCGGCCATATTTATTGTTTTTTTATGCGCTATTACTTTTTTATTTATTAACAAAAATAAAGAGCACGCTAAAGTTTTGGGTTTGCTTTTTTTGATTGTTTTTTTAATTCATATTATAGCCGTTCTTTTTGTATATTACACTCGTTTCCAGCCCTTTAATGGCGGAGATTACAGAGAGTATAATTCTGTCGCTCAAGACATATCAAGCAGGCTGCATCAGGGAGATTTATCATTAGACGGGCTTAAAGTCAGCCATTATTATCCGGTAATTGTTGGCTACATTTATGCTTT
>CAZGLJ010000004.1:0-11827 GCA_964526025.1 uncultured Candidatus Saccharibacteria bacterium | reverse complement strand
ACGGGCTTAAAGTCAGCCATTATTATCCGGTAATTGTTGGCTACATTTATGCTTTAACAACTCCAGATATGCTTATGGGCCAGCTGCTTAACGCTTGGTTAACTGCTATTTTAGTTATAGTCGCCTATTTTATAGTCATTGAAGCTGGCGGTTCTCCAAAGCAGGGATTTTGGGCTGGTTTAATAATAAGTTTTTATCCAAGCCTTGCTTTTTTTTCAAGCTTGCTGTTAAAAGACGTTCTTGTGGCTTTGTTGTGCGCAGTAGGGCTGTTAATGGTATTGAAAATAATTAAAAGTTTTTCTTGGGGCAAATTTTTTATTCTCTATCTTGCATTGCTCGGATTAACTCATCTCCGTTTTTATATAAGCCTTTCTCTTGTCTTTGCTTTTATCATTTGCTGGATGTTGCTTTCAAATTTAGAAATAAAAAAAAGGCTGGCTTTTGGGGCCATAATGATTATTCTTTTGGGTTTTTTGCCAAGTTTATCAGGCGGAGAAGGAACTGGGCTGGGATATTTTGGAAAAAATGTCATTAAGCAATATTTAAATCCAAAAGAAATAACCTATATGAGAGAAGTAATTTATGCCCCCCCCTCTACTTTAAAAGAGAACCAGCCAACTGCAGATTTAAAAGAGAACCAGCCAACTGCAGAGAACCAGCCAACTGCAGAGAAAAACGAATCCACTCTATACGAGCCATTCGGCCGCAATGAGTCTGGCATTGATGTTGAAACAAATATTGACGATCCGCTCAAATTTTCCGTAAATTATTTAAAATCATTTATTTTTGTTGTCCTTGGTCCTTTTCCATGGCAGATGAGCCAGCCTAAACATTTTTTTGCCTTGCCAGAGGTGATTGCTTGGTGGTTTTTCTTATTTTTTATAGTCAAAGGAATAATAGAATCGTTTAAAACAAAATATAAAGTTATTTTACCCGTAGTTATTTTTAGCGGTTTTATTTTTGCCGTCTTAGCCCTTTTTATAACTAATTTTGGAGTTATCACCAGAATTAGAATTCCGGCCTTTATTTCGCTTTTATGTTTATTTCCCTTTGGCTTTGAAAAATTAAATAACATTAAAATTCCTTTTATAGAAAATTATTTTTCAAAAATATGAAATGCTTAGTTACCGGCGGAGCTGGTTTTATTGCTAGCCATATAGCGGATAAATTAATAGAAAAAGGGAATAAAGTAGCAATAATAGACGACCTTTCCAGCGGGAAAAAAGCCAATATCAATCCATCTGCTAAGTTTTATCGACTTGATATAAGAAGCCCAAAAGTCAAAGGAGTTTTTGGCAAGGAAAGGCCTTCAATAGTTTTTCATTTTGCAGCCCATATTGAAGCCAGAGAATCAGTGAAAAATCCGATTGCCGACGCAGATGTTAATATATTAGGAAGTTTGAACATATTTGAGAACTGCCGCAAATTTCGCCTCAAAAAAATAGTTTTTGCTTCAAGCGGCGGCGAAATATATGGAAATGCAAAGACCATTCCTACGCCGGAAGACTATCCGCCCAGCCCCATTTCACCTTATGGCATTGCCAAATTGGCAGTTGAGAAATACTTAGAATCTTACTGTAAAATGTATAGTATGAATTTTACGGCCATGCGTTATGGCAATGTTTATGGTCCAAGGCAGAATCCCTGCGGAGAAGCTGGCGTGATAGCAATTTTTGCAAATAAAATGTTGAAAGGAGAACAACCCTTAATTCACGGAGACGGCCGGCAGACAAAAGATTATATTTTTATAGACGACGCTGTGTCAGCAACTTTGTTGGCCCTTAAAAAAGATATTAACGGCCCTATAAACATTGCTACCGCAAAAGAGACGTCAGTTCTAGAGATATTTGACGGGTTAAAGAAATTAATTAATTCTAACGTTGAAAAAAAATTTGTTGCCTTTCCAGCGTGCGGTTTTAAAAGAGGATGCTTGTCAATTGAGAAGGCAAAAAAGCTCATTAATTGGCAGCCTGGATGTGACTTTAACAGCGGATTAGCCAAGACAGTAGATTGGTTTAAAAAATATGGAAAATAATACTTTAAATAAATTTAAAATTGGAATAGTGGGGCTGGGAATGGTCGGGGGCGCTTTAAAAAGATATTTTACAAAACAGGATTTCGAAATTTATTTTTATGACAAGGGTAAAAACGAAGGATCTATCGCCCAAGTTAATAACGCCGACATTATTTTTATCTGCGTCCCAACGCCCTTTAACCAAACTTCGGGTTTTGACCTTTCGTATATAGAAGACGCTTGCAGTAATATTTTTGGCAGCAAAATTATTGTCATAAAATCAACTGTTTTGCCGGGCCACACGGAATCTTTGCAAAAAAGATTCAGCCAGCATAAGTTTTTGTTCAATCCCGAATTTTTGACAGAAGCGACCGCAGATAAAGATATGAATTTTCCCAATAGGCAAGTTGTGGGGTACACGCAAAATAGCAAAGAGCTGGCAGAAGATATTATGAAAATTTTGCCGAGAGCTCCTTTTGAAAAAATAATGCCGTCTAGAGAAGCAGAAATGATTAAATATTTTAGCAATACTTGGTTTGCGACTAAAGTGATTTTTGCCAATCAGATATATGATTTATGCCAGAGATTAGGCATCGATTACCAGATAGTGAAAGAGGCCGCCGCCGCTGATAAAATGATAGGTCCGGCGCACTTGGAAATCTTTCATAAGGGATACAGAGGATATGGAGGCAGCTGCCTTCCCAAAGACATCAAAGCTTTAATCAGATTTGCCGACGAAAACGGCATTGATTTGGAACTCCATAAAATAGTGGAGAAGTTAAACAAAGACCTGCTGAATGATAAAAATAATTAAAGAAAAGATAAACAGCATTTATGAGTTTGTTTTCAAGGAGAAAATGAGCCAAAATGCCTTTTCTTTTTTAAAGAATATTCGTTATGCTCTTTTTGGATACGGATTAGCCGCTGTATTTGTTTTTGGCTTTGAGGTTCTGTCTGGCAGGATATTGGGTCCGGAAGAATACGGAAAATATGTCTTAGTATCGTCTATCGGCTCCTTTTTGTTTTTTTTGATGACTTTGGGAATCAACACCGCGGTTATTAAATATGTGGCTGAAAATGAAGAAAACTCAAAGCATATAATATCAACGTCTTATGTATTGGTATTAATAGCTATATTGTCTTTAAGTTTGATTTTTTTTGCTTTTTCAAGCCAAATTTCTAACCTTTTTTCTGTTTCTGAATATATTTTTAATCTAGCTGTTGTCTTCGCAGGATTTCTGTCTTTATACACAATCAGCGTAGATGTTTTAAGAAGTTTGCACCAGATAAAAAAATTATCTTTATTCAGGATGTTATATGGAGCTGTTTTATTTATTCTGTTAATAGCCCTTTTTTTGCAAAAGCAGGTACTATTTGAAACAATAGTCTTTTCTATAATAATTTCTTATTTTTTAATATTTATTTTGACAACAATAAATCTAAGGCAATACATTTCTTTAAAAATTAACAAGTCATGGGTGCAAAGATTATTAAAATATGGTTTATATACGATGATAGGAGAGATGTTTTTTATACTTTTGCCGATTTTAGGAAAAATATTTGTGAACAAGCATTTAGGATTAAAAGATGTTGGAATATATAATGCTTACTATTTTTCTTCAATTAATATAGCTTTATTCTTGTATACTGTCTTTATAGTCGTGTTCTTTCCAATGATATCAAGAAAGGAGGATAAAAGCTCCATATTAGCCAAAATAGAAAAAATTACCCCTTATTTATTTATTTTAGGAATTCCATTTTTAATACTTACCCAAGCTGTAATTATTAAAATATACGGGGCTTTTTACGCGGCGAATTTTATTTTAATGCTGTTATTTGCGATTGCCGGAATTTTAATATTTCTTTACGGACTATATATTTGGTTTTTTTATTCAATGGAAATATCTAAAGCTAGGTTTGCAACCCTAACAACCATCGCGATGTTTACGGCTAATATTTTTTTCGGCAGCTATTTTGTCAAAAATTTTTTTGAACTAGGCGCCGTATTTTCTATTATAATCACTTTCTTGATAGGATTGATTATTTTGCTTGCTTATAAAACAACAATATTAAACAGAAATGAAAGGTAAAAAAATAAAAGTTTGTTGCGTTGTCAGTTCTGGCATGACAATAAAGTATATGCTAAAAGACCAATTGAAATCCCTGAAAGAAGCGGGCTATGACGTTTATGTTGTTTGCTCTGCTAAAGAGTGGTCAGAAGATATTAAAAAGATGGGGTTTTCTGTAAAGAATATAACATTTAAAAGGAAAATTAGCCCATTGGCTGATTTGGCCGCCCTGTTTAAATTATTTTTCTATTTTAAAAAAGAGAAGTTTGATATTGTCCACGTCCATACATTAAAGCCGGAAGTTTACGGCCAGATAGCGGCAAAAGCCGCCAAAGTGCCGATTATTTTAAATACCCTGCACGGTTTTGATTTTGCAGACGATGATGAGGGCCTAAAAAGAAAGCTCTTTTTGTTTTTAGAAAGAGTTGGCGCAAAATGTTCTACAAAAGTATTTTCTATAAGCAAAAAAATAATAGAAGTAGCAATCAAAGAAAAAATAGCTCCGCAAGAAAAATTCATTTATTTAGGAAGAGATATTGATGTTGACAGGTTCAATCCAGAAAGGTTTGACAAAGATTTTATCGAAAAAAAGAAAAAAGAGTTGAAAATAGGTCTTGATAAAAAAGTAATTGGAATAATAGCCAGGCTGGTTGAAGAAAAAGGATATATAGATTTATTTAAAGCGATGCAGATTGTTTTAAAGGATTTCGCTGATTTATTGCTTTTAGCCATTGGGCCGGAAGAGCCGGAAAAGAAAGACGGCATTACATCTGACGTTGCCAAGAAATACAATTTAGAAAATAATGTGATATTTTTGGGGGCGAGAGATGATGTCCAAGAACTTTATCCTTTAATGGATATTTTTATTTTGCCGACCCATAGAGAGGGATTGGGAGCTTCAATACTTGAGGCTGGAGCAATGGGTTTGCCAGTTATAGCGACAAACACAGGAGGCTGCCCGGAAGCAGTTGACGATGGGAAAACAGGAATTCTTGTTCCAGTTAAAGCCCCCCAAGAACTAGCAAAAGCTATTATCTATATTTTGGGCAACAAAAAAAAAGCAGAATTAATGGGCTTAGCTGCAAGAGAAAAAATATTAAAGGAGTTTGATAAAAATATAGTTTGCAAGAGATTAGTTGGCGAGTATGATAAAATGACAAAGAATAAATTAAGCTTAGAAGAAGAATGGTTGAATAAATATACTTTGGCCGCAAAGAGCGGCAAAAAAGAGCACGAAGTGATTTTTCAATCAGAAACTGGCACAAAAACAAATCATTTATATCTTTTAGATTATTTTAAGGAGCCTGGCAATAATAGAAAGCTCCTTGACGTCGGCTGCGCTTTTGGAACTATGTCTAAAAATTTTCATGAAAGAGGGTTTTTAACTTATGGAGTTGATTACGTTCCAGAAGTAGTTGAGATTGCTAAAAAAAACAAGGGCATAAACTTTCAAGTGGCCGATATTTACGATTTGCCATTTGAGGATAATTTTTTTGACGTGGTTGTTTGCGAAGAGGTTCTCCAAGTTATTGAAGACCCAAAAAGAGCAATAAATGAATTGAAGAGGGTTTTAAAAAAAAATGGCACATTGCTGTTAACTACTCACAACTCTCTGTCTTTAAGCGGATTTCTGCGCAAAGAAAAAATAATAACTTATAATCCATATAGTTTGAAAAAAATGATGAAGAAGGAAGGATTTCATGATTTGAGAATAAAAGGCATATATATTATGCCCAGAATTTTATATGCTTTAAATAAATTAATTATTAGATTGAAGATAAATTATTTATTTAATTTACTATTTTTCATATTTGTGTTTTTTTCGCATATTTTTTATATTGAAGCAAAAAAACAATGATTATAGCGGGCCACCAGCCAGAATACCTTCCATATATTGGGTTAATATGCAAAGCTATTAAAGCTGATGTTTTCGTTCTGGTTGACCACGTCCAGTACGGCAAGAAGCAATTTCAAAACAGAAACAGGATCAGAACCTCTGATGGCAAAGACGGATGGATTTGGCTGACAGTGCCAGTGATTACCCGTAATAAACTTTTGCAAAAGATTTGCGACGTTAAAATAGATAATAAGCTTAATTGGGCAAAAAAGCATTTAAAGTCAATACAATATGCATATAATGGTTCGCCATTTTTTAAAGAATATATTCCCTTTTTTCAGGAGATATATTCTAAAAAATGGGATAAGCTGGAAGATTTAGACCAAGCTATATTGAGAGCGATATTCAAGATGCTGGATGTTGATGTTAAGATTATTAAAAGTTCTGATTATAATATTGCAGGAGAAAAGACAGAAATGTTGATTGATATGTGCAAAAAGACAGGAGCTTTGGGGTATTTGTCCGGGCAGGGAGGAAAGATTTATGTTGAGGAAGATAAATTTAAAAAAGCCGGCTTGTCCCATCAGTATTGCGAGTTTTCTCATCCTGTATATAATCAAAGATTTAAGCCGTTTGTAGAGAATATGTCTGTAATAGATTTAATTTTCAACCATGGTTCAAAAGCCAGAGATATAATAATAAATTCAGCGCCATGATATCTAGAATAATAAAAAAAATAATGGATTTGGTTATAGCTGTTTTAGCTTTGATTTTGATGTCGCCGCTTTTTATGGCAATGGGCATTTTAATTAAGCTTACTTCTGTAGGTCCGGTGTTTTTTAAACAAGACAGGGTCGGCTTGAACGGCAAGGTTTTTAAAATATATAAGTTCAGGACAATGGTTGTCAACGCAGAAAAAATGGGTTTGGGCCTTGGAGTAAAAAAAGACGATGAGAGAATCACTAAAATAGGAAAGGTCATGAGAGAGTGGACTTTAGACGAATTGCCCCAGCTGATAAATATCTTAAAAGGAGATATGAGTTTGGTCGGGCCAAGGCCGCTTCCAGTTTCTTTGGTCAAGCTGATGGATAACGAGCAGAAGAAAAGACAAGATGTTCTGCCAGGATTAGTAAGTTTGGTTGATATCAAAGGCAGGGCTTTAGTAGAATGGGAGGGAAGATTTAAATTAGACAAATGGTATATTGATAACTGGTCTTTATTCTTAGATCTTAAAATTTTAATTTTGGGCTTTTTTGCCGTGCTTTCAAAAAAAGGAGTTTATGGAGAAGGCGGAATTAACAAGCCCTTATCTAAGAAATTGGTGGTTACCATTCACCAGCCGGAATATTTGCCGTATATAGGTTTTTTCCAAAGATTGGCAGAAGCGGATTTTTTTGTCGCATTAGACGATGCGGCTTATCAGAAAAACGGCTTTATCAACAGAAATAAAATTAAAACAGCCGACGGCTGGCAGTGGCTTACAGTGCCTGTTAAAAACAGGTCGTCTAATCTTAGAATAAACGAGGTTTTAATAGACAGCCAGAAAGATTGGCAAAGCCAGCATCTAAAAGCGTTGGAGACCAATTATTCGAAAGCCCCATTCTTTAGACAATATTTTCCATTTTTTCAGGAAACTTTCTCTAAAAAATGGGACAAGATAATCGACTTAGACATATATTTGATAGAGAATATCTGCAGGCTTTTAGGCATTGAAATTTCTATTAAGAAATCGTCAGGCTTAAGAGTGCAAGGAAAAGCAACCGATAGGCTGATAAATATGTGCAAAGAATTTGGCATAGAAGCTTACTTGTCGGGACCCGGCAGCAGAGAGCACAGAATAGAGGCGGAAAAATTTGAAGAAAAAGGAATAGAGGTAAGGATTAAAGAATTCATCAGCCCCGAATATAAACAGCTATTTTTAAATAAAGAGTTCGTATCCAATATGTCGATTATTGACTTATTATTTAATGAGGGGGAAAATAGTATCAATATAATAAAATCGCAAAAATAATGAAAATTTTAGTAATAGCTCCGCATCCGGACGACGAAGTATTAGGGTGCGGAGGCACGATAAAAAAATACAGCCAACTTGGCGACGATATATATCTTTGCGTGGTTACTAAAGCATATGCTCCTGATTGGAGCAGGAGCTTTATTAAAAACAGGGAAAAAGAAATAAAATGCGCGGTAAAATCTTTGGGGATTAAGGAGACTATTTTTTTAGATTTTCCAACTGTTAAATTAGACGCCATTTCCCAAAAGAAACTTAATGATTCAATATCAAAATGTATTCAGAGATTTAATCCGGAAATTGTCTTTTCTCCTTTCTACGGAGACATTAATAAAGACCATAAATTAGTTTCCGAGGCTACAATGGTGGCAGTCAGGCCCAAGCCAGATTCTACTATTAAAAGAGTTTTATTTTACGAGGTTCTTTTAAGCGCAGAAGGCGCTTTTGTCCCCAACATTTACGAGGACATTGCCGATTTTTTAGATGATAAAATAAAAGCAATGGAATGTTATAAAAGCGAGTTAAGAGATTATCCTCATCCGCGTTCATCAGAGGGGATAAAAATAACGGCGCAAAAAAGAGGAATGGAATCCGGCGTCAAAGCGGCCGAGGCATTTATGCTTTTGCGAGAAGTGGTAAAATAACAATAGTCTATGGAAAAAAGATTTAAAAATTGGGCAAAACCAATAATTAAAGAGGGAAAGCTGACCAAATGGGGCTGGATGGTTCAGGGTGTCAAAAATTTTAAATTAGGCAAAGGAGCTGATATTGGCGCTTTTGTTTATATAAATTCTAAAGCAGGAGTGTTAATTGAAGACGGCGTACAAATAGGAGGAGGAGTAAAAATATATTCTGTATCAACAATTGATAATAAAAAAGGGAAAGTAGTTTTAAAAAAGAATTGCAAGATTGGGGCTCAAAGCGTAATAATGCCAGGAGTGACAATCGGAGAAAACTCTGTTGTAGGGGCGTTCAGTTTTGTGAATAAAGATGTGCCGGCCAATGTTATAGCTTATGGGATACCAATAAAAATAATCAAAAATAAATGAAAATTCAGCTGTCAAAGCCGGACATAACAAAAGAGGATAAAAAAGCGGTCGCAGATGTTTTGGAGACATCTTTTTTGAGTTTGGGCCAGAAATATAAAGAGTTTGAAAAAATAATGGCTGAATATGCCAATGTAAAATACGCGGTTGCCGTAAACAGCGGGACAAGCGGCTTGCATTTAATTATAAGGGCTTTGGGCATTGTCAAAGGAGATGAGGTGATAACAACTCCTTTTTCTTTTATCTCTTCTTCAAATTGTATTTTGTTTGAGCAGGCCAGGCCGATTTTTGTTGATATTGATGAAAAAACATTTAATATTGATGTTAAAAAAATAGAAGAAAAAATTACCAAAAAAACCAGAGCAATTTTGGCGGTTGATATTTTTTCACAACCTGCCGATTGGGACGAATTAAAAAAAATAGCAAAAAAACATAAGCTTTATTTAATTGAAGATTCCGCAGAAGCATTAGGTTCAGAATATAAAGGTAAAAAGTGCGGAAGTTTCGGCGATGCCGCTGTTTTTGCTTTTTATCCTAATAAGCAGATTACCACTGGAGAAGGCGGAGTGATTTTAACAAATAATAAAAAGATTGCCGCCTTGTGCGGCAGCATGGCTAACCAAGGCAGAAAAGTTTTGAATGGAAAATGGTTAGAGCACGCAAGATTGGGGTATAATTACAGATTAGACGAGATGAGCTGCGCTTTAGGCATAGCCCAAATGAAAAGAATAAAAGAGATTTTGAAGAAAAGGACAAAGGCGGCTCAATTGTATGATAAAAAATTAAAAGACATTAAAGAGCTTGAGATTCCATATATTAAACCTAAAAATAAGTTAAGCTGGTTTGTTTATGTGGTAAAATTAAATAAAGAGTTAGCCGGCAAAAAAAGAGATAAAATTATTGATGAAATGACAAAAAGGGGAATACAGTGCGGCAATTATTTTCAAGCGATACACCTTCAGCCGTTTTATAAAAAAGAGTTTGGCTATAAACGAGGCGATTTTCCCGTTGCGGAAAATATCGCCAGTCGAACATTAGCTTTGCCGTTTTTTAATAATCTGAAAAAGGAAGAGGTCGATTTTGTGGCTGAAAATTTAAAAAAAGCAATTAAAAAATCAGAATGATTAATTTATTTAAAAAAAACGCTCTGACTAGAACTATTTTTTTTATGGCAGCTGATATATTTTTTGTGGCCGTATCTGTGTGGTCAGCTTTTCTTTTAAGATTTGACGCCCATATTCCCCCGCAATATAATCTTTTTATATATAGAATGGTAATTTTAGCTGTAATTTTTATAATCCCTATATTTTATTTTAATAAACTTTATTCTTTTTCCTGGGCATATGTTTCGGCCAGCGAGCTGATTTCTCTTTTTTTTGCCACGACCATCGCTTTTATTTTTTTATCCATAACTATTTATATCTCTAACTATTTCCCGCGTTTTTACAGTTTCCCGAGGTCCACTTTGTTCATAAGTTATTTTTTGATTTTTATTTTATGCGGAGGGATTCGTTTCAGCAAGAGAATTTATTCGCATATTGCAAGCAGGGTTTTTTCAAAAATGAAAGAAAAAACCTTGATTGTCGGCGCCGGCGATGCCGGCGAGCAGATTTTAAGAGGCATTATGTCTTCAAAAAATAACCCTTATAATCCTGTCGGCTTCGTAGACGACAGTCCTGTAAAAAAAGGAATAGTAATCCATGGATTTAAGGTTTTGGGCAAGATTTCAGATATTCCCAAGGTTGTAAAAGCGCATCAAATAAAACAATTAATCATCGCTCTTCCGACGGCGGGAATTAAAATAATAAAGAAAGCAATCGAACTGGCAAGGGATGCTGGGTTAGAAAAGATTAAAATTGCTCCGCATATAAACGAAATTATTTCCGGCGAGATTTCTGTAAAAAACCTAAAAGATGTGGGCGTGGAAGATTTATTATATAGAGAGCAGATTTTACTGAATATGGGGCAGATTGAAAGTTTTATAAAAAATAAGATTGTTTTAATCACAGGGTCAGCAGGCTCTATAGGCTCTGTGCTGTCAAGGCAAACAGCAGAATTAAAGCCATCATTGCTCTTATTATTAGACCAAGATGAGACAGGCATTTTTAATATTCAAAACGAGCTTACAGAAAAGTTTCCCAATTTAAAAATCCAATCATTGGTCGCAGATGTTGCAGATAAGGAAAAAATAAATGAAATTTTTAAAAAGTTCCAGCCAAAAATTATTTTTCATGCCGCCGCCTACAAACACGTTCCTTTGATGGAAGCAGATCCGGCGGAAGCCGCAAAAAATAATATTTTTGGCACAGAAACCGTTGCTAAGGCGAGTTTAGAAAATAATGCAGAAAAATTTATTTTTATTTCAACAGACAAAGCAGTCAATCCAACCTCTGTAATGGGAGCTACCAAAAGAGTTGGAGAGATGATTTGCCAGGCGCTTTCGCAAAAAAATAACACAAAATTTATTTCCGTCAGGTTTGGAAACGTATTAGACAGCAGGGGAAGCGTTATCCCAACTTTTAGAGAACAGATTAAAAAAAGAGGGCCAGTCACTGTAACAGACCCTAGAATGGAAAGATATTTTATGCTGATTCCTGAAGCCTGCCTTTTGGTAATGCAGGCTTCAGCTATGGGTCAGGGAGGAGAAGTTTTTGTGTTAGATATGGGTAAGCCCATTAAAATTTTAGATTTAGCAAAGGCAATGATAAAAGCATCGGGACTAACATTAGATAAAGATATTGCGATTGTTTTTTGCGGTAAAAGGCCTGGTGAAAAATTATTTGAAGAAATTTTAAGCGCAGAAGAAGGCGTAATTTCCACCCCAAACCAGCGGATTTTTATAGCTAAACT
>CAZGLJ010000003.1:21862-32066 GCA_964526025.1 uncultured Candidatus Saccharibacteria bacterium | reverse complement strand
TGGAAAAACCACATTGTCAGCCGCAATTATGAAAGTTTCAAAATTGCGCGGTTTTAAGTCGTCTGATAAGAATGTTGACCAGATTGACGCGTCTCCTGAAGAAAAAGCAAGAGGAGTAACTATTTCTATTACTCATTTGGAATTTGAAACAGCAAAAAGGCACTATGCCTTAATTGACTGCCCAGGCCACGCTGACTACATTAAAAACATGATTACGGGAGCCGCCCAAATGGACGGCGGAATTTTGCTTGTTTCAGCGCCAGACGGGCCAATGCCCCAGACAAGAGAGCATATTCTTTTAGCCCGTCAGGTAGGTTTGCCGTCATTAGTGGTGTTTATGAATAAATGCGATATGGTTGACGACCCTGAAATTTTAGATTTAGTTGAATCTGAAGTCAGGGAGTTATTAAAGAAAAATAAATATCCGGGAGATGAGATTCCTGTTATCAGAGGTTCAGCTTTAAAAGCCCTGGAAGCCACATCAGCTGAGGACGAAAGCGCAAAATCAATTGTTGAATTATTGGACGCAGTAGACAACCATATTCCAGAGCCAAAAAGAGAATTAGACAAGCCGTTTGCTATGGCAGTTGAAGATGTATTCTCAATTGAAGGAAGGGGAACAGTGGCCACAGGAAGAATTGAAAGAGGCGTTATCAAAGCAAATGATGAAGTTGAAATTATTGGCATAAAGCCAACCCAGAAAACAGTGGCAGTTTCAGTTGAAATGTTCCAGAAATCATTAGACCAGGGACAGGCAGGAGATAATGTAGGCATTTTGTTAAGAGGTTTAAAGAAAGAAGATATTGAAAGAGGCCAGGTAATTTGTAAGCCCGGTAGCATTACTCCACACACAGAATTTGATGGAGAAGTTTACGTTTTGACAAAAGAAGAAGGCGGAAGGCATACCCCATTTTTTACAGGATATAAACCGCAATTATATATTAGAACATCAGATATCACAGGCGACGTAAGCTTGCCTGAAGGAACAGAAATGGTAATGCCTGGAGACACAGCTAACCTGAAGGTCAAGTTAATTGCTCCAATCGCCTTAGAAGAGAACCAGAGATTTGCAATCAGGGAAGGAGGAAAAACAGTCGGAGCAGGAGTTGTCACAAAAATTATCAAGTAAAAATGAGTCCTGCAAAGAAAACAGCTGCCACAAGAAAGAGAACTAAGGCAAAAGAACCCGCCTCCGCTAAAGCTACGGCGGGCAAGGAAAAAGCAGTTGTTGAACAGACGCTGCCCAAGCTTCGTATAAAACTCAGAGCTTACGACCATAAGATAATTGATAATTCTGCCCGCCAGATAATCGATATTGCAAACCGTTATGGAGTTGAGGTGGTGGGGCCAGTGCCTTTGCCCACAGAAATTTTAAAGTTTACTGTAAATAGGTCAAGCTTCATACATAAAAACGCCAGAGAGCAGTTTGAGATGAGAGTCCACAAAAGAGTTATTGATATTTTGAATCCCAATCAGGAAATTATAGAAGCTTTGAGAGATTTAAATTTGCCGTCAGGGGTTGACATAACCATTAAAATTTAATACAATATTTTTATTGCGCGATTGTTAACTTCCCCCGCCAAGGCGGGGGTAACAACATTGCCACGGAAGATCGGGCAATCGCCCGATTTTTCATTATCAGACAATGAAATTCATTTTAGGAAAAAAAATTGGAATGTCCCAGATGTTTGATAAAGACGGAAATCTAATTCCTGTTAGTTTGGTATCCTGCGGGCCATGTTATGTTTTACAAAATAAGAATAAAGAGAAAGACGGATACGAGGCCTTGCAGATCGGGTTTGAAAAAATTGAGAAGAAAAACAAAATTAAAAAATCGATGAAGGGCAAAGAGTATAAATATATAAGAGAAGAAAGAGCTACAGGGGAAAATTTAAAAGTTGGCGCGGAAATTAATGTTTCTTTATTTAAAGAAGGAGACATCGTTAAAGTTTCAGGAATGTCAAAAGGAAAAGGATTTCAGGGCGGAGTAAAAAGGCACGGGTTTTCTGGAAGAAACGCAACTCATGGCGTAAAGCACGAACATAGAACATTGGGTTCTACGGGCAGAAGATTTCCCCAGCACGTTATGAAGGGCAGAA
The DNA here is from genome assembly GCA_964526025.1 of uncultured Candidatus Saccharibacteria bacterium. GTDB lineage: Bacteria > Patescibacteriota > Minisyncoccia > Minisyncoccales > Staskawiczbacteraceae > UBA11703. The sequence goes on along the minus strand of CAZGLJ010000003.1, from coordinate 29,967 downwards.
AAATGCCGGGCAGAATGGGATACGAAAGAGTAAGCGTTAAAAATTTAAAAATAATGAAAGTTGATTTAGAAAATAATTTATTAGCAGTAAAGGGGGCAATTCCCGGCAGGAACGGCGCCTTAATAGAAGTAAGAGGATAAAAAGATGAAAGTTGATGTATACAACCAAAATGGAGAGGTATCGGGCTCGGTTAATCTGCCAAAAGAAATTTTTGAAGTGAAGTTCAATGCTGATTTAGTGCACCAGATTGCAGTTTCCCAGATGGCCAACAAGCGCCAGATTTCAGCTCATACAAAAATCAGGTCAGAAGTAAGAGGCGGAGGCAAAAAACCTTGGCGCCAGAAAGGAACAGGCAGAGCAAGGCATGGCTCAATAAGGTCTCCATTGTGGAGGGGGGGAGGAATTACTTTTGGCCCGAGAAATGATAAAGTTTATGAAAAAGAAGTTCCTAAAAAAATGAGAAGGAAAGCTTTACTTATGGCGCTTTCACAAAAAGCAAAAAACAGCCAATTAATTGTTTTAGATAAAATTGAGTTAGAAAAAGGAAAAACTAAAGAAATGGCAAAATCATTAGAAAAGTTGCCCTGCACAAAACAAAGCACTTTAATTGCTTTGCCAAATTATGATAAAAAAATATTTTTAGCATCAAGAAATATAAAGAAAACATCAATCAGCGAGGCAAGGAATTTGAATGTTTTAGATATTTTGAACTATAAATATTTATTAATGCCCAAAGAAAGCATAAAGACAATAAAAGAAACATTTTCAAAATAGAATTATGTCATTATTCGATTTTTTAAAAAGAAAAAAAGAGGCAGAGAAAGCAAAAAAGAAACCCGCCAAAAGCCTGCAAAGCAGGCATTTGGGCGGGTCCGCCTCAATCCCGCCAAAGGTGGGTTTGGGCGGAGAAGAGAAGCCAGTTAGGGCTCTGACAAAGCGTGGCGGGTTTTCTTATGAAGTTGTAAAACAGCCGCATATATCAGAAAAGGCCACTTATTTGGCAGAAAAAAACCAATATATTTTTGAGATTTCACCGAATTACAATAAAAAAGAGATTAAAAAATCGGTTGAAGGAATTTATGGAGTAGACGTTTTATCAGTGAACATAGTTAAAATTCCGGCAAAAAGAAGAAGGATAGGCAGGACAGAGGGTTTTAGAAAAGGATATGTAAAAGCAATAATCAAAATTAAGGAAGGACAAAAAATAGAAATACTTTAATGAAAATATATAAGCCAACAACGCCATCAAGAAGGGGAATGACAGGAATAGATTTCTCGCAGCTTTCTAAAAAGAAACCGGAGAAAAAACTTTTAAAGTACATCAAAAGAAAAGTCGGAAGGTCCAGCGCATCAGGCAGAATTACAGTAAGGCACAAAGGCGGCGGAGTAAAAAAGCTCTACAGAATTATTGAATTTTCACAGACAAGAATAGATTTGCCGGCCAAGGTTTTGGCCTTAGAATATGATCCAAACAGGACAGCTTTTATTGCTTTAATAGAGTATAAAAATAAAGAAAGGCAGTATATTATAGCTCCGCAGAGTTTAAAAATCGGACAAGAGATTATTTTTTCCGAGTCAGCTCCGTTAAATCCAGCAAACAGGATAAAATTGAAAAATATCCCTGTGGGAACAGCAGTTTATAATGTAGAATTAGAGCCGGGCAAGGGCGGGAAAATAGTAAGATCAGCTGGAAGTTCAGCCCAGGTTTTAGCTCTGGATGGAAATTATGTGACCTTAAAAATGCCTTCCGGCGAAATAAGGAAATTTAACGGCGAATGTTTTGCTTCAATCGGTATGGTTTCAAATCCAGAAAATAGGTTTTATAATCTAGGAAAAGCGGGCAAGTCAAGATTAAAAGGAAGAAGGCCTCACGTTAGAGGTTCTGCTATGAATCCGGTTGACCATCCTCATGGCGGCGGTGAAGGCAGGCAGCCCATTGGCTTGAAACACCCTAAGACCCCTTGGGGTAAGCCGGCTTTGGGAGTAAAAACAAGAAACAGAAAAAAATGGTCAAGTAAACTAATCGTCCAAAGAAGAAAAAAATAACATGTCAAGAAGTTTAAAAAAAGGTCCATATGTAGACGAAAGATTGTTAGGAAAAGTATTAAATCTCAGAAAAGACCAGAAGACTATTATAAAAACATGGGCAAGAAGCTCCTCGATTTCTCCGGAAATGGTAGGCCATACTTTTGGAGTTCACAACGGCAAAGAATTTGTGCCTGTTTATGTTTCTGAAGATATGGTAGGCCATAAACTTGGAGAATTTGCTCCTTCGACAAAATTCGTCAGGCACGGAGGCAGGATGCAGAGAGAAATAGAGGCAGGAGCAGAACAGAAAGAGGCAACCAAAATAGCCGCAGAAGTTAAAATAGAACCAAAGAAATAATGATAAAATTATACCATGGAAATAAAGGTTAGGTTAAACAACTTAAGAACAGCCCCGAGAAAAGTAAGGTTGGTCGCGGATTTAATCAGGGGAAAAACATTGGCTCAAGCAAGGCAAATTCTTTCTTTTACAACAAACAAATCTGGAAGAGACATATTAAAACTTTTAAATTCGGCGGCGGCTTCTGCAAAGCATAATTTTCAGCTGGAAGAATTGAATTTTTTTGTTTCTAAAATAACAGTTGATGAAGGCCCAAAATTAAAAAGATGGCACCCAATGTCAAGAGGCCGCGCTTATCCTATAATTAAAAGAACATCGCATGTTGTTTTAATTTTACAAGAAATTAATCCTGTAACAAAGGAAATTAAGAAAGAAATAAGGAAAGGAGTAAAAAAGGACAGCAAAAAGGCTATAAAAACAAAGGTAATAAAAACAATCAAAAGAAAAAAAACAAAGTAGACATGTCGCACAAAGTTCATCCAAAATCATTCAGAATAAGAGGAATAGAGGATTGGAATATCCGCGGTTTTTACGGCAAAAAAATGCCCCAATACCTTGAGGAAGATTTTTTGATTAAGGATTTTTTAAGAAAAAAATTGATAGAAGCATCAGTAGCCAATATAGAAATAGAACATTCGGCAAATAAATTAAATATTATTATTGAAACCGCAAGGCCTGGTTTGATAATCGGCAGAGGAGGAGGCGGGATTGAAATACTAAAAACAGAAATAGAAAAGAAAGTCCAGCGCAAAATAAAAAACAGCATGACCCAAAGGGTACCCCGAGAAATCAAGATAGAAATTAAAGAAGTAAAAAATCCTTGGACATCAGCTGCTTTGGTTGCCCAGATGGCCGCTCAGCAAATAGAAAAGAGAATACCATTTAGGCAGGTTTTGAAAAAATCAATAGAAAGAGTTATAACAAACAGAGAGATAAAAGGCGTAAGAATGGAGGTTGCAGGCAGGTTAAATGGAATTGAAATTGCCAGACGGGAATGGCTTGCCCAGGGCAGGCTGCCAAGAAATACATTAAGAGCCGACATTGATTATGCGCAAGACGAAGCCCACTGCACTTACGGAAAAATAGGAATAAAGGTCTGGATATATAAAGGAGAAAAATTTGATTAAATAGTTAAACTTATATGCCGATATTAATGCCCAAAAAAGTTAAACACAGGAAATGGCACAAAGGAAGAGGAAGGTTTCGCAGCGGTGTTGAAACAAGAGCAACTGAATTAAATTTCGGAAGTTTTGGATTAAAATCCTTAGGCACAAAATGGCTAACAGCCAGGCAGCTAGAGTCAGCCAGGCGACATATAATAAGGTATTTAAAGAAAGGCGGAAAATTATGGATAAGGGTTTTTCCTGATAAGCCCGTAACTTTTAAAGGAGCTGAGGTTGGCATGGGTGGCGGAAAAGGAGGCGTTGACCATTATGTTTATCCTATAAAACCGGGCAGAGTAATTTTTGAATTAGATGGATTAAAAGAAGAAATTGCAAAAGAAGCTTTAGAGGGGGCAGCAAACAAATTACCGATTAAAACTAAATTTATTAAAAAAGGAGAATAAAAATGAAAGCATCAGATTTAAGGAAAAAAGATAAAAGGGAATTAGAAAAAACGGCGCATGATCTCAAAAAAAAATTGAGCGATCTTAGGTTCAAATTTTCTGCTAATAAACTAAAGAATGTTAAAGAGATTAATAATTCCAAAAAAGAAATAGCAAGAATATTAACTGTTTTAAAAGAATCTAAATATAAATAGTATGGCAAGGAAAAAATTACAAGGAATTGTGGTTTCAGATAAAATGCAAAAGACAGTTGTGGTTCAGGTAGAGAGAATAAAAGAGCACCCAAAGTATAAAAGGAGATATAAGGTCCACAAAAAATATAAAGCCCATGACGAAACGAACCAATACCATGTAGGAGACAAAGTTGTAATAGAAGAAACAACGCCGATTTCGAAAGATAAAAAGTGGAAAGTAGTAAATAAAATAAACTAAAACATGATTCAACCAAGAGCAATGTTAAAAGTCGCAGACAACACCGGAGCTAAAATTATCCAGGTTATTAATGTCCCCGGCGGAACGCGCAGAAGGTATGCTCAGCTAGGAGACATTGTGGTGGCTGCAGTGAAAAAAGCAGAGCCGAGGAAATTAGTTAAAAAGCATGATAAAGTAAAAGCGGTAATTATCAGGCAGAGAAAGGAATATAGAAGAGCAGATGGCTCATATATAAGATTTGATGATAATGCGGCGGTAATCTTAGGCGACGGAAAACTGCCGAAAGGAGGCAGGGTGTTCGGGCCAACAGCAAAAGAATTAAAAGAAAAAGGTTTTGATAAAATTGCCATGATGGCCAGCGAATTATTATAATATGAAATTAAAAAAAGGAGACAACGTTTTAATAATAGCAGGCAAAGATAAGGGCAGGACAGGAAAGATACTAAGATCTCTTCCAAAAGAGAGAGGCATTTTAGTGGAGGGAATTAATTTAAAGAAGAAACACGTAAGGCCGAAGAAGGAAGGCCAAAAAGGCCAGATTGTACAGGTGCCAGCCGTTTTAAATGTCTCTAATGTAAAGATAGTTTGCCCTAAATGCGGAAAGGCGGCAAGAATAGGATATAAAATTGAGAAAGGAAATAAAAAAAGGATTTGCAAAAAATGCAAGCAGGAAATTTAAAAGCTATGGATAAACTTAAAACAAAATACGAAAAAGAAGCTATTCCGCAGATGATGAAAAAATTTGGATACAAAAATAAAATGGCTGTTCCCGCTATCAAGAAAGTTGTGATAAACAGCTGTTTTGGCAAAGAAGTTGTAAGTAAAACCGGTTCAGAAAGAGAGAAAATCCAGAACCTTATTATGCAGGATTTAACCTTGATTGCCGGTCAAAAACCGAACTTAATGAAGTCAAAAAAATCAATAGCCGGTTTTAAATTAAGAGAAGGGCTGGAAATTGCAGCTATGGTGACATTAAGAAAAAGCAGAATGTGGGACTTTTTGGAAAGATTGATTTATTTGTCTTTGCCAAGGTCAAGAGACTTCAAGGGAATAGATGCAAAATCAATTGATAAAAAAGGAAACTTAAATATGGGATTTCGAGAGCATATCTCCTTCCCTGAAATTTTTACAGAAAAAGAAAAAACTATTTTTGGCTTAGAGATTACAATTGTTACAAACGCAAAAAGCAAAGAAGAGGGATTAGAATTGTATAAATTATTAGGATTTCCAATAAAGGATTAAAAACAATGGCAAAAACATCACAAATTGCAAAAGCAAAAAAGAAACCGAAATATTCGTCCAGAATTATTCGACGTTGTTTTAAATGCGGAAGAAGGCATGGTTTTATGAGAAAATTCGGCCTTTGCAGAATTTGCTTTAGGGAATTAGCAAATAAAGGCGAAATCCCGGGAATTAAAAAATCATCGTGGTAATTTTTAAAAAATATGACAGATCCAATAACAGATATGTTAAATCAAATAAGAAACGCCCAAGCTGTTAAAAAGACAGAAGTTTTGGTTCCTCTTTCAAAAATGAAATATGAGGTCGCTAAAATTTTATCAGAGTCAGGTTTTATAGGAGAGATTAAAAAGTCAGTTAAAGGTAAAATAAAGGTTTTAAAGATTATTTTAAAATATGATCAGGGACTTCCTGCAATATCAGGAATAAAAAGAGTTTCAAAACCAGGCCAGCGGATTTATGCAAAAACATCAGAAATAAAGAAAGTTCATGGCGGATACGGCATATCAGTAGTTTCAACATCAAAGGGTTTAATGGCAAATAAAGATGCAAGAAAAGCCAAACTGGGCGGAGAAATAATATGCCAAGTTTGGTAATTAATTTTATAAAATTATGTCAAGAATTGGTAAAAAATTAATTGAAATTCCCCAGGGAGTTAAAGTGGAAATTACTGATAAGGAAATTAAAGTTTCCGGCCCTAAAGGAGAATTAAAGCAAGCCATACATCCTGAAATTAAAATTGAAACAGGACCCAAAGGGTACCCCGGTAAGATTTTAGTTTCTCCACGCTCTGAGCTTTCAAAAAAAGGCAGAGGGCTGTGGGGCTTATACAGAGCGCTTGTTTTTAACATGGTTGAGGGAGTAAGCAAGGGTTTTGAAAAAAAATTAGAAATTGAAGGAGTTGGTTTTAAAGCCGCAGTTGACGCAGACGGATTAACTCTTAACCTTGGATTTACAAATCCTGTTAAAATCAAAAAAATAGACGGGGTAGATTTTTTAGTAGAAAAAAATGTGATTACAGTTTCCGGCCCAGATAAAGAAAGAGTTGGGCATATCGCAGCCTTAATTAGAAAACAGAAAAAAGCAGAACCATACAAAGGCAAAGGCATAAAATATCAAGGCGAAAAAATCAGAAGAAAAGAAGGCAAGAAAGTAGTTGCATCCTCAAAGTAATTAGTTTTTATAAATAGTTATGTCAGAAAAACAAATAAAAAAACAAAGAAGGCGCAAGAAAATAAGATCAAGAATACATGGCACCCAAGACCGCCCGAGGCTTTGTGTTTTTAGGTCTATAAACCATATTTATGCGCAGCTGATAGATGATGACAAGGCAAAAGTTTTGCTTTCTATTTCAGATAAAGACGTAAAAGCTGGCAAAAATAAGGCGAAAGCAGAAGCCGCAAAGGAAGTCGGCAAGCTTATCGCTAAAAAAGCCATTGAGAAAAAAATTGATAAAATTGTTTTTGACAGATCTGGCCTTGTTTTCCATGGAAGAATAAAAGCATTAGCCGAGGGAGCTCGAGAAGGCGGATTGAAATTTTAAAAATAACAAAAATTATGATTGAAGAAATAAAAAAAGATGATGGATTCAAGCCAATTCCTACAGGAGAGCAGCCAGCTGCGCCTCGCGGTTTTAGACAAGGACAAAATAGACCATCAAGAAGGCCTGGGTTCGGCAGGGCCGGAGTAGGAAGAGCTGTCCCGAGAGATGAATTTGAATCAAAGCTTTTGGATTTAGCCAGAGTTGTAAGAGTCACGGGCGGAGGAAAACGTTTAAGGTTTAGAGCAGTTATAGTAGCCGGAAATAAAAAAGGAAAAATCGGCATCGGCGTTGATAAAGGAAGAGATGTTTCTCAGGCAATAGAAAAAGCAACAAGAAGGGCTAAAAAAAATTTAGTTGATGTCGTGATTAAAGATGGGACCATTCCCCACGAGGTGGAAGCAAAAGTAGGGCCTGCCAGAATATTATTGAAACCGCAGAGAAAGGGCAGGGGTTTGGTTGCGGGGGGAGCGGTAAGAATCATCTGCGATTTAGCTGGAATAAAAAATATTTCTTCAAAAATTCTTTCAGGTTCGAAAAATAAATTAAATAATGCCAGGGCAACAATGGAAGCATTAAGGAAATTAAGAGTTAAAAATTAAAATATGCAGATACACGAGCTAAAACCAAAACATAAAAATAGGGGCAAAAAGAGAATTGGCAGGGGAGGCAAAAAAGGAACATATTCCGGGAAAGGCATAAAAGGACAGAAATCAAGAGCCGGCAGAAAAATGGTGCCAATTATAAGAGAATTAATTAAGAAGTATCCTAAATTGAAAGGTTACAGAAGGTTTGTTTTACAAGACTATAAAGCCGTAGTTAATCTTGATATTTTAGAAAAAACATCAAAAGACGGCGAGATTATCAGCCCGGATAGTTTGATTAAAAAAGGAATTATTCGTATGATAAAAGGAAAGAAACCTGAAGTTAAGATATTAGGC
>CAZGLJ010000003.1:1938-21852 GCA_964526025.1 uncultured Candidatus Saccharibacteria bacterium | reverse complement strand
CAGGGGAAACTTGCAAAACAATTAGTTATAGAAAATTGTAGAACATCAAAAACAGCAAGAGAAGCTATTGAAAAAGCCGGAGGAAGCATTAAATAATTTCTTATGTGGTACGACAAGATATTATTTCTTTTTAAAAATAAAGAATTGAGAAACAAATTTCTCTTTGTAATTTTTTTATTTGTTGTTTTCCGCGTAGCGGCAAACATCCCGATACCGGGAATTGGAGTTGAAAACTTAAGGAAATTTTTTGACCAAAACCAAGTTTTTGGCCTTTTAAATGTATTTACTGGAGGCGCTTTGAGTAATTTTTCAATTGCTTTGCTGGGCCTGGGCCCCTATATTACAGCCACAATTATTTTGCAGTTGCTGACGATGATTTTCCCTGCTTTAGAAAGATTATACAAAGAAGAGGGCGAAGCCGGCAGGCATAAATTCAATCAGTATTCAAGGCTGCTGACAATTCCTTTGGCTGCTTTTGAGGGCTATGGAATGCTTGTGGTGTTCCAGCGTCAGGGAGTTATAGGGGGCCTTTCTTTGCCTGTTTTAATAAGTTCTATTATAACAATTACCGCAGGGGCTGTGTTTTTAATGTGGCTTGGCGAGATTATTTCTGAGCAAGGAATGGGAAACGGCATTTCACTTTTAATTTTTGCTGGAATAGTGGCCCGTGTTCCAATTAATATTTTCCAGGAATTTGCGTCATGGGATCCTTCAAAAATCCCTTCTGATTTGGCATTTGTCGTTGCATCCGTGGCCATAATAGCCGGAGTTGTCTTGATAACAGAGGCGCGTAGGAACATTCCAGTTTCTTATGCAAAAAGAGTGAGGGGAATGAAAATGTACGGAGGCACGTCTACTTATCTGCCCTTGAGCGTTAATCCGGCGGGGGTTATGCCTATAATTTTTGCTTTGTCTATACTTTTGTTCCCGGGCATGATAGCCACTTATTTTGGCACTTTTTCAGGATTAGTTGGGACTATAGCCTCAAATATCGGCCTATTTTTCAATAATATCTGGGTCAATGGAATTTTATATTTTTTACTGGTTATTCTTTTTACTTATTTTTATACAGCAGTCACCTTTGACCCAAAAACTATTTCAGAAAATCTGCAAAAAATGGGCGGATTTGTTCCGGGCGTCAGACCGGGAAAATCAACAGCTGATTTTTTAAAACACATTTTAAACAGGGTTTTGTTCACTGGCGCTGTATTTTTAGGGTTAATAGCCATATTGCCTTCGATAGTGGCAGGGGCTACCAACGTTACAGGTTTTACATTTTTAGTCGGCGGAACGTCTTTGTTAATCGTTGTCAGTGTTGTTTTGGACACAATGCGCCAGATTAATGCCCAGCTCCAAATGCGAGAATACGAAACGTTTTAAATAATAAAAATCTAAAAATATGCAAAAGCAAGTCATAATTTTATTCGGCGCTCCTGGCGCCGGCAAAGGGACTCAAGCAGAACTTTTGGCCGAGAAAACAGGATATTATCATTTTGAATCTAGCAAAGTTATAGAGGCCTGTTTTAAAAATGAGAATCCTGAAAAAGTTTTTGAAATAGAGAACGAAAAGTTTAAGGTTGAAGACGAGAAAAAAAGATGGGAATCGGGTTTATTAAACAGTCCGCCTTTTGTAGTTAATTTAATGGTAGGAAAAATTAAAGAATTAGCTGAAGAGGGTAAATCCATTATTTTTTCCGGATCTCCCAGAACTGTTTACGAAGCAGAAAGAGAAATTCCCTTTTTAAAGGAGCTTTATGGCATAGAAAATATTAAGTTTATATTGCTTGAAATAGCAGCCGAAACTACAATTTTTAGAAACTCTCACAGAAGAATCTGCGAATTAATTCGCCATTCAATTTTATTCAGCTCAGAAACAGAAAGATTAACAAAATGCCCATTAGACGGTTCAGATTTAATTAAAAGAGAAGGGTTAGATGATCCGGAAACAATTAAAAAACGCTTGGAAGTTTTTAAAGAACAAACTTTTCCTGTTATAAAAATTATTGAAAAATATGGTTTAAATTTGCGAAAAGTAAACGGCGAAAAATCCGTATCAGAAGTGCATAGGGATATTGTTGCCGCGATTAAATAAATGATAAAAATAAAAACAGAAAAAGAAATTGCTATAATAGCTGAGGGCGGAAAAATTCTGGCGCAAGCATTATACGAAGTTGAAAAAATGGTTAAGCCAGGAATTACTACTTTAGAATTAGATAGAGCCGCAGAGGCTCTTATTTTGTCTGCGGGAGCTAAGCCTGCGTTTAAAGGATATGACGGTTTCCCTTTTTCTTTATGCACTTCTATAAATGAAGAAATTGTCCACGGCATTCCGTCAGGCAGGATTTTAAAAGAGGGGGATATAATTGGTTTGGATTTAGGAGTTCTATATAGGGATTTTCATTCTGATATGGCAATTACAGTTTCTGTCGGCAAAGTTTCATTTGAGGCAAAAAGATTAATTAATGTCACAAAAAAAGCATTAAAAAGAGGAATTAAAAAAGTAAGGCCTAAAAATACAACTGGTGATATTGGAAATACAATCCAGAGATATGTTGAAGGCCAGGGATATGGAGTTGTAAGAGATTTGTGCGGACATGGAATTGGAAAAGATTTGCACGAAGATCCAAAAGTTCCTAATTTTGGAAAAAGGGGACATGGAGAAAAATTAGTTGAAGGCATGGTAATTTGTATTGAACCAATGGTGACAGCAGGGGACTGGCACTTAACAAAATCCAAAGACGGCTATGGATATGCCACGAAAGACGGCTTATTATCCGCCCATTTTGAGCACACAATCGCAATCACCAAAAAAGGCTCCAAAATTTTAACAGAATAATTTTTGTGGTAAGATGAAATATATGAAACCATTAATTGCAGCGAACTGGAAAATGAATCCAGTTTCAAAAAAAGAAGCAGAAGCTCTTTTTGAGGGAATTAAAAATGGGGTAAAGGGCGCAAGCTCGGAAGTTGTTATTTGTCCGCCTTTTGTTTACTTATCAATACTAAAAGGATTGACTCTTGGGGCGCAGGATGTTTATTTTGAAGAAAAGGGAGCGTTTACCGGAGAAACGTCAGCCTTAATATTAAAAAATTTAGGGATTGAATATGTGATAATCGGCCATTCAGAACGTAGAAAATATTTTAACGAAACAGATGAAATTATAAATAAAAAAATAAAAAAGGCATTGGAAGCTGGGTTAAAAATTATTTTTTGCATCGGTGAAACTGCGGAGGAAAAAGATGCTGGCAAAAGAAATGAAGTTTTACAAAGGCAGATTCAGGATGGTTTAAAAGATGTTATTGACATTGAATATATTAATATTGCCTATGAACCGGTGTGGGCGATTGGCACAGGAAACAATTGCTCGGTTGAGCAAACAAAAGAATCTATTGACTTTATTAGAAAGTTTGTGCCAGAAAAGACAAGAATACTTTATGGCGGAAGCGTAAAAAGCGAAAACTCAAGAGCTTATATAGAAGAAGTCGGAAGCAATGGATTATTGGTAGGAGGCGCATCGCTCAACGCAGAAGAGTTTGTTAAGATTGTAAAATCCGCAGAATAGTGTTATTATACGGCATATGAGTAGCGATATTTTGAACAGCGGACATTTTTTTAGCCCTTCAAAGGGCGATTTAAGTTTAGACGAAGTTATAAGAGAGATTTTCGGCTATATGTCAGAATCCCCGGAGCATCAGTATGAAATTGTAGTTGGATGCGATTCTCCTTCTTCCGACAAGCCATTTTTCCCTATTGCTGTTGTAGTTTTAAGAACGGGCTTTGGCGGAAGATTCTTTTTAAAAAAGATGCACTATCCAGACAGCTTTTTAAAGAAGTTTGTTTTTTGGAAAAACAGGATTTTGCAGGAAGTTTATTTATCCTGCGAATTAGCATTGTCATTAAGGGAAATCTTAGAAAAAGAAAACAAATTAGGATTGAAATATCAATTTGAATATATTCACGCCGACGTGGGGGAGGTTGGCAAAACAAAAGAAATGATAAAAGAGGTTGTTGGTTTAATAAAGAGCAATGGCTTTGAACCTCGCATAAAACCGCAATCCTTCGCCGCGACCGTAGTGGCAGATAGATACACATAAAATCACCGTCTCTGAAAGGTGGTTTTTAGTTGTTGCGGGAAAATATTTTTTGAGGTAAAATATATAAATCATGAATTCTTCAGGTTTGAGGACAAAATTTTTGGATTTTTTTGAAAAACACGGACACAGAATAGTGCCCTCTTCTTCGCTTTTACCGACCGATCAATCAGTGCTTTTTACTACTGCCGGAATGCAGCAATTTAAGCCTTATTATTTGGGAGAAAAATCTCCTTATGGCGATAATGTTGCTTCATGCCAAAAATGTATAAGAACTTCAGATATCGAAGAGGTTGGCGATAAAAGGCACCTGACATTTTTTGAAATGCTGGGAAATTTTTCATTCGGCGGATATTTTAAGGAAGAAGCAATTAAATTAGCTTATGAGTTTATAACCAAAGAGCTAAAACTAAAAATAGATTATGTGACAATATTCAGCCCTGAAAAAGTTGAGAAGGGCGATTGGAGGGCAGGCGTGAGCGAAGATAAAGATTCTTTTAAAATTTGGGAGAAATTAGGAGTAAAAGATATAAGAAAGGAGGGAGTTGATAATTTTTGGGGACCCACCGGTGAAGAAGGTCCTTGCGGGCCAACAACTGAAATCTATGTAAATGGAATTGAAATCTGGAATATTGTTTTTAACGAGTTTTTTTGCGATAAAAATAAAAAATTAGAAAAATTAAAACAAGAGGGAGTTGATACTGGCATGGGTTTGGAAAGATTAGCAGCTGTTGTGCAAAAAAAAGAAACGATTTTTGAAACAGATTTATTTGACGAATTAATCAAAAAAATTGAGGAATTGTCTTCGTTAAAATATACAAAAAATGAAAAATTATATAGGATAGTAGCAGATCATATTAAAGCAAGTATTTTTTTAGTTTCGGACGGAATTGTGCCATCAAATTTGGGACAAGGGTATATTTTGAGGAGACTATTAAGGCGACAAATTCGTTGTAGCCATTCTTTGACAATGAAAAACGATTATGCTGGATTGTTTGATTTAATTGATGAGCAGTATGGCGATTTTTATCCTTCTTTAAGAAAAAATAAAGAATTAGTTATTTCAGAATTAGAAAAGGAATTTAGTAAATTTATTCTAACTCTAAAGAATGGTTTAAAAGAGTTTGAAAAAATATATCTTAACACAGATGGATCAGAAGCCAACGTCAACGGCGAAAAAATTTTTTATCTATATCAAACATATGGTTTCCCCCCAGAATTATCTTTAGAAGAAATTAAGAGGGCTGGATTTCGAATTAATGAGGAAAAAATTTGGAAAGAGTTTTTTGAAGAATCTGCTAAACATCAAGAGTTTTCAAGAACTGCGTCGGCTGGGATGTTCAAAGGGGGATTGGCTGATGCGAGTTTGGAAACTACAAAACTGCACACAGCAGCTCATTTAATGCTGGCTGGCTTGAGAAAGGTTTTAGGCGAGCACGTTGTGCAAAAAGGAAGCAATATTACAGCTGAAAGGTTGAGGTTTGATTTTTCTCATTCTGAAAAAATGACTAATGAACAGATAAAAGATGTAGAAAATTTTGTAAATGGTATAATAGAAAAAGACCTGCCAGTCAGTTTTGAAGAGATGACATTAGAGGATGCCAAAAAACTGAACGCTATGGGCGTTTTTGAATCTAAGTACGGAGATAAAGTAAAAGTTTATACTATTGGTTCTGGTGATGAAATTACCAGCAGGGAAATCTGCGGAGGACCGCACGTGGAACGAACTGGAATTTTGGGCCGTTTTAAAATTGTAAAAGAAGAATCCTCCAGCTCGGGAGTAAGAAGAATCAAAGCAATATTAGAATAGAAATATAAAATTTTTAAAAAATGAGGCAAAAAATATACGATATTAAACCGCCAAGACTGGCTCATAAAACCGAGAAGCGCCGAGGTCAACAAAAAAAAGAGAAGCGCTTTCCTTGGGGGGCAGTTCTATCGGGAGCGGGAGTATTGGTAATTATAGCGGCTGTATATTTGTTTTTTAAATTGCCAAGGGCAGATATAAAAATCTGGCCGAAAGTAGAAACCTTAAGTTTTGAGCAGGAAATAACCGCAGACAAATCCGCCGATTCGGTTGATTTGTCTTTAAATGTTATACCAGCTGAATATTTCCAAGAAGAAAAAACAGAAAGCCAGGAATTTTTAGCTACTGGAAACGCATCAAATGAGGGCAAAGCCACGGGAACTATTACAATTTATAATAAATACGATCCGCCCTCGCCAATTACCTTAAAAGCAGGAACGCATTTTTTGTCAGATTCCGGCAAATATTTTGTGACGTTGCAGAAAACAACGATACCCGCTGGCAAGAAAAGCGGAGGCAAAATTACGCCAGGGTCCGTGAAGGTAAAAATTGAAGCTGCCGAAGGCGGAGAAGGATACAATATTGGTCCTGCCACTTTTTCGGTGCCGAAATTATCAGGCACTTCTTATTACTACAGCGTTTATGCTCAATCAACAGAGCAGATGACAGGCGGCTACGCAGGCAAGGTGAAAAAAGTAATAGACGACGATATTCAGCAAGCCAAAGAGGCTTTAACTAAAAAACTAATATCTAATACAGAAGCTTCTTTAAAAAGCAAAATTTCATCAGACTACATATTGATAGACAGCGCAATTTCTTCTGAGGTTATTTCGGCTTCGACCAATACAAAATCTGGCGCGTTAACCGATAAATTTACGTATCAAGCTGCAGTTAAATCGACTTATCTGGCGTTTAAAAAATCTGATTTAGACGAGTTCGCAAAAGATTATATTATTTCCCAGATGGAAGATTCAAAAACAATGCTAACCAGCAGTTTAAAAACAGACTATACAGTAAAGAGCTTAGATATTGATAATGGCAAAATAACGCTTAACTTGAATTTTTCTTCAAGGGTCTACCAGAATATAAATAAGAACGTTTTAATACCCTTATTAACCAATAAAAATAGAAATCAAATAAACGAAGTAATTAACAATAAATTAAGAGACGAGGTTTCTAATGTCAAAGTTAATCTTTGGCCGTTCTGGGTGACGAAATCTCCAAAAAGCCAAAAAGCGGTTAAAATAGAATTAAAGTTTGAATGAACGCACAGGTATTGACCTTTTCAGATTATTTTGCTATTATTTGATTTATATACAAGATGACTCCTACCGGAGAAGAAAATAATAAAAATACAAAAGTTATTAAAAGGGAGGGAAGGGTAATAGAGGCTTTACCAAACGCCTTTTTTAAGGTAGTATTAGATGATGGAAACGAGATTCTAGGGTTTCTTTCCGGTAAAATGAGGATGAATAGGATTACCATTCTGCCGGGCGACAAGGTTTTAGTGGAGATGACTCCATATGACGATAAAAAAGGGAGAATTGTTTATAGATTAAAATAAAAATTTAAAAAACTAAAAAATAAAAACTTAAAGGTTTTTTTATTTTATTTTTAATTTTTTAAGTTTTTAAGACAATGAAAGTCAGACCATCGGTAAAAAAAATATGCAACAGTTGCAAGATCGTCAGAAGGTATGGTCGGATTTATGTTATTTGCAAAAAAAATCCAAAACACAAACAAAGACAAGGATAGTCGCATATTTAAACATTTAAATATTTAAATATTTCGTATGCCAAGAATCGCAGGAGTAAATATTCCCGAAAATAAAAGAATAGAAATATCTTTAACCTATATTTATGGAATAGGCAGGCCTTTGAGTAAAAAAATTCTCAAAGAAGCAAGTATTGGTTTAGATAAAAAGGCGCAGGACTTGACCCCAAAAGAGCTTAATGACTTAAAAGAAATTATTGAAAGAAAGCATAAAATTGAAGGAGATTTAAGAAGGCAGATTATGATAAATATAAAAAGGCTTAAAGACGTCGGCGCTTGGAGAGGGATCCGCCATATTAAAGGATTGCCGGTGAGGGGGCAAAGAACAAAAACTAACACAAGAACAGTTAGAGGAAACATAAGAAAAACAATGGGTTCTGGCCGCAAGCCGCCAGCAGCGCCAACATAATAAAAATTAATTTTTAGTATGGGAAAAAAACATATTATAGAAACAAGTCAAGAGGAATTGATAAAAGAAAAGGAAAAAGTTGATCAAGCTGTTGGCAAAGAAGCCAAGGTAAAGTCCACTATTACCGGAGTCCGCGAAGGCAGAGTATACGTATCGTCCTCTTACAATAACACATTAATAACTCTTACAAATCAGAAGGGCCAGGTTTTAGCTTTTAAATCAGCCGGTTCGGTTGGTTTTAAAGGAACTAAAAAAGCCACTTCTTTTGCTGCTTCCAGAGTGGCGGAAGCTGTAGCGAATATATGTAAAAAATTAGGCATTGAAAAATTAGAAGTTTTGATAAGAGGCATAGGAGCTGGCCGCGAGTCTGCGGTAAGGACCCTAGTGGCGCAGGGATTAAATATTGTGTCCATCAAAGATGTGACGCCGATTCCTCACAATGGATGCAGGCCTAAAAAAGTAAGACGCGTTTAAAAAATTATGCGATACGATCAATGTAAAACTTGCAGACGTTTAGGACAAAAACTCTTTTTAAAAGGAGAGCGCTGTTTTTCGCAAAAATGCGCAATGATAAAAAGGGCTTATGCGCCAGGTCCTCAGAAAAAAAGAAAAGGAGGTTCGCCGTCTGCTTTTAAAAAATCTTTGGAAGAAAAACAAACCCTTAAGAAATGGTATGGGCTTTCAGAAAGGCAGTTTAAAAGATACACAGAAGAAACTTTGGAAAGAATGGGCAAGGTTGAAAACGTGGCTGAAGAATTTATTAAAAAATTAGAAAAAAGATTGGATAATGTTATTTTTCGTTTAGGTTTTGTAAAGTCCCGAGCGCAGGCAAGACAAATGGTTTCGCATAGTTATTTTTTGATAAACGGCAAGCCAGTTAACATCCCTTCCTACACTGTTAAAAAAGGAGACATAGTTTCAATAAAAGAACATAAAAAACAGAAAGGAGTTTTTAAAGAACTATCAGCGCAATTAAAAAAGTACGAAGCGCCAACATGGCTGGCTTTAGATAAGGAAAAATTTGAAGGCAAAATTGTTGCCGAGCCGAATTTAGAAGAAGTTAATCCGCCGGCAGAAATTTCTTTAATATTCGAGTTTTATTCACGTTAATAAAATTAAAAAATAAAATTATGATTCCTCTCCCATTGCCGCCAAAAGTAATTCATAAAAACCTGCCTGCCGGCAGACAGGGAAAAATAGCGGTTTTTGAAATAGAAGGATTGTATCCCGGCTATGGCGTTACTATTGGAAACGCTTTAAGAAGGGTTTTGCTTTCCTCCTTGCAGGGCGCGGCTATTACAGAAGTAAAAATAAAAGGCGTCCCTCATGAATTTTCAACAATACCAGGAGTTTTAGAAGACGGCATAATAATGCTTTTGAATTTGAAAAACTTGAGGTTTAAAATTCACGAAGGAGATGCCTATAAAATAGAGCTTAAAGTCAAAGGAGAGAAAGAAGTGAAAGGGTCTGATTTCAAGATTCCTTCACAGGTTGAGCTCGTAAATCCAGACACTCATATAGCCACAATAACAGATAAAAAAACAGAGCTTATAATAGAAATACAAATTCAGAAAGGCATAGGGTATGAGCCTAAAGACCAGAGAAGAGCCCCGATTGAAAGCAAAGGGGTTACCGGAACAAAAAAATCAGAAATAGGGGCAATCGCCATGGATGCTATTTTTACTCCTATTAGAAATGTAAATTTTCAAGTTGAAAATATGCGCGTAGGAGACAGGACAGATTTTGACAAATTAAGTTTAGAAATAGAAACCGATGGAACTATTACCCCAGAAGAATCATTTTTTGAGGCATGCGATATTTTAATAAAGCATTTTAATATTATTTTTGAAGGCAAGGCCTCGCCAAAGACCGAAACAAAAAAAGAACCCGAAACTGCGAAAGTCAGCGGTAAATCAAAAGTTAAAAATATAAAAACAAAAAAAGCGAAAAAGTAAAATGAGAAAGAGAAACAAAGGAAGAAAATTATCACGCAAAATTGGGCCAAGAAAGCAGCTTTTAAAAACACTAGCTAACAGCTTTTTTTTGCACGGAAAAATAAAAACTACGGAAGCAAAAGCAAAAGAGTTAAGGCCGATTGTTGAAAAAATGATTACTAGGGCAAAAGACAACAATATTACAAGCCGCAGGCTCTTGTCTCAAGCTTTAACTCCCAAAATGGTAAAAAAAATAGTTGAAGAAATCGCTTTAAATTATAAAGACAGAAATGGCGGGTACACAAGAATCACAAAATTAGGGCCTCGCAATTCAGACGGAGCAAAAATGGCTATTATAGAGTTAGTTAAATAAAAACAATGGAGTTAATAAGAAGGCAAACACATATAATAGACGCAGAGGCAAAGTCCCTGGGCAGATTAGCTGTCCAAGTTGCTGTTTTATTAAGAGGCAAACACAAGCCGGATTTTGTTCCATATAAAGACGTGGGAGATACTGTTGTGGTAAAAAATATTGATAAGATGAAGTTTACAGGAAACAAGCTGGAAAATAAGAAATATTTTCGCTTTACAGGTTATCTTGGAAATTTTAAAACAGCCACATTAAAAGAATTTTTAATTAAAAAAGGCCCGAAGGAAGTTTTAAGGACAGCAGTGATGGGAATGTTAACTAAAAACAAGCTAAGAGCAAGGCAAATTAAGAGATTAAAATTTGAATAATATGCCACGAACGAAAAAAACAATTGCAACAGAAGAAATAAAAAAGCAAACAGCGCCTCCTGTTTTGCCAACACCTGCCCGCAATGCTTCGCATAGCGATGCAGGCGGGGAAGAAATTGCAGAAGAGGATATTTCAAAAGAGATTGCCAAATCAATAAAAGAAAACACTGGAAAGCCAGACCGCTATTTTGAGGCAATAGGCAGAAGAAAAACAGCAGTGGCGCGTGTGCGGCTTTTTACAAAAGGAGATAAAGAATTTTTGGTAAACAGCAAGTCATACCAGCAATATTTCCAGTTAGCCCAAGATCAGGAAACAGCGGTTTCTTCAATGAAAAAAATGAAATGCTTGGATAAATTCAGGGTTACAGCTAAAGTAAAGGGTGGAGGGCATTCAGCCCAGGCAGAGGCTGTAAGGCACGGAACCGCCAGAGTATTGGTTGATTTCAATAATAATTTCAAAAAGCGCTTAAGAAAAGCAGGTTTTTTGACCCGCGACCCCCGCATGCGCGAAAGAAAGAAATTCGGATTAAAGCGCGCCCGCCGCGCACCTCAGTGGGCAAAAAGATAATACGACCCGTCAAAAACGACATCCTTACTGGCTGTCGTTTTTATTTACTGACAGTTTATGATAAAATAATTAAAAAGAGAACAGTGATTAAGTGAAAGCATGGTATTGCATATTTTCACTTAATAGGGTAAAATGAAAATATAGATATTTACATTTTCACTATGAATCAGGAATTTAAAGCGGGTACATATAAACAACAGTTGGAATATAAAAGTTTCAGTCCATCTTTGGTAAATAAACCATTTGAATGGAAGGATAAAAAGATTAACATGCTTTCTGATGAGGCGATGCGGCTTTTGGGTGAACTTAATGCTTATTCAACACTTGTGCCGGATGTAGACTATTTCATTAAGATGCACATTGCAAAGGAGGCTACAACTTCAAGTAGAATAGAAGGAACTAAAACAGCCATTGATGATGTGTTGAAAGTAAAAGAAGATATTGATCCAGAACGCCGAGACGATTGGAAAGAAGTTCATAATTATATAGAGGCAATGAACCACTCTATTAAGGAATTAAAAACTCTTGCGTTATCAATGCGTTTATTAAAAGACGCTCATAGAATTTTGCTGTCAGGAGTTAGGGGTGAGCACAAAACACCGGGCGAAACAAGAAAGAGTCAAAACTGGATTGGAGGTTCAAATTTAACTAACGCATTTTTTATACCCCCTCACCACGAAGAAATACCGGAATTGTTGTCAGATCTAGAGAAATTCTGGCATAACAAAAATCTTGATATACCGTTTTTAATAAAAGCGGCGGTAAGTCATTATCAATTTGAAACAATCCACCCTTTTTTAGATGGAAATGGCAGAATAGGTCGCTTGCTCATAACTCTGCAATTAGTTGATAGCAAGATACTGCAAAAGCCAACATTATATCTTTCAGATTTTTTTGAAAGGCACAAAGGATCATATTACGACTCTTTAACTCTTGTTAGAAATTCTAATAATATAGAACAATGGATTAAATTTTTTCTTTCCGGTGTTGTGGAGACTGCGCAAAAAGGAAAAGAAACGCTTGAGGCGATAGTTTCCCTTCGTCAAAATTATGAAAAAAGAATAATGAAAATGGGTCGTAGGGCAGAGCTTGGGCAAAGGTTGCTTATTGCATTATTTTCTAAACCCATAATGAATGCGCAGGAGATTGCAAAAACTCTTGATATCTCTTTTGTGGCGGCAACGAGGCTTATAAAGCAGTTTGAAGAGAAGAAAATTTTAATAGAAACCACCGGTTTTTCAAGAAACCGCTCTTTTGAGTTATCTGAATACGTCGAGTTATTTAGAAAATAAAATAATTAAAAAATAAATTTATGGGATTTTTTTCTAAAAAAATAAAAACGGACAGAATCGCAGAATCTTTATCAGGATTTTTTGATATTGGATACGGTTCATTAGTGATGGGTTTCAAGGATTCTTTTAAGGAAAAGAATATAATAATTGATGAAGAAAAGGATAAGGAATTATTAGCCGTTCCGATGTTTGCAATTATACGAGCGGTTATGTCGGCTTTCGGAGATACGCCTCAAAGTAAAAATATTATAGGAAAGTTCCAGTATGATATTTTCAATAAATATTTTAAGAATGAAGAAGCAAAAAAGCAGTTTGGAGAATTGTTTTGGAAAAGAAGTGATGAATACTCTAAAATATTGAATCCTGATAATAAAGATTTAATAATTCAGTTTGGTCAAATTTTTTGTGGTCATTTTTTTGGCAAGGAAGAAGATGGTAGCAATTTAGATATAATGATGTTTGTGGGTAGCTCGTTCCTAAATCTAATGATAAAAACGAAAAAGTTTTTAGATGAATTATTATCTAAAGCCGAAGTAATTTGAATATGAATTGTTGAAATGATAATTTTAATTGAGAAATAATGCAAGAAACTACAGAAAATCGCATATTTAAGAATTTGATGGAGTATGTAAAAGCGATGCATAGAAGATATTTTCATGCACTTTCGGCATTTTATGTTTATGAAGGACTTAATGAGGTTATCGCCTCGAATGTAATAGGCCAATCTCTGGCTGAGAAAAACGTAAAAGTAATAAGTGATTTCAGGAATTTTTTCATGCCAGCAAAAGAGGCTTTGAGAGTTTATTTTTTTCTAGAGTTGGCAAAAATGTTCGATTCTTCTGATCAGTCTCTTCATATCAATAAAATATTAAACATAACGGAAAGCAACCTAAAGAATCTTACTGTGGATGCATTTAAGGAATATAATGAAAACCGGGTTTTTACTGAAGAGTTGACAGCTGGATACAGGGGCATGGATTATGGAGACGTTTTATTATTAAAAAAGATGGTTGATGAGAATAAAGATATTTTAGACAAATTAAATGATTACCGCGATAAGTGGTTAGCTCACGATGATATTAAAAAACCAGAAGTCCCCGCAATTACTGGTGAGGAGGTAAAGAAATTATTCGCTGTCCTGGAAAAAATATTGAATTCTATAACGGGGAAATTAAATAGTGAATCGTGGGCATATTCCATGGTTGAAGATGAGTCGAAATATCAAACAAAATTAGTAATTGACCATCTACGTAGATTTGAGCCATATCGTTTAAAAGAAATTAAAGAGGAAATAGCCGAAGAGATGAAAAAATACAAAATAGATAATTAGTCTATTATATGGTTATCAACTTGACTCCGTATATCGTGGCGGTATAATAGGTAATGTAGTGACTGTTGGTTTCAAAGTGTAAAGATTTTATGTTTCGATTGTGGAGGTAGACATTCCCACCTCAGTGGGCAAAACGTTAAAAAAAATCCCCAAAAGGGGATTTTTTATTTGGTGCAGTTGCATATATTTTTTGAAATGATAAAATACTAGTATGTTAAAAGAACTTATTGACCAGTTTTATTTGGATAACCAGAAAAATAAAGAGCAGACGAGGTTTTATATTACAGACGCAGGCAAGTGCCCCCGCGCTGTTTTTTTTAAATTTAAAAATGCTCCGCGCGAGCCCATGGATGCAAGGATAATGAGGATTTTTGAACATGGGGAAAATATTCATAGAAGTATTTTTAATATCTTATACCGGCTGCGATTAGGAGTTGTTACAGAAGTTTCGATTCCTTCGCAGGAAATAATTTCCGGAAGAGCTGACGCAATTTTGTGCGTCGGAAATGAAAATTATGTGCTGGATATTAAAAGCATAAACAGCATGATTTTCAAGAATATGTCAGCTCCAAAAGAGGAAAATGTTTATCAAATCCAGCTTTACCTGCACTATTTTAATATTAAAAAAGGAATTCTGCTTTACATAGACAAAGACCAGCAGGCAATGAAAGAATTTTTTGTGGATTATGATGAACAGCTTTGCAAATCACTTTTAGATAAATTCCAAGCGCTAAAAAGCCAAGTGGAGCAGGGAATTGTGCCTGCTCGTCTTGCAGATTATCCGCGCAACTGGCAATGCAGTTATTGCCAATTTAAAGATGTCTGCAAATTAGCAAACGGAGAGGCATTAGACTGGGAGGATTTCAAGAAAAAAATGGATAACCAAAGCCAAATATCTTAGGGGGTTATTTTTTCGGATGAAAACAGCGTGCTGTTTGTCAGCGTATATAGTTTGCCATCGGGCCGGTTGAAAAATATTTTTGAATTTTCGTTTTCAAGCGCGACTGAATTTATATTGCCCCTGTAATCAATTTCAGAGATTATAATTTTACCTTCTGCTGTAAAAACTATATAGTCATTGTTCAGCCAATAGTAATCAGTTATCCGGCTTCCAGAAAACATATTTTCATATTTTTTACCTGCCTGCGCAGGCAGGTCTGCAAAAGAATATAAATATATCTGGTCGCTGTTTTTTAAAAGCAAATTTTTATTGTCAGGCGAAGGCAAAATTTCATAATCTGTTATGGGGACATTAAAATTTTCAAATATTTTTGTATCTGGATTCAATAAATATAGGGCGCCGTTTTCCTTTAAAAAAGTTTTTCCGGCAATAATAAGTATCTGATAATTTTTATTAAGATCTGTTGCGATTTTTTTTGCAGTCAATTTTTGTGTTAACTTGCCGGAGGTGTCAGATTGGGACAGAAAGCCGTCAGAAGACAGCCATAAAATATTTCCGTTATAAATTTTATAAGCAATTAAGTTGTCTATAACTGCCGCTACTTTATTGTTTTTTAAAGAATAAAGCGTTTTGTTTTCAACATAAAATAATTGCTGTATGTCTCGGGGATCAAAAGAAGTCTGCTGTGAATTTTTATCTAAATAGGGAAGGGCTGCCGTCTGCTGGATTGTTTTTGACGAATCAAAAATATAATAAGAAATAGCCGCCATGTTCTGTATTTTTATTAAAGCTACGCTTGAATTATCAGACCATTTTATATCTGAAACTTCTGCATTTTGCAGGGGCAAAGAATAATTCATTTTTTGGTTTGGATTTGACAGCGTAAAATATTCAAAACCGATGGCTTTTGGCGCAGGTCCCGCCAATAATATATTTTTGCCGTCAGGAGATATGGAAAAATAATCTGTTTTTTCTGAAAGCAAATTAAAAACTATGTTTTGTTTTATCAAAAGAACATTTTCTAGCTTGGTAACCTGATTTTCTCGGACCGGAAGAATTTTATTGTAATCATAGTAGCCGTCTTTTTTTATTAAAACATAGTGCTCTTTTGCCAAGAGATCTTGTACAAAAACGGAGTTTGCAAACATTCCTGGTTTTGTATTTATTTTAGAGTCAATAATAATAGCTGACGCCTGAGGCGACGTTCTTATATAAATTCCTCCGGTAGCTGTAATTTTCATCTTTACAAAATCAACCCTATAACCCATAGAGTAAAGCACAATGTACGGGGCAAAAATTAAAAATAAAGCAACGCAGGAGAGCAGTATTATTAGCCGTATTCTTTTTCTCATAATTCAATGATATTAGCATAAATTTTCCAAGATTTCCACTATTTACAAGATTGTTTTTATAGAATAAGATGAAAGATAATTATGTCAGACAAATTTGTAATTCAGGGGCAAAAAACTCTTTCTGGAGAAATTGAAGTCAGGGGGTCTAAAAATGCCGCAGGACCAATTCTTGCTGCCTGCCTTTTGACTGATAAAGAATGCGAAATTGACAATCTTCCTTTAATAGAGGATATTTTTAATATACTGGAGGTTTTAAAATCAATGGGCGTTGAGGTTGAAAATATTTCGGAAAGAAAAGTAAAAATAAAAGCTGAAAAAGTTGAACCGGAAAAAATGGACTTTGAGAAAATTTCTAAGACCAGAATTTCGGTCTTGTTATTTGGCTCTCTTCTGGCAAGGGCAAAGCATTTTAAAATTTCTCCGCCTGGCGGAGACAGAATAGGGTTAAGGCCTATTTCTGTGCAGTTAAAAGCGTTAGAAAAACTAGGAGCTAAAATTGAAAGAAATGACGAGGTTTATAAAGTTGATTGCGACGAGCTTAGAGGAACAGAGATTGTGTTGGAAGAGTTTAGCGTCACAGCCACAGAGGCAGTAATACTAGCTGCGGCGCTAGCGGAAGGAAAGACAATTATAAAGGGGGCTGCAGCTGAACCGCATGTCCAGGATTTAGGCGAAATGCTTTTGAAAATGGGAGCTAAAATAGAAGGACTGGGAACACATACGATTAAAATAGAAGGCGTTGAAAAACTGCATGGATGCAATCACAGCGTGATACCAGATCCGATAGAAGCAGGAACCTTTATAGTTATTGGAGCTCTGACCCCAGGAAGGGTAAAGGTAACCGGCGTTGACTTGTCGCACTTGGATTTATTTCTGGCAAAACTTGAAGAGATGAGCGTTAATATAGAAAAAGGCAAGGATTATGTTGCAGTTTCTCATTCGCCAAATTTAAATGCAGTGAAAGTCCAGGCGCTTCCGTATCCGGGATTCCCGACCGATTTATTGCCTATAATAATCCCTCTTTTAATTTCAGCTAAGGGAAAAAGTTTAGTGCACGATCCCTTGTACGAAAACAGATTTAATTATATTCATCAGCTGAGGAAAATGGGAGCTGAGATTGAAATGGTTGACCCGCATAGAACATTCGTTTTTGGCCCGGCAAAACTTTCAGGTTCCAAAATTGATTCTTGGGACATAAGGGCCGGAGCCTGTTTAGTAATTGCAGCGATGGGCGCTGAAGGAAAGACAACAATTGAAAATATTTATCAGATTGACAGGGGATATGAAAAAATTGAGGAGAGGCTGCAGAAAATCGGAGCAGATATAAAAAGAATTTCTAATTAGCTAATTTATTTATGTTTAGCAATAAAATAGCAATTGACTTAGGCACATGCAATTCTCTTGTCTATGTTCAGGGCAAGGGACTTGTTTTATACGAGCCGTCTGTAGTGGCAGTGTCTATAGCTGACAATAAAATTTTAGCAGTGGGCGAGCAGGCAAAAGAAATGATAGGCAGAACTCCAGCTGACATCAGAGTTTATAGGCCATTAAAAGACGGAGTTATTGCTGACTATAGGGTAACGCAGGCGATGATGCGTTATTTTATAAATAAAACTTCAAGCAGGTTTAAAATTTTTAAGCCCGAATTAGTTATTTCTGTC
The DNA here is from genome assembly GCA_964526025.1 of uncultured Candidatus Saccharibacteria bacterium. Taxonomy (GTDB): domain Bacteria; phylum Patescibacteriota; class Minisyncoccia; order Minisyncoccales; family Staskawiczbacteraceae; genus UBA11703. Next base: position 3,995 of record CAZGLJ010000003.1, on the reverse strand, counting down.
CCAGCAGGAATAACTAGTACTGAAAGAAGGGCTGTAATTGAAGCTGCGCTATCTGCCGGAGCTAAATCCGCACATGTTGCCAAAGAGCCGATTTTAGCTGCGATTGGAGCTGGCATTCCAATCAATTCCTGCTCAGGGCACATGATTATTGATATTGGCGGAGGAACATCAGAGGTGGCTGTAATTTCTCTTGGCGGAATTGTCAACTGGCATTCCATAAGAGTGGCAGGGGATAAGATAGACACCGCAATAGCAGATTATATAAAGAAAAAATATAATTTAGCTATTGGCACCCAGTCAGCCGAAGAAATAAAAATTAAAGTTGGCACAGCGCTTTTGCAAAAAGAGTTAAAATTTTTAGAAATACAGGGAAGAGATTTAATTTTGGGTTTGCCGAGAAATATTAAAATATCAAATAATGAAATCTGCGAAGCAATCTCCGATGTTTTAGCCGAAATAGTGCAAGCAGTAAAGCACGTTTTATCCCAGACTCCGCCGGAACTCTCTGCCGATATAATGAATAAAGGGATCATAATGGCTGGCGGCGGTTCTTTGCTGCCAAAAATTAACGAGTTAGTTGCTCAAAGCACAGGCGTTCCGTGTTTTGTGGCAGAAGAGCCATTGTTTTGCGTGGTAAAAGGAACCGGAACCGTTTTGGAACATTTAGACGAATATAAAAAAGTGGTAATGAGCAAGAAATAAAAATGACGATAGGTCATCAAAAGCAATGGGATTTTTTGAAAAAGAAGTTTGAAGCCGGCCAGCTTTCGCATGCGTATTTGTTTTCAGGTGATAGGTATCTGGGTAAAAAAACTTTTGCCAGGAAATTTGCGGAATTCGTCGGTTGCAAATTTCCGGATTTAATGGTTGTTAAACCAGAAGACGGAAAGGAAATATCAATTGCGAAAATCAGGGAAATTCAAAAATTTTTGGCATACAAATCTTACAATGGAGGTTTTAAGATTGTAATTGTTGACGATGCCCATTTTATGAACCAGGAGGCGCAGAGCTGTTTTTTGAAAACGCTTGAAGAGCCAAAGGGAAAAACTCTGCTGATTCTAATTTCTTCAAAACCCGATATGATTTTACCCACAATATTGTCGCGATGTCAGACAATAAAATTTTTGGGCAAGCCCGCATTAAGCCAGCAGAAAATTGAGCAGGAGAACAAAATTTTACAGGACTTCTTAAAAGTTGCCAGCTGCGAATTTTCCGAAAAATTTAAATACGCAAAATCTTTGGATGCAGATCAGCAAAAATTAGGGGATATCTTGGAAGTTTTGCAAAAATATTTAAGGTATTTATTATTTCTAAAAACAGGAGTTGGAAAATTAGAAAATCAGAAATATTTTTCAGAGCTTTCTGCAGCCGCGATAGATGATTATCCGGTTTCAAAAATCAAAAAAATTATAAATTTAACAGAGGATATAAATAATAAATTGATTTTTACAAATGCTAATCCAAAATTGGCTTTAGAAATATTATTAATGGAAATTTAAAATTATGCCGTATAAAGAATTTATTGATAAAGTAAAACCTGAGTTTGATAAAGCTTTTAAATTTTTAGAACAGGAAATAGCAAAAATACGAACTTCAAGGGCTTCTCCAGCTCTTGTTGAAGACATAGAGGTAAACGCTTTCGGTTCAAAATTTGCATTAAAGCAATTGGCGGCAATTTCGGCTCCCCAAACAAACCAGATTGTAATTCAGCCATGGGACGCCTCATATATTGAACCCATAGAAAAAGCGATTTCCCAGTCCGGGCTTGGAATGTCAGCTGTTGTTGATAAAAATATTATAAGGCTTAATCTGCCCACGCTTACGGAAGAATACCGCCTCCAGCTAAGCAAAGCTTTAAACGAAAAAGCAGAACAGACAAAACAAACCATAAGGCATTGGAGAGAACATACATGGAACGCAATCCAGGATGCATTTAAAGCAAAGAAAATTTCAGAAGACGATAAATTTCGAGGTAAAGACGAACTGCAGAAAGTTATTGATGAATTTAATGAAAAAATAAAAAATTTAATTGATAAGAAAAAAAACGAAATAATATA
>CAZGLJ010000003.1:0-1838 GCA_964526025.1 uncultured Candidatus Saccharibacteria bacterium | reverse complement strand
ATGATATCTTCAATTTTAACTTTAGCAGTTGCGTTTCTCAGTTTAATACTTTTGATGGTTATACACGAATTCGGGCATTTTATTATAGCCAAAAAATTCGGAATACGGGTGGACGAATTCGGCATCGGCTATCCGCCCAGATTATTCGGAAAAAAAATAGGCGAGACTATTTATTCTATAAATCTTCTGCCTTTGGGCGCTTTTGTCAGAATTTATGGAGAAGAGGGGGGAGTGGATGATTACAGAAGTTTTATGGGCCTTAAAATTTGGAAAAGAGTTTTAATTGTTATTGGCGGAGTAGCGGCCTTTTGGTTAACTGCAATAATTATTTTTTCTGTTGTTTTTGCAATTGGCACCGATCTGCCCGTAGGAGACCAGGATGCGCAAGGATTAGCTGCTCAGGTCAAAGTTATTGGAGTTACAGCGGACTCTCCTGCCGGGCAGGCTGGTTTGAAAATGGGAGACGCTATAGTCAATGTTAAGATTAGCGGTTCAAACATTAAAATTAATAAAATTGCTGATTTTCAAAAAATTACAAATGAAAATAAGGGAAAAGAAATAACTTTAACAATTGACAGGCAGGGAGAGATATTTGATGTTTCTTTAACCCCAAGAATTTTAGCTCCCGAAGGCCAAGGCCCTGTGGGAATTGCGTTAGAGAGAATAGCAACCTTGATTGAAAAATATCCGTGGTACCAAGCTCCATGGCAGGGGGCAATTTATACGTGGCAGACGACCGTAAACGCGCTAGCTGGCTTATATCAAGTTTTAGCCAATTTAGTTTCTGGCAAAGGGACTCCTGAGGGCGCGGCTTTTGCAGGGCCTTTAGGAATTACGGTATTTTTAGCCAATGCGGCGAGTTATGGCGCAGGATTTTTTCTGTATTTTATTGGAATAATCTGCGTGTTTATCGCAATATTTAATTTATTTCCCATTCCGGCGTTGGACGGAGGAAAACTAATATTTTTGTTAATTGAAAAGATAAAAGGCAAACCGGTTTCAGTTAAAGTGGAGCAGAGTATTACTGTTGCATTTTTTATACTGCTGATTGCTTTGTCTATTTTTATAACAATAAGATATGATATCCCGCGTTTTACAGATTTTTTAAAGTCATCTTTGCAGAATTAAACAGCTTATTAATTTAAAAATTTAATAATATGTTACAATCTAAATTATTTTATAAAACAACTAAGGAAAAATCTATTGGTGAAGAAGCCATCTCAAATGAGCTTTTGACGCGAGCTGGATTTGTGGACCAGTTAATGGCCGGAGTTTATACTTTTTTGCCTTTAGGCCTTAAGGTTTTGCAGAAGATTGAAAATGTAATTAGAAAGAATATGGAAGATGCAGGCTCGCAGGAAGTTTTAATGCCCGTGCTGCAGCCTAAAGATAATTGGTTAAAAACAGGCAGATGGAATAGTTTAGATGTCCTTTTTAAAGTTAAGGGATCGGGCGACAAGGAATATGCCTTAGGCCCTACGCACGAGGAAGTTGTTTCTCCTCTGGCAAAGAAGATTATTCTTTCTTACAGGGATTTGCCGTTTTCTGTTTTCCAAATTCAGACAAAATTTAGAGATGAGTTGAGAGCTAAATCGGGAATTTTAAGGACAAGGGAATTTTTGATGAAAGATTTATACTCTTTTCATGCAGCACAAGCAGATCTAGACAAATATTATGACAAGATGATAAATGTTTATTTTAACGTTTTTAAAGAATGCGGAATCGCCAAAAACACTTATCAGACTCTGGCTTCCGGCGGAAGTTTTTCAAAATATTCAGATGAATTCCAGACAATCACAGATGCCGGAGAGGATATAATTTATATCTGTAAAAAATGC
>CAZGLJ010000002.1:16902-33574 GCA_964526025.1 uncultured Candidatus Saccharibacteria bacterium | reverse complement strand
GTAGCTAAAACTGCGATAATCGCGATAACTACGATTAACTCAATAATCGTAAAACCTTTTAATTTATTCATTTTATTTTTTAATTAGATTTTAATTTTAACAATTAAATTTTTAACAGTTCGACCTTTGTGTTTAATCCTTTTATTGGCATACTCCTGATCCTGGACTGCAAGTTTTGCCAGATAGTTTGGCTCCGCTAGAATCAACGCAATAAGTGCCTGCTCCACTCCCTACTAAAATTACGCTGGTACACCATTTCGTATTATTCCCATTAATATCACGACATATTGGCATACTAGTGTCCTTGTCGCAGAAGCATTTCCAATCAGTAGCTCCTTTGTTTTCAGCAGCATTTTTAAACTTTGTTACAGAAGCACTTACACACCAAAAATTATAAGTACCCGCATAACTAGGATCGCTCTCAAAATATTTTGTTGCTTCTGTCAATTCATTACCTAAATCTGCTTTTATGGCAGCGTTTTTGCCCTTGTTGTTATAACTGACAACATTAGTAGTCACAATAATAGCTAAAACAGCTATAATTACAACTACTACTATCAATTCTATAACCGTAAACCCTTTTGATTTATTCATTTTATTTTGTTTTTAATATTGATTTATTTTAGTATATTTTTTAAATGTCAACCAGTGGATATCTTAATCAGGGCACTGCATCGGATCAAGCGCCGATATAGCGCCATGACTGCAAGGCGTAATAGAGATATCCATTTCTTCTTTTACGCCTCTGCTGTCAACGCAGTATGCTTTTGTAGAATCTGTGAATAATTTTGCGCAGGCAACCCATGCCTTGCCCGCAAGAGGATCTTGCACCACGCACACAGGCGAAGCATCAGAGGGAATTTGGTTAAAAGCGTTTATAACCACGTTTGAAGAACAAAAGCTAACCCCATTAGGATCGCCATAGCTATTGTCTCCTGGACCGTTATAATAAACCTCTCCTGACGCGACCAAAACAGCTAAATTGCCTTTTATGTTGGAATCTTTACCCTTGTTTATATATTGGCTAACAGTAAATAAAATTATAGCAGACAAAATTACTATAACAGTTATTACAACGACCAGCTCAATCAAGGTAAATCCTATATTTTTTTGCATGTCCTGAATTAGTTTAATTATAATTTTTATAATGAATACGGGCAATAGACCTAGTTGTGGATAACTATATTGTTCCTAATGTTCCGTATAGGGGCTCTAAAACAGAGATTGCCAGAATAGCAACGACCACTCCCAAAAAAATTATCAAAATTGGCTCTAACATTGCTGTAAAAGTTGAAATCGCCCTGTTAATTTCTTTTTGGTAAAAATTAACTATCTCCAATAAATTCTTGTCTAATTTGCCTGTCTCTTCGCCAACTTGGATCATCTGCACCACAAATGGAGAAATATAATCAGGATACCTTACCAAAACAGAACTTATTTTTTCTCCCTCAGAAACTCTCTTTTCTATCTCAGAAATAATTTCCTTATAAACAAAACTGCCCACTGTGTCTTTGGTAATTTTTAAGGCTGTAGTTATGGGAAGTCCGGCGCCTATCAATGTGGAAAGGTTTTCAGCAAAATTTACTAAAAATATTTTTTTCAGAAAATTATTTACAAAAGGTATTTTAAAAGATAATTTATCATAATTTTTTTTGCCTTCCTTGGTTGTAAAATAATAAGCTATAAATACAACTAAAGCCAAAAATCCGAGCATTATAACCCATCCGTAATTCATCAAAAAACCATAAATATTTATCATAAATAGGGTAAATGGAGGCGGCTGATTCGTTGTCTCTTTTAAAAGCCCGATAAGCTTTGGCATAACAAAGAACATGACTATCATAATTACGACGAGCAGCACGACAATAACGAATGCAGGATAAATCATAGCCCCTTTTATCTGAGAGCCTATATCGTGCTCTCTCTCTAAATGGTCTGAAAGATAATAAAGAGAGTCGGAAATTTTTCCCGACGCTTCTCCTGTTTTTATCAAATTAACGTAAAAGACATTAAAAACTTCCGGGAATGCGGCAAAAGATTCTGACAAAGAATTCCCTTCCTCCACCAACTGGGAAATTTTTAAAATCTTTTCTTTAAAGCCCTGTTTCTTCGTCTGGGCGGCCAGACTTTTCAAACTCTGGGTTACAGGCACGCGCGACTGCATCATTAAAGCTAACTGCCTTGAAAATATGGCCAGCTCTTTTTTTGAAACTCTCTCTAAAAATTTTATACTTCTGTTGCGCAAAATTGAAGAGGTTTGTTCCTTTATGGAAGTAACGTAAATATTGTATTTCTGCAAAAGAAGAGCTGCTGCCTCTTTGGAAGACGCCTCAACTGTGCCTGTTTCAATTTTCCCTTCTTTAGACCTTGCCTGATAAATATATTTCATTAAAATTGAAAATTAGCGTAAGAGGTTTTTAACTTCATTCGGGTCTGACGCATAATCTATTGCATTATTTAAAGATATTTCTTTTTTTCTTACCAAATCAACCAAAGCCCTGCTAAAAGAAATCATACCTTCCTTAGCTGATGTTTCTATAACTGCTGGAATTTCGTGAGTTTTATTTTCCCTTATTAAAGTAGAAATAGCGTTATTGCAAAGCATTACTTCGCAAACTGGAATAAAACCCCCCTTAATCCTTGGCACTAATCTCTGTGAAACTATGCCTAAAAGAGAAGCCGCTAATTGGAATCTTATCTGGTTCTGCTGGTCTCCGGGAAAAACATCAACTACCCTGTGGATTGTCTGGGCCGCTGAATTAGTATGCAAAGTGGCAAAAACTAAATGCCCAGTTTCAGCTGCTGTTATTGTAGTGGAAATTGTTTCTAAATCTCTCATTTCTCCGACCATAATTACATCGGGATTCTGGCGGAAAGTAGCCCTTAAAGCATTTGTAAAATTTAAAGTGTCTAAGGAAACTTCTCTTTGGTCAACAATCGCCCTGTTAACAGGATAAGTATATTCAATGGGATCTTCAATAGTTATTATATGAACGGCTCTAGTATGGTTTATCTCGTCGATTAAAGCCGCCAAAGTGGTTGATTTTCCCTGGCTGGAAGCGCCGGTTACTAAAACAAGGCCCTGGGGGCGCGACGTAAAATCATGTAAAACAGGCGGAAGATTTAATTCTTCAATGGTTCTTATTTTTGAAGGGATAAAACGCAAAGCCATGCTTATGCTTCCTCTCTGAAAAAAAATATTAACTCTGAATCTGCCCTTTTGTTCAAAATCATAAGAAAAATCAATTTCCCTGTTTTCCAAAAAATTTTTTCGCTGCAACTCTGACATTATAGAAAAAGCCATACCTTCAGAATCTTTAGCTGAGATTTCCTTTTCATGTCCTAACGGAACAAGCTGGCCGGTAATGCGTATATTGGGCACATGGTTAACAGAAATATCCAAATCAGAGGCATCTTCTTTAACAACTACATCTAGAAGTTTTTTTAAATAAGATAAATAATCCATACAATAAAATTTTAAATTAAATAATTATTCTTTTTCGCCGGTCACTCTTGTCACTTCTTCAATTGTTGTTTCGCCGCTCAAAATCTTTAATATCCCTTCTTGCTCCATTGCAAGCATACCCTGTTTTTGCGCTATCTTAAAAATCGCGCTTTCTCCTGCGCCCTTTATAATTAACTGGGCTATCTCATCAGTCACAGACAAAACTTCAAAAAGCCCTGCCCTGCCTTTGTATCCGGTAAAATTGCACTCGTCACAACCCTTAGAGCCGTATATTAAAAACGGATTTGGCAGTTTTAAATCTTTTTTAGCGAAAGCTGGCAAACTTTTTGTTTTTTTTGTTATATAATTTACAACCCTTTCATTTGGCTTTATTTTTATTTTACATTTTGGACATAAAGTCCTTATTAATCTTTGGGAAATAACAGCTCTCAGAACAGAGGGAATTAAAAAAGGCCTTATTCCCATATCTATTAATCTTGGCACTACGCCGGCAGAAGAATTGGTGTGCAAAGTAGATAACACAATGTGGCCGGTTAAAGCGGCATTTACTGCCAAGTCAGCGGTTTCTTCATCCCTTATCTCGCCAACCATAATAATATTCGGGTCTTGCCTGAGAATTTGGCGGAGACCCTGCGCAAAAGTATAACCAATCTCTGGCTTTATCTGCGATTGGTTTACTCCAGCTATTGAATATTCTATAGGATCTTCAACAGTGACGATATTAACTGTATCGTTATTTAAAATCCGCAATATAGCGTACTGAGTGGTAGTTTTGCCAGAACCAGTAGGACCTGTAAACAAAATCATTCCATATGGTTTTTTTATAGTTTCTTTTACTACCTCAAGGCTCCTTCCCCTTAAACCTAATTCATCAAACGATCTTAAGCCCGTAGAAGGATCCAAAACTCTCAATTCAACTTTCTCTCCGTAAAGAGTTGGGAAAGTGGCAACCCTAAAATCAATATCTTTATTATTAATTTTGGCCGAGAACCTTCCGTCCTGCGGTATCCTGCGCTCATCTATTTTCAAGCCGGCAAGAATTTTAATTCTGGCGGCGATAGACGGATGGACCCTTAAAGGCAAAAAAAGATTTGGGTGCAAAATTCCATTTAATCTGAAACGAATAGTCAATTTTTCTCTGCCAGGCTCTATGTGTATGTCAGAAGCGTCTCCTTCTATGGCATGGCTTAATATCACCAAAACCATCTTAATAATAGGAGCTTCTTGGACCATTATCTGTCCTGCCGGTATCTTTTTTTCTAAATCGCTTAATATGTCTCCCTTTTCTATATTTAATTCCTCTAAAGCTTTTTTTGTTTCAGCGCCTATATTTTTTTGCTGTTTTAAAAGATTTTCTAAATTACTTAGAGTTATAAGGCACACTTGATATTCGAATTTCTGCTGATTAGCCAAAAATCTCAAGGCGTTTTGGGCCGCTATATCCTCTGGATAAACCATTCCTATTAAGACAAATTTATCATTCCTTGACAAAGCCGCCATTTTATAGTTAATAACTGCTTCTCCCGGTATTAATTCCAAAACAGCAGAAGGAACTTCTTCTGCCTTTATTTTTTTAAGGGGCACTCCTAAAATCTTGCTCTTTAATTCAAACAGGGAATTTTCTGAAACAATCTTTTTTTCTAAAATTATTTCTTCCTCCGTTTTCCCTTTTTTCTCTACTTCTTCTTGCAGTTGGTTTTTCTTTTCTTCCGAGAGTATCCCATTTGCAAATAACTCTTGCAATAATTTCATTTTATTTATTTTTTTATTGGTTGTGTTGGCTGGGCAGCGCTGTTTGGTAATAAGGTAAAAATGGATTTTCTCTGCCAATTTCAACTTCCTTTATGTCGCTCGCTACCACTATTAAGTCCATGCCCTCAAGAATTTTTTTCGCCTCTTCGATAGAAACTGCGGAAATTAAACCGTCTGCCGATTTCCCGTCTTTGGTGGTAGCTGTGTAAGTAAACTGCGTCTGCATTTGCATATATGGCAAAAGACTTTTAAATTGTTCAGAATCTAAAACGTCAAAGTTAATGCTGACTTTAGGCTTATTAAAAACCAGCTCTGGGGCTATTAACTGAGGCTGGGATAAGAAAACTAAAAGCGCGATAAAAATCAAAACCAGCAGGAACATCGCTGTGATTCCTATAAAAAACATCTGCTGCCTCTTTTTTGGCGATATAAAAACTACTGCCACAAATTTAATTTAAAATTTAAAATTCTATTGGTATAAATGCGTTAGCACTTCTAAATTAAAATTATAAGTTTGCTGTGTTTGAAATTGCGTTTCTTGCGCTGATCCAAATGATGACGAACTCTGCGAACCAAAGGAAATGCTCGTAATTTCGAACAAACGCGCTGATTTTTCCAAGGAAGAAATAAAATTTTCTAATGACGAATAGCTTCCCAACAAATTTAATGAAAAAACTATATCATTTATCTTGCTCTTTGAGCTTCCATCTGCGCCGCTTTGGCTGCTGGCTTTAGACGATTTTGATAAAAAAAGATTCTTAAATGTCAAACCGCTTTCCGAAGCCCGGCCCTGAAAATAATAGACCAGACTGCCAAAGTTTGATTCAACGGGAAGAGCGTCATTAATCTTTTCAATATCTTCTTTCCGAGTTTGCATATCATTATAACTCTTTATTATCTCTGAATAATATTCATACTCTGCATTATACTCCGCCTTCTTTTTCCCTAATTCTAATTGAAGCTCCTTAAATGTGCGATATTCTGGCACGACTAGAAAGAACGACAAAAGCAGAATGACAAATAAGATTACAGCTATAGCAATGGGACGATCGATTTGCATTATTTATTATATTATTTATTATTCTAGTTGATTATTATTTTGATTCTCTAGGTTTTCCGAATTAGTTGAATTGTCCGATACATAACTAAATATTTTGGGGTCTAAGGAAAGATTCAAGTTAAATTGGACTCTTGCAGATTCTCCCAAACTAGAATTCAGCAAGTCTGTGCTTTTAATATATTCATTTTTCTCGAAAGCCGCTATCTGACGAGAAAAAGCCTCCATATTATCTGCCTCTCCAGATAGCTGTAATTGGCTGCCTTTTTCGTTCATATTAAATTGTTTAAACCAAATATTCGGCAAAGTCTGTTTTTCCATAAAAACAAACACGTTTGAGGCAAATTCATGGTTTTTAAACAGTTTAGCAAAATCGCTAATTTTTTTCTGGTATGAAATGACGTCTTTTTCATAGCCTTTCTGCTCTTCAGTTCCCACTGTTTCTAGTTTTGCCTCCTGGTCTTTAATTTCTTTTCTCTGAATGCTATTTTTAATGATAAAGATAAGATACAAAAAGACAGTGGCTATCAGCAGAGAGAGCGCAAAATAAAATATAACATCTACCCACCAAATCTTTTTAGTCCTTAATCGAAAAATTGCGCTAAAATCCATAATCGTTTTATTTTATTATACCTGACTGCCGTCAGGCAGGCAATAAAAAATATCAAACACCCAGCTAGCTCTTAGTTTCCAGCCCGCCAAGCGCCACACCTGTTGCCACTGAAAAAGACGGCGCCATTTTTTCAAGATTGCTGCCAAGTATCGGCGGATATAAAAAATCAGAAAAACAATTTGGAATTTCCACTCTCTTTTTAAGAACTTCTGTAAAATATTCTTTAAGCCCCGGCAGAGCCGAAGTGCCTCCAGTTAAATAAATTTCTTCTACCTCTTTTCCCGTTTTTAGATAAAAATCATATAAAATCTTTTTTACTTCAATTAAAAGAGGGTCAATCAAAAGATATAAAGTTTTAGTAATGCTTTGGGCAGAAGAAGTAAGCCCTTGAATATTTTTTATTTCCTCTGCCTCGCTATGACCTAAACCCAAAGCGGAAGAAACAGCGTAAGTCAACTGGCCTCCGGCAAAATCAAAACTATAACTCTTCTTCAAATTTCCCTTGTCAACTATATTAATGGTAGTGCTCTGCACCCCAATATCTATTAAACATATGCACTTTTTATTTTCTCTTGCCAAGGCCCTGGCTAAACCAAATGCTTCGGCCTCCACAGCATATAATTCAAGCCCGACCAATTGGGCCACTGTCTGGTAATCCTGAATAGTTTGGTTGGGGATGGCAACTAAAAATATTTTAAGGCTAGATTGCTTGTTACCAGGCACTCCCTCTATTAATTTCCAGTCCAAAGTAGTTTCTGCAATCGGCAGGGGTATGTGCTGGGGAGCTGTATAATAAACTGCATCTTTCATTTCTTTCTGGCTCATTGGAGGCAAATCAAATGAAACGCAGAAAGTTGAAAAATCAGGAATGGAAAATATGGCCGCTTTAGTGTTAATTTTTGCTTCGTCTATAACTGCCCTTATGGCCCTTGAAACAAAATAGTTTGAAAGCAGATAACTCCCCCTTTCAACCGACCTGAAGGGTTCTTTATATAAAGATGACGATTTAATTTCTCCGTAATTTTCCAATGTGTTCCCCTGGCCCCAGCGGGATAATTCAACAATTTTAATTGACGAGGTGCCAACATCAATTCCCACCATTTTTTTGGGAAAAAACATTCTTAAAGGGTTAGAAAAAATATTGAATTTTTCTAAATTAAAATTTCCTAGGAAATTTGAAGCCATAATTAAATTTATTATATAATGAAGTCAATAAAATAACACTGTGGATAAAATAAAAACATTTTTATTGGATTTATTTTTCCCAAAATTCTGTTTAGGATGCCAAAAAGAAGGAATTTATCTTTGTGAAGACTGCAAAGCGACTTTGGATATTTCGGAATTTAACTATTGTCTTTGCGATACAAAACCCCTTCGCCTTCCTATAGACCAAATGTCGGGAAAGTGCCCAAGATGCCAAGATAAAAAACTTTCGGGTCTTTACTTTGCTTTGCCTTACAAAGAAAAACAACTTACCAAAAAATTAATTTACCAATTTAAATATCAGCCATATTTAAAAGATTTAGCAAAAACATTGGCAAGTATTTTAGTTGAGCATTTTATTTTGGCTAAAAAGAATACAGACGCAATCTGGCAAAATTCAGTTTTGATTCCTGTTCCTTTGGACAAAAAGAGGTTAAAATCCCGTGGCTATAACCAATCTGAAGAATTGGCAAAAGAATTATCAAAAGTCTTGCAAGTTCCTGTCCTTTCCGATGTTTTAATAAAAACAAAATCCACAAAACCGCAGATGGAATTGTCAAAAGAAGAGAGAGGAAAAAATTTACAAGGCGCATTCGCAATTAAAAAACCAGCCGAATTAGCTGGAAAAAAAGTATTTTTAGTTGACGATGTTTATACTACCGGCTCTACAATGCAAGAATGCGCCCGCGTCCTTCGAGACGCGGGCGCCAAAAGCGTTTGGGGAATCTGCCTCGCCCGCGAAGGATAAAAAAATTCTTTTTAAGCAATTTTTTCCGCTGCTTGCCAGTTGCCATCCACCCACAATAAGACAAGCTCAACATCAAATCCAAATGATTTCACAACTTCTTCTGCTCTTTTAAGGTGTCCCATTTGGACTTCTTTTTCCGCTGGATTTCCCGCGCATCCGAAGTGTCCTGCAATCGCCACAACTTTAGATCCGTGATGATTAACCGAAACCTCAACTCTTTTTTTAATGTTTTCAATTATAATTTTATCTGCATTATCTGCCAAAATTTTATTCGGTCCTAGCTCTGTAACTATGTCAACATAATCAACGCTGTAATTTTCTTTCATATAATTTTTCACAGCGTCCTGGACTCTTCCATCCATGCAGTTTATCGCGCACGCGAATTTTTGATTGTTTTCCATAGGATTAGATAGACACCCGACGTCTATCTATTTTATTTATTTAGAATATCACAAAATTAATTATTTTTCAAATTGACTTTAGCAAATTTTTAAGGTAAAATAAATAAATTGGAGAGGTGGCTGAGCGGTCTAAAGCAACAGGTTGCTAACCTGTGCCCCGTAAGGGGTCCGTGGGTTCAAATCCCACCCTCTCCGCACATGGAGGAGTCGCATAGCGGCTATTGCACCAGTCTTGAAAACTGGAACCCCTCACGGGGTTCGTGGGTTCGAGTCCCACCTCCTCCGCAAACGAGATTCAGACTCAAAACACTGCTAATTATGTGGTGTTTTATTTTTGCAAGGTTATAACTTCAAAAAGGGAATGTGGGATGTTCGAGCTTTTTGCAAAAATATACTGAAAGCTCCTAAAAATGAGAAATTTTTGTTATAGTGTAAATAAAGATTAAAAAATGAAATTACCGAAAAAACTCAAAAATAGATATTTTATTATTAGACACGGAGAAAGCGAAGCTAATGTTGCAGATATTTTGTTAAGTCATCCCAAAGAGGGAGTTGTAAGTTTTGGGTTGTCAAAAAAAGGAAGAAGACAAGTTAAAAACTCTATTTCAAAAAGTAAAAAAAGCAAACTGTTGGACTCTAATGTTATTATCTATTCCTCTGATTTCTTGCGAGCCAAAGAAACGGCAGAAATAGCCAGAAAATTACTTGGCGTGAAAAAAATCAATTTCCATAAAAACTTACGAGAAAGGTATTTTGGAAAACTTGATAAGACATCTTTAACCAATATAACGGAAGCTTGGGAACACGATGAGAAGAATCCAAATCACAAACATAAGGGCATTGAAAGTCCTAATAAAATCCTCAAAAGAACCCTTGCCCTTATCAACGAATTAGAGAAGAAATATGAGGATAAAAAAATCCTCCTTGTTTCTCACGGAGATGTTTTACAAATTCTACATACTCACTTCTCAAAAAAGCCCGTAAGTCAGCACAGGAAAATTCCTCATTTGGAAACGGCTGAAATTAGAGAACTGAAAGCATGACCTTGCTATTTTAACTTTATCGTGGTATCATAATCCCATTCGCTCTTTGGACAACTTAATAGGAGACCAGACGTGAACACAGAACCGCCGAGCCAGGAAAACTTTAGGGACGAGTATAAGCTTGTTTTTGAAGGATACAAATTCTTCGTGAGCATCCGCTTCATTACAGTCGCCTTTGGTATAAGCATACAATCGGCATTGCTTCCAATCTACAATCAAGCCGTGAAGGAAAGTCGCCTCAACGGATACGCTATTTTCAGTGTGGCGATGTTGTTTCTATTGGCTTTGCTTATTGTGGAGCGACGGACAACTTCTCTATTTCGTAGTTTGTTGAAGCGAGGCACTGAACTGGAGTTTCAACTGGGGCTTCCCACGGGTTTCTTCCATCGGATTGCCGAACTTTCAGCACCGAAAGGATTTCATTCCTTTATCACGCATACATTTGGTATCAGCCTCGTGTATTTAGGAGTGTTCATCTTGTGGGTTATGTTGCTCGTTGCAACAATAACCAAGCAATAAGAACCATAATTCAGAAAGGAAAAAACTAATGTCGCAACTACATTGCACTTCCAGTATCCCTAATGGAGCTGAAGAAAAATTCGCCCTGATTGAGCGAAGAGAAAAAATCGAGGGTTGGCTCTTCGGATTGAAGATTACTGCCGTGCTCCTACTATGGATTATCGGCAGTATCATCTTGCTCTCGTAGCAAAAACTAACTCTCGCGAAAAACACATACCCCCAGTCGTCCTTTGGACTTCTGGGGCTTTTTTATTTCAAAACAATAGTGAGTTGAAGGGTGGGGTAAATAAAATTTGCCTTTTTTGCTTAACTATGTAAAATAGATTTATGACCGATGAAATAATGCCATCAAGTCCCAATAAGGGATTTGAGGAAATAAAAAAAATTGATGAAAATGGCGTTGAATACTGGGAAGCTCGTGAGTTGCTCCCACTTTTGGGATATGAAAATTGGCATAAGGCAGAAGAAGTTATAATGAGGGCGGCTCGTGCCTGTGTGAATAGCGGGCAGGATGTGGATAACCATTTTTACCGAGCGGTTAAAATGGTCAAAATAGGTTCAAATACAACAAGGAACGTAAGAGATTATAAACTTGACCGCTACGCCTGTTATTTAATAGCTCAAAACGGAGACCCCAATAAAGAGCAAATTGCTATCGCTCAAACATATTTTGCAATACAAACAAGAAAGCAAGAAGTTTTTGAGCAACTGCCAGATGCCACTAAAAGATTATTTATTCGTAATCAAGTATCTGACCAAAATAAAAAACTTTTTAGCACAGCAAAGCGGGCAGGAGTAAATCAATTTGGTTTGTTTAACGATGCTGGATATAGGGGTCTTTATGGTTTGCCACTATCGGATTTAGAAAAGAAAAAAGGGATTAAAAAAGGAGAATTATTGGATAGAGCTGGGTCAACAGAACTGGCGGCAAACCTTTTTCGTATTACTCAAACAGATGAAAAGTTAAAAAAAGATAATATAAGGGGTCAAACCGCCGCTTCAAATACTCATTTTATGGTTGGTGGCAAAGTAAGGCAAACAATTAAAGAAATTGGTGGAGAAGTGCCTGAAAGTTTGCCCACAGAAAAGCATATAAAAGAAGTAAAGAAAGAAATAAAATACTTGGAAAAAATAGAAAATAAAAAACTGAAAGGTAATTAAAAAAGTCCAAAGATAATATCAAAGGACTTTTTGATTACTTAAAAAGAATAGTGAAATACGGGGTAGGGTGAAATCTGCGACTAATTGATTTTTGCGGCTTCAAGTGATAAACTTGGGATAAAGGAGTAAGTAGTGGTCGTCTGAAAGTAGGTTCTAACATCGTCCACTATCTTCCGCATTGCCCTCGTCGTTCAATGGATAGGACGGTAGCTTGCGGAGCTATAAATACTGGTTCGAATCCAGTCGAGGGCACAGAAAAAGAACCGCGTCGGTTCTTTGACAACTTGGATTCTGTTTATGAAAGGAGGATAAAGTACATACAGAATCTCCAACTCGAAAGGAGCAGCGCCATGAAAGATGCGCGGATAAAGAGCAAAGCAAGGCGCCAAGAGGAAGTTATAAAGAGACTCCTCAAAAAGGCTAGCCAGCTAGAAAAAGCCAAAACCTTCAAAAAGGTTTTGGCCAAAGAGATCCCAGAGGAAAAAAGGGATCTGGTAAGAGAAGGCGCAGAGCGGCTTATTAACGACCTTAGAAGGCTTTGCCGCGACGGATCTCTTATCAAACTCGTGGATATGGTAGCGAGAAAAGTGAGGGGGAAAGAGTACTCCCCAATCGTCTTGAAGGTCCTGTTAGAGAGGATTAGGAGAAACCAATGGGACAGGCTCTCCGACGAAGACAAGTGTTTGGTCGTCCAGACAGAAGCTTCCTTAGCGAAGCAGATCAACTAACCGGTAAAACCGGCTAATGGCGCCCGAGATTTTTTATCAAGGGCGCCAAATTATTTATGCTGTCATTGTCAACGAAAATTGAAGAAGTGCCTAAAATAGGTTTAGCTTACCAAAAAAGATTAAAAAAATTCGGGATTAAAATAATTCAGGATCTGCTTTTTTATTTCCCAAGCCGTTATGATGATTTTTCAAAAATAGTTTCTATATCAGATGCGCGACAGAAATTAGGCGAAGTTATTTGCGTGCAGGGAAAAATTACAGAAATAGAAAATATCCATACATGGAAAAAGCGCATAAGTTTGACAGAAGCTCTTATTGAAGATGAAACCGGTAACATTAAGGTTATTTGGTTTAACCAGCCATACTTGGCAAAAACTTTGAAAGAAGACGACTTTGTCTGTCTGGCAGGAAAAATCAGCCTTTTTAAAGAGGGGCTTTACTTAAATAATCCAAGTCATGAAAGAATTAATGATTTTGGAGAAAATGAGGACTTGACGCATACGGGCAGAATAGTGCCGGTTTATCCTGAAACAAGAGGAGTTACTTCGAGGTGGCTAAGATATGTTATAAAGCCTTTGCTTTACAGATTTTCAGAATATATCCCTGAAAGTTTGCCGAAAGAAATTATAAAAAAATATAAATTCCTGCCGATTCAGGAGGCAGTACAGCAACTGCATTTTCCCGATTCTTTTGAACACGCTGATGCAGCTAAAGCCCGCTTTTCTTTTGAAGAGCTTTTTTTAATACAGCTCCATGCATTAAAAGAAAAAATAAAATTAATGCAAAAAAAATCCCCCGAATGCCCAATGGACACAGACTTAATGAAAAAATTTACAAATTCTTTGCCGTTTAAACTTACCGATTCACAGAAAAAATGCGCTTTCCAAATTTTAAAAGATTTAGAAAAATCAGTTCCAATGTCCAGGTTGCTTGAGGGCGATGTTGGCTCTGGAAAAACAGTGGTGGCTGCAATGGCAGCCTTAAGCGCAATCAAAAATAATTATCAAGTTGCTTTTATGGCTCCTACAGAAATTTTGGCAAAACAGCATTTTAAAACAATAATAGAATTATTAAAAAGCTTTAATGTCAGTGTTGGGCTTTTGACCGGCAAAGATGCGAGAATTGCAAAAGATGGCGAAACTTTTGAAATTTCCAGAAAAAGCCTGCTTGGCGATTTAGAAAACGGGCAATTAAATATTTTAATCGGCACGCACGCTTTAATACAAAAAGGAGTTGAATTTAAAAATTTAGCTTTAGTTGTTGTTGACGAACAGCACAGATTTGGAGTTGAACAAAGGGCAGCTCTTATGCAAAATGGAAAATTATTTCCACACTTGCTTTCAATGACAGCAACGCCGATTCCAAGAACCCTGGCCTTAACTGTTTATGGAGATTTGGATTTATCATTGATAGATGAAATGCCAAAAAACAGAAAAAAAATAAAAACATTGATTGTTGAACCAAAAGACAGAAAAACGGCATATGAATTTATAGAAAAAGAAGTGAAAGAGGGAAAGGGAGTTTTTGTTATCTGCCCCAAAATTGAGTCTGCGGCAACGAAAGCCGAAGCCAAAGGACGTCCGACGTCCCAAAGCTTTGGGACGTCGGACGTCCCAATAACTGACTCATTTATTCCGCAAAATTACCCGCCTGCATCGGCTATGCCGAAGGCATTGCGGGCAGGTGATTTAAGAAGTTTGGCAATGCAAGAAGTAAAAGCGGTAAAAGATGAATATGAACGGCTTTCAAAAGATGTTTTTCCTGATTTAAGGATTACAATGCTCCACGGAAAAATGAAAGCAAAGGAAAAAGAAAGGATAATGCTGGACTTTAAAAAAGGAGAAATTGATATTTTAGTTTCAACTTCTGTTGTTGAGGTCGGTGTTGATGTTCCAAGAGCCACAATTATGATGATTGAGGGAGCAGAACGTTTTGGGCTTTCACAGCTTCATCAATTTCGCGGAAGAGTCGGCAGGTCAGACATGCAGTCATATTGTTTTTTATTCACAACTTCGCCAGACCAATTAAACAGAAAAAGATTAAAGGCGTTAGTCCAATCAGATAACGGATTTAAATTAGCACAAATTGATTTGGAAATTCGCGGCCCTGGTTCTTTGTACGGCACTCAGCAATGGGGCTTGCCTGACATGGCTATGCAAGGCCTTTCAAACATTTTTTTAGTTGAAAAAACGAGAACTGCCGCAAAAGAAATCTTAGAAAAAGACCCTGAACTAAAAAATTATCCGCTCTTAAAAGAGCGGCTCAAACAATTTGAACAAAAAATACACTTTGAATAAATTATCTTCTAACTTTTTCTGTAACCCAAAAGCCCATGTATTTACCAAGCATCAAGCGGATTTGGGCATCCAATGCTGGCAGAGAACCGAATAAAATTAAAGTTACTGGCAAAAATATCCATTGCAGAAATACGGATATTTTTTTTAGTTTGCTCTGGCCTTTTGGAACCGGCGGCAAAAGCATAGTGCTTAAAATTGCAGAAACCAGCATGCCAGCCATTGAAATTGTCATAATCCGGCTGGTTAAAATCGGCAAATTAAAAGACAAAACAGTAAAATTAAATTTTTCTCCGCCCAATAATATCGGAAGCCAGCCTAAAATAAAAAGCAGAAGAGCTGCTGTCGCCCACGACCAGAATCCGTCTAAAATTGTGTATAAATGAGAAATTCTGCTTAAAAGCGGTATTTTTTTATTTTGCAAAAATCCAAACATTATGTAGGGAATTTCAGCGCATCCCCAGGCCCAGCGTTTCTGCTGCCTGTATTGGTTGACCACTGTTCCCCAAAAATTTTTTGCCATAACAGCGTCCATTGAAACTAAATAATAAATAGGCACTACCCTATAATCTCCGTCATAATAAAGATATGCCCGCCAGAAAATTCTGGAATCATCGGAAACTACATTATTGGGATACCCGACCTCAAAAAATACTTTTCCGGGAATTGAATGCGAAGAATAGGTTGTAAGTTTTTCTGCTCTTTCCTGCTGAATCATCTGCCAAAAAGTGTTCGAGGTAGAAACAACCCTCGAGAAAGCGGGAGCTAACCAAATATTATTGTTATACACCGGCACTGGCTGATAACTGGCTCTCATCGGATTTTCTTCTGTTAAATAGTGCCATGTTAAACAGGCAAAATACTGCGGATAAACTTTTGTATCAATATCAAAGGTTGAAACTAAAATGTTTTCATAAGGAATCTTTAATCTATCAACAATTTTTTCTTTTGCCTCTTTTCCTGCAAAAGCAGCATTAGACCCCTTGCCTCCGATTTCGCCTGGAACATTGTCTGGGTGTACGGAAACTAAAAATTTATAAAACTTACTTATATATTCTTTTTCAATTTCTTTTGCAACTTTCTTGCCGTTATTACCTCCTCTTCCCTCTATGGCTAAGACCACAATTATTTTCTCTTTCGGATAATTTGATTCTATCAAAGCGTCTAAACTTTCTTTTATTATTTCTTTTGATTCTTTGTAAGTCGGCAAAATAACTATATGATAAATATCTTTCCAGTTCTTGTTAACTTTTTTCAGCTCTTTTAGCCAATCTTTTTTAAAATATTTCTTTACCTTAAAATATCCTATAATCTGATGCAAAGAAAAATATATAATCCTAAAAAGATAATAAAAAGAAAAACAAATTATAAAAATCGCCACCCACGAAGGCACCAGCCAAGAAAAAATAAAAACTCCAAAAAGAGTCCCCAAGCTTAAAATACCAGGTATCATCTCAAAAAAGCGGTATAATATTCTGTCTTTTATATCTTTTAAATCGCTTGCTTTTGAAATATCCAAATAGTCTTTTTTATCCATGGTGCCCCTAACCGGATTTGAACCGGTGTTCTCAGCTTGAAAAGCTGGTGTCCTAGACCAGGCTAGACGATAGGGCCATTTAATCAACTTTACCCTAAAAATTGAATTTTTTCAAGTTTTTGATATAATTTATTCATGAAAATTTTAGCA
>CAZGLJ010000002.1:12422-16892 GCA_964526025.1 uncultured Candidatus Saccharibacteria bacterium | reverse complement strand
TGGTGTCCTGGACCGGGCTAGACGATAGGGGCGAATATACTTATACATTATCCCAAAAATTGAATTTTTTCAAGTTTTTGATATAATTTATTCATGAAAATTTTAGCAGTAGAAACATCCTGCGACGATACAGGAATTGCAATTTTAGAAGCCTCTCAAAAAGGTGATTTTAAAGTTCTGTCAAATATTGTTTCTTCACAGATAGAAGTGCACAAAAAATATGGAGGAGTATACCCAGCTCTTGCTAAGAGAGAACATCAGAAAAACTTAGTCCCCACTTTGATTGAAGCTTTAAAAAAATCGGGATTTCTGAGGGTAAACGAGCAAAAATCGAAAAACAAAAACTTAAAAATAAAAACTATTTTAGAACGTGAACCAGAACTTTATAAGAAAATAATTCCTTTTTTGCAAAAATATGAGAAACCTGACGTAGATTTGATTGCTGTTACAAATGGTCCGGGATTAGAGCCGTGTTTATGGGTTGGAGTAAATTTTGCAAAAGTGCTTTCGTATTTTTGGGATATTCCAATTGTGCCAGTAAACCATATAGAAAGCCATATTTTAGTAAATTATTTAAAAAATAAAAAAATAAATTTCCCCGCCATTTCATTAGTGGTTAGCGGAGGGCATACTCAATTAATTTTGATAAAAAAAATGGGCAGTTACAAAATTTTAGGGGAAACAAGAGACGATGCCGCTGGCGAATGTTTTGACAAAGCAGCCAAAATTTTAGGTCTGAGCTACCCTGGCGGGCAAATTATTTCTGAATTTGCCTCAAAGAAATTGGGACGTATGACGTCCCAATTTCTGCCAAGACCGATGATAAGCACAAAAGATTATGATTTTAGTTTTTCGGGATTAAAGACCGCTGTTTTATATCATCACAGAAAACAGCCAGCTAAAATCCAAAAATCCAAAAAATATATCCAAGAAATGTGTGCTGAAATTCAGCAGGCAATAATTGATGTTTTACTCAAAAAAACTATAAAATCTGCCAAAGATTATAAAGTAAAAACAATAATTTTAGGCGGTGGAGTTTCTGCAAACAAAGAGCTTCGCAAGCAATTTCAAAATAAAATAAACAAAGAAATTAAAAATACTTTATTTTTTGTGCCAAAACCTGATTTATCAACTGACAACGGCTTAATGACCGCAATAACCGGTTATTTTCACCGCAATCAAAAAATTGGAAGGTCGGACCTTCCAAAACTGAAAGCCGACGGCAATTTACGAATAAAATAAAGTGTGCTAAAATTAAAAAATTATGGATTTGCCAAAAGCTTACAATCCAAAAGAGGTTGAATATAAAATTTACCAGCTTTGGGAAAAAAGCGGTTTTTTTAATCCAGACAAACTGCCCAAACGCCACAAAAAACCCTACACAATTGTTATTCCCCCGCCAAATGTTACGGGCGAGCTTCACATCGGGCACGCATTAAACGCAACAATACAGGATATTTTAATACGCAGAAAGAGAATGCAGGGATTTAAAACTTTGTGGCTTCCGGGAACCGACCACGCAGGAATTGCAACGCAAAATGTTGTTGAAAAAAAATTGAGAAAAGAAGGAAAATCAAGATTTGATTTGGGACGCGAAGAATTTGTTAAAGAAGTCTGGAAATGGAAAGAAGAATATGGAAATAAAATTTTAAATCAGTTTAAAAAACTGGGCTCTTCGTGCGACTGGTCTCGCACAAGATTTACAATGGATGAGGGCTATTCTAACGCCATAAAAGAAGCATTTTTACATTACCATAAAAAGGGCTGGATTTATAAAGGAAAAAGAATTGTTAATTGGTGTAAAAGATGCGCCACTTCCCTATCAGATTTAGAATTGGAATATAAAGAAGAAAAAGGAAACCTTTGGCATATTAAATACCAAATTAAAGGCGGCGGATTTATTGTTGTTGCGACTACGCGGCCAGAAACAATGTTGGGAGATACAGCTGTTGCAGTTAATTCAAAAGACCAAAGATACAAAAATTTAGTCGGAAAAATTGTTATTCTACCATTGGCAAATAGGGAAATACCGATTATTTCTGACGTTTTAGTTGATTCTGATTTCGGAACAGGGGCTGTAAAAGTAACGCCAGCACACGACACAGCAGACCAAACAATTGGAGAAAGGCATAAATTAGAGGCGATACAGGTTATTGATGAAAAAGGGAGAATAATTAATGCGCCTGAAAAATATAATGGATTAAAAGCAGAAGAAGCAAGAGAAAAAATTATAGAAGATTTAGAAAATCAAAATTTATTGGAAAAAATTGAGGATTACACCCACCAAGTTCCAAAATGTTACAGATGCAGCACTACTGTTGAATTAATTCCTTCTTTGCAATGGTTTTTGAAAATGGGAGAACTGGCAAAATTGGCGGAAAAACCAGTAAAATCAGGCAAAATAAAATTTCATCCGAAAAACTTTGAAAAACCCTATTCAGATTGGTTAAAAAATGTAAAAGACTGGTGCATTTCCCGGCAAATATGGTGGGGCCATAAAATTCCCGTAGACGGCGAAACAGACGTTTTAGATACATGGTTTTCTTCGGCTTTGTGGCCGTTTGCAACTTTAGGTTGGCCCAATAAAACAAAGGATTTAAAGGCTTTTTATCCGACAAATGTTTTAAGCACTGCCCGTGATATAATAAATCTATGGGTTGCCAGAATGATTTTTTCTGGAATGGAATTTACAAAAGATATTCCTTTTCGCGATGTTTATATACATGCTACTGTTTTAACCCGCGATGGACAAAGAATGTCAAAAAGTTTGGGAACTGGAATCGATCCTGTAAAACTTATTGATGAATTCGGCGCTGATGCTACAAGATTCGGAATTGCCTATCAGATTATGGGAAACCAGGATATGAAATTTGTGACAGACAATATTCTAATGGGTAAAAAATTCTGCAATAAAATCTGGAATGCAAGCCGATTTGTATTATCGCAAATTGGAGATACAAAGTACGATAATAAAAAACCACTTGGCAAAACGCCAGCGGACAAAACAATTTTAAAAGTACTATACAAAACAATTAAATTAACAAATAAAGACTTAGACAATTTTGAATTCGGAAAAGCCGCACATTCACTTTATGAATTTTTCTGGCATGATTTTTGCGATAAATATATTGAAGAATCTAAAAAACAGAGCAATGAAAAGACGAATAAAATCCTGTTGTATGTTTTATCAAATTCCCTTTTACTATTGCATCCTTTTATGCCTTTTATTACAGAGGAAATTTACCAGCAGCTGCCGATTAAAAATAAGCAAAAATCTTTAATGATAGAAATGTGGCCATAACGCAGAAATAATCATGAACTATATAATTATACTTTACATTATTTTTGGAATTTTGCCTTCTTTGACCTGGCTTTCTTATTACTTGAGAAAAGACGTGCACCCAGAATCGAATGCAATGATCTTAAAAGTATTTCTTTGGGGAGCTTTAATCACTTTGCCTGTTTTTTTTGTGCAAATAGGGCTGGCAGACCTATTATATAAAGCCAATTTGAATAAAATGGCCACTGCCATAATATACTGGTTTTTGGTAATATCTTTTTCAGAAGAATTATTTAAATATTTAGTAGTTAGAATAAAAGTGATTAACAGCCCGCATTTAGACGAACCATTAGACGTAATGCTTTATATGGTTATTGCGGCTTTAGGATTTACTGCCGTAGAAAATATCCTTTATCTATTTATACCTATGGGCCAACTTTCTTTTAATGATTTAGTAAGTAGAACTCTTATGGTGAGCTTTATACGTTTTATAGGAGCCACCTTCCTGCATACTTTGGCTTCAGCCACAATTGGATACTACTTAGCTCTTTCATTTTGCGGAGTCAAAAAGAGAATAATCTATATTATTGCAGGCTTTGTCATGGCTACGGCCTTGCATGGTCTCTATAATTTTTCTATAATGGTATTAGAGGGGCCTGCAAAAATAGCCATTCCAATTGCAATTTTAATGGCGCTTGCCTTTCTTGTTTTCTCAGAGTTTGAAAAATTAAAAAAAATAAAGGGTGTCTGTAAAATTTAAAATTATGGCAAATAAAATAAAACCTAAAAATGTTGAAGAGCAAAAAGAATCAACTCCTGCTAGCGGAATTTTTGATCAGGATGGAGAGCTTGTAGTTGATGTTTACGAAACAGAATCTGATTTTGTTGTTTTGGCCGCTATAGCAGGAATTCAAATAAAAGACATTGATATATCTTTGGAAAAAGATATGATGGTTATTAAAGGAAGCAGATGCGACCCGTATGAGCACCCAGACAAAAAATACTTTTATCAGGAGTGCTATTGGGGCCCCTTTTCCAGAAAAATAGTTTTGCCTGAAAATATTGACATAGATAAAGCTGACGCCCAAATGGACAAAGGGGTTTTGACAATAAAAATTCCGAAAGTCGAAAGTAACGGAAAGGTAGGCGTAAAAATATCATAAGAAAATTTAATTAAAAAATTGGAAGGT
>CAZGLJ010000002.1:0-12322 GCA_964526025.1 uncultured Candidatus Saccharibacteria bacterium | reverse complement strand
CGGAAAGGTAGGCGTAAAAATATCATAAGAAAATTTAATTAAAAAATTGGAAGGTCGGACCTTCCAATTTTTTGTTGGTGCGGGTAGAGGGATTTGCACCCCCACAGGATTAACTCCCGCTAGGTCCTAAGCCTAGTGCGTCTGCTGTTCCGCCATACCCGCTTTTATCACATAATAACAAAAAACTATAATTTATTCAATTTCCGCATATTAAAAAAAATTAGTGAGGATTAACCTCACTAATCATTAAAACCAGAGTTGACACTATTTTTCTACTTTATTATTTCGTTCTGTATTATTTCCTGCACGGAAAATGCAAGGATACCTATTGCCGTTCCAGCCACAGAGGCAAGAAGGGCTCTTTTTGCTGTAGTTAATTTTTCAGGAGAACCCATTGCGGTAAGATATAAAGCCCCTGTTACAATCCACATTATAATTACCACCGTAACAAAAACATTCCAAACCAAATTTTCTATATTCGTAAGTATTTTAGTTAACTCTTCTTCACCAAAAGCTAAATTAGGTAAAAGTAGAATAACGCCTCCCAGTAAAACTAAAAGTAGTATTTTTCTTGCCATGTTTAACCTTTTTTAGCTTTGCCGCCCCGGTAACCGGGGCGGCAAAGCTTTGTTTATAAAAATTAAAATATGCTTCGGACCACAGTGATTATGGTAAATGCAATAATGCCGACAACTATGCCAGCCACGCCCCACAGAAAAGCGTTTCTGGCTTTCAGAATTTTTTCTGGATCACCAGACGCTGTAAGAAACATTATGCCTGCTATTACGAACATTACTACTGCAAATATCGTAAAAACTATCCAGGCCGCACTCGCAATTTTTTGGCCAATCTGTGTTAAAGAAAGGCTAATTGTGGGCGGCGTCCCTCCAATTTGGGCTAACGCTATGATGGGCAGCGCCACTGAGCCAATAGTAATTAAACTTAATACAATTTTTTTCATATTTTATCTTTTGTAAATTTACTTGGTTAAAATCGACCTTTTTAAAATTTTATATTATTTAAGAATCTCTAGTATGGTCTGTACTATCGCAGTTGCGCTTATGCCAATAGCTATGCCAGCTATAGCGTATATTAAAGCTGTTTTAGCTGTTTTTATTTTTTCAGGACTGCCGGCTGAAGTCAAATAAAGGATGCCGGCAACTATAATCATTATAGTGCCCAAAGCTCCAATTAAAACTCCAACTGCTTGCGCGATCTTTAATAATAACTGCCCAAAATCATTAACGCCGCCCAAAGGATTGGGGATAACAACAGCAGCTAAAGTAGAACTTGCTAAGCCGAATAAACTTATAAGCGCGAGCAGTAAAACTATTTGTTTGGTCATTAAATTAAACAACTAACTTTATTTATTATACCAGAAAATTAAAACACAAGCTGTGGATAAACTAGTCCTTCAAGCAGGCGCCGGAAGCCACTTTGTCTCCCTCTTCTAATCGCATTATCCTGACTCCCTGCGTTGCACGACCTAACAAAGATATAGATTTTACGCTGGTTCTTATAACCTGGCCTTTTCTGGAAATTACAATCAAGTCTTCCTCTTCTATTATACCCTCTAAAATGCAAGAAAGCACTACGGGCCCTGTTTTGCTTGTAATTTTAGCTGTTTTAATTCCAGAGCCGCCCCTGCCCTGCACCCTGTATTGGGAAATTTCTGTGCGCTTGCCATAGCCATTTTCCATAACTACCAATAAATATTGTTTTACAGGTTTTTGAGTTTTTTCATCTATGGGCGGATTTTTTTCAATAACATCCATACCGATAACTTCGTCTCCTTTTTTTAAGCGAATACCTTTGACTCCGGCAGCCGCCCTGCCCATCGGCCTTATGTCTTTTTCTTTAAATCTTATAGAAATTCCGTTTTTAGTTGCTATGATTATATCGTCTTCACCGGTTGTTTTGACAACTTTTTCTAACAAATCGCCTTTTTCTAATTTTATAGCTATAATCCCGCTTCTCCTTACATTTTCAAATTCCTCTAACGCAGTCTTTTTAATTCTGCCGTTTTTTGTAATCATCACCAAATATTTATCGCTATTTTTTTCCTTTGCCTCGCCAGAGCCTTTGACAGAGGCGGGCATTGGCACCAAAGATAAAACCTTTTCTTCGGTTGATAACTCTAAGAAATTTAAAAGGCCTCTGCCCCTGGCAACCCTTGTGCCTTCTGGAATCTCATAAACCTGCGTCTGAAATACTTTTCCAGAATTAGTAAAAAATAATAAGTTGTCATGCGTGGAAGCGCATAAAAAGTGCTCGACAATATCATCTCCCATTGTTTTCATGCCCATAATGCCCTTCCCGCCTCTCTTCTGTATTTTATAAGTAGCAGGATTTATCCTTTTTACATATCCGCCGGTTGTCAAAGTAACTATGGTTTCTTCCAAAGGCACCAAGTCAACTTCTGTAATCTCTCCCAGTTTTCCTTTTATAACTTTTGTTTTTCGTTTATCTCCGAATTTTTCTTTAACTTCCTGAAATTCTTTTTTAATAATAACTTTTAATCTTTCCGGACTCTTTAAAATCGCAATTAAATCTTTTATCTTTTCTAGGATTTCTTTTAATTCCTCCTCAATTTTTTTTCTTTCTAAACCAGCCAATGTCTGCAAGCGCATCTCTAAAATTGCCACTGCCTGCCTTTCTGTAAGTTTGAATTTTTTTATTAAGTTAATCTTTGCTTCTTCTTTGTCAGCTGATTTTTTGATTGTCTGTATTACCTCATCAATGTTTTTTAAAGCCGCCATCAAACCCTCTAAAATGTGGGCTCTTTCTTTTGCTTTTTCTAAATCAAATTTTGCCCTGCGAGTTGCAACTTCTTTTCTGTGCTCAATAAAATATTTCAAAACATCCGATAAAGACAAAATTTCAGGCTGGATGCCGTCAACTAAGGCCAATAAGTTTAAATGGAAAGTTTTTTGCAGGTTGGTAAACTTGTAAAGCCGGTTTAAAATTCTTTGGGGCTGAAACCCTTTTTTAATATCAACTGCAATTCTCATTCCTTCCCTGTCTGACAAGTCCCTTATGTCTTTTATTCCTTCAATTTTCTTTTCAGAAACCAAATTTGCCATTTCTTCCACCAAGCTGGATTTTAAAACTTGATAGGGGATTTCTGTAATTATAATTTGTTCAGAGCCGTCTTTTCTTTCAACAACATCGGCTTTTCCTCGCATTAAAATAGAACCTTTGCCCTGCGAGTATGCTGAAACTATTTCTTTTTGGTCATAAATTATACCCCCTGTAGGAAAATCAGGACCTTGTACAAATTCAAATAAATCTTCTGTTTCAGCTTTTGGATGGTCTAATAAATGGATTAAAGCATCCATAACTTCAGTTAAATTATGAGGCGGAATATTTGTCGCCATTCCGACAGCAATTCCCAAAGATCCATTCAATAATAATTGCGGCAGTGGCGAAGGCAGGACAGTCGGCTCTGTGGTAGTGCCATCATAATTATCAATAAATTTGACCGTATCCCTTTCAATGTCTCTTAACATTTCATCTCCAATTTTTGACAATCGACATTCAGTATAACGGGCTGCCGCTGCTCCATCGCCATCTATGCTGCCAAAATTTCCTTGTCCGTCAACTAATGTGTAGCGCATGTTAAAATCTTGAGCCATACGGACCAAACTCTCGTAAACCGCCGTGTCTCCGTGAGGATGATAGCTTTTTAAAACTTCTCCAACCACAGCCATTGATTTTCTGTGTTTTGTGTTTGACCTTAATCCAGACTCCATCATTGCGTATAAAATCCTGCGATGGACTGGCTTCAACCCGTCTCTTACATCGGGAAGCGCACGAGCGACAATAACCGACATTGCATAATCAATGTATGACTCTCTTAATTCTGTAACAATTTCCCTCTGCTTTATATTCCCTATTTTGCTGTCTCCCTCTTTACCGTCTTCCTGCGCCCGGGGAGATTTTTTTTCTTTATCTTCTGCCATTTTTATTTAAAAATTATTTATTCTCTGTAGAATTTTGGTCTATATTTGACATTTCAATTTGAGGCAGTTTAATTTTATTTAACTCTTCTCCCAGATTAGACAATCTATTCTTTGTTATATTAAGCCAAAAAAGTCCCATTGCAACTGCCAAAACAGCAACAATTGTCCATAAAATAATCTTTTTCTGCTTATCTTCAAGATTCTGTAACTTTAAAATAAATTGTTTAAATTTTTCAGTTATGTCCATTTTTTATGGCTGTAATACAATTATTTCCATGCCATCTTTTGGCAAAGTTGATGCTTTTACGGCCAACTTGTCTTGCGGCGTTACAGATTTTTTACCCATTGTTTTTAAAAATTTATCCACTCCGTCCAGCTTTATTTTCAATTTTGGAATTTGATAGTGCATTGGAATTATAATTCTTGGTTCAATCTGCGAAATTATTTTTTGCGCAGAAGAAGAATCAATTGTGTATTCTCCGCCGACAGGAATCATCAAAACATCAACAGAGTCTATTTCTTCTAACTGCTCGTCTGTCAGCTGTTTTTGGCCCAAATCCCCCAAGTGGCAAAACCTCATATCTTCGGCTTCAATTGCATAAATTGCATTTTGGCCTTTTTCTTTTCCTTCTTTGTCGTCGTGAAAAGAAGAAATGCCCTGGATAAATACTCCTTTTATTTCATATTCGCCGGGGCCCGAAATTAAAAACGGATTTCCTTTTAATGCCTTCACATTATTGTGGTCGTGGTGGCCGTGCGTAACAAGTGCTATATCAGCTGAAAAATTAGGGACTTTTAATCCTATGCCGTCTCCAAATGGGTCTATCACAATATCAGCTGAATGGTCTCTTGAATTAGAAACTGAAATTTGAAAGCAGGATTGCCCTGCCCAAGTAATTTTAGCCATAAATGTTACATATTTTATTATTTTATCATAAATATTTTTAACCTTCAACCCTTGCGTAAATCTTAAAATAAGGTATATTAGACATATTACTATTAACGTTGATTTATGAATATTATTAAAAAAAGCAAAGACACGACTTCACCATTGCAGATCGGAGCAACAATTGAAGGAAAAGTTATAGCAAGGGATCGCTCGTCTCTTTTTATTGATTTGGGAATTTACGGAACCGGCATCATCTACGGCAGAGAATTTTACGGAGCAAAGGATATTATTAAAAGCCTTAAAATAGGCGATAAAGTATATTCTAAAATAACTGAACTAGAAAACGAAGACGGCTACAGCGAGCTTTCTTTAAGAGATGCCTCAAAAGAAATAAGCTGGCAAAAACTTAAAGAGATAAAAGACAAAGGAGAAATCTTGAATGTGAAAATAACCGGAGTAAATAAGGGAGGACTTTTAACGGCCATAGACGGCATACAGGCATTCTTGCCTGTTTCTCAATTAGCGCCAGAACACTATCCAAGAGTAATAGACGCTGATAAACAAAAAATACTAAAAGAGCTGCATAAGTTTGTCGGAAAAACCTTGGAAGTTAAAATACTTGATTTATTAGCGCAAGAGAATAAATTAATTTTGTCTGAAAAAGCAAAATCAGAAGAAAAAATAAAAGAAATCTTAAAAGATTTTAAAAAGGGTGACATAATTGAAGGTGAAATAACCGGCATAGCTGATTTCGGGGCATTTATTAAATTTGGAGAAATTGAAGGGTTAATTCATATTTCAGAATTAGATTGGCAATTAGTTGAAAATCCCGCCGAGGTTGTAAAAGTAGGCGATATTGTAAGGGTCCAAATTATAGACATTAGCAACAATCAGGTTTTTCTTTCCTTAAAAGCTTTGAAACAAAATCCCTGGGAGGAAATTGAAAAGCAATACAAAAAGGGAGATACGATAAAAGGCAAGGTTATAAAATATAGCGCATTCGGAGCTTTTGTGGAAACACTTCCGAAGATAAGAGGACTTTGCCATATTTCTGAATTCTCCTCAAAAGATGAAATGGAAAAATCTCTGAAAATAGGCGAAACTTATAATTTCCAGATTTTGCTGATAGAACCCAAAGAGCACAGAATGAGTTTAAAATTAGCAAAAGAATAAAGCTTGACAAATATTATATTATTTTATATGATAACGGTATAACGTTTAAGGGGCACCTTGATAATACCATCTAAAAAATGGAGAAAAGTATGTCTGGCGATGCAGAGCTTAAAAAAAATCGTATTTTGGTTCTTATCGACCTTCCTAACCTCTTGATTAACATGGACTGCGGACTAGATCCGCAAAAATTTAAAGCAGAGTGTGGATTTGAAAAAATGCTGAAACGGCTAAAAGCGATCGGCGACATAGAAATGGTTCTTGTGTTTGCGTCAACAAAGACGCCGGGCATGTACCTTTATCAGCACTTTTTTTACGATAAGGGATTCTTGGTCATAACTTGTCCGCACTTAGAAAAAGACACCACCGACGACACGCTGATAAAGCTCGCCGAAAAAATGATAGATAATTATACGGGCATAACTCATTTGTGCCTGGTAAGCGGCGACCATCATTTTGGAACCACTCTCATAAAAGCTAAAGAGCGCAGAGAAAAAATTATCATAATATCGCCCATCATTAGTTCACTTTCCGATGAACTCATACCTCTTGCCGACACAGATGAGCAGGGTAGAAAAATGATATATCTTTTTTCTCCGTTAACAGAGTAATAACAAATCTGCCAAGCAGCGATGAAAATCGCTGTTTTTTTTAAAATGTAGGCCATGGACCTTGACATTTATTCTATATCCTATATAATGAAAATAGTTCGTTGAAATTCGCTATGGAACGGTTTTTGAACACAGGAAAGTACAATGAGTAGTAAAAACGGCAGGGATGAAACGTATTCCCCTGGAAACATCTCGATGGACCTAGCGGTCCAACAGACTTCTCCGGCGCAAACCGAAGAAAAGGTCATGCATCCGGCGCCAAACGCTGGAATTGTGGTTCCTATATTGGAACTACCGACTGTAAATCTGGAGAATCTTTCTCTGGATGAGTTGCAGAAGAAGGGGCCAGTAATTAAGGAACAGGCCCAAAGGGTGCGTGACTGGGTAACCAGCTTCCTGCCCACATTGGAAAAGTTCCAAAGCCTAGACAGGGAAGTCAAGGAAATGTATGAGTCGAAGATAGAGGAAGCTAAACTGACTCTCAACAGGCTCCTCCATGAGGAAAACACCAAGCCATATCGGCGGGCTGCTTGGCTGGCTTATCTGCAGTATATGCTCAGTAAAAAACTGAGCAAAGACGACGCAATCGGACTCGCTGAAAAGTTGGTAAAAGATGGTTTTTTTAAGCCAACGGGAAACGGGCCTATTGTCGTGGGTTACGCCAGAAAGTATGACATTCCCCCAGAAGCATACTTCGGGCCGGAAGAGATCGGCGTGATCCAAAAAGCTGCTCAGGCCATGACGGCCAGAGCAGAAGCGCTGCTCGATCAGAAACACAAGGAAAAGATTAGGAGTCTCCGAGAGCAAGGAGTAAATACTTCATTGGAGCTGGCAAACGGAAAAACCGGGGTCTGCTCTATGAACGTCCCGCCAGAGCAGATAGATGAAGAGCACTGGCGACCCGGAGGTACTATCTTAGTCGAGCTCGTCGAAGAAAATGGGGAAAAAAGGATTTATCCGCTGGAAGCAGTGGGAACCCTGAACTTTGAAGCAGCGATGAAAGAGGCTATAGACCTCTGCGCCTACGTGCCAGTCGCGTCTCTGAGCGATTCCAGGCCGCCGCATATCAGAGGTTTGGATGGAGAGACGCAGAGAAAAGTTTCTTTCCTTTGGTTCATCTTACAGCGTGGGATTAATGCCGCCAAGAAGGAGGCAGAATTCACCACAATGAAAGAGGAATACAGGTGCAAAGTTGCCGAAAGCTTCGACGCTGTATCAGCAGAAGAGTTTGTTCTCGAGCTGAAACCAGGCATCTGCGTGGTTGAGTTTGAGGGAGTGCGCGAGGTAATCGCTTCAGGAGGAAAGAAGCTGCGCTTCTATAATGTTTTCTTCATCGGACAGATAGTTGCCGGCGAAGAAGGCCTTCCTTCGACCTTTATGGTCGTTAAAGTTCCTCCGCATCTCAGTGATTTCATCGGCGGATTCGTAGGCAAGCCCTACGGAGCAACCGATAACAAGTTTGAGGGATTACCCCCCAAGCTGGGTGATCTTATGAGAGCTGTGCGCGGACAACTGGCTCGAAAAAAACGCATTACTGACGCAACTTCTCAAGAAAAAGAAGCAGCGGCCGTGGCGTAATTCTCAGCCTTTTGTCTTTTTGAACATGATTTAGTCCGAAACCGACCATAGCGAATTAAAGGGCGTTGCATATTGCACTCGTAGTGCATAAGCAACGCCCTCTTTTATTTTTCAAAAAAATATGTTAAATTGATTATATAAAAATATGCCCGTAAATCTTTTATTAAAAAATTTTACTTTTGTAATTCTAATCCTTCTTGCGATAGGGGGAATTTTTAGCTTGCTTTATTATCCTGCTGAAAAACAAAATGAAATATCAGCTACTCAATTGGTTTTGGATATCAACCAGGATAAAGTAAAAAAAATCACAGTTTCAGGAGATTCCCTTGAAATTTTATACAACGATGATAAGACTGCGCTTTCGATGAAAGAAACCAATACAAGCATTACTGACTTGCTCGCAAACCTTGGGGTGAATAAAGACAATCTGCAGAAAGTTTCAATTGATATAAAACCAGTCCAGGAAAATGTCTGGTCATGGCTGACTCCGCTATTAATATTCGGGATACTACCATTAGTTGTTTTCGGCCTGTTTTTCTGGATGATGATAAAGCAGGCAAAGTCGGGGGCAGTTCAGGTTTTTGATTTTACAAAAGCCAGGGCAAGAATTTTTGGGGCAGAGGGCCACGGAAAAGAAAAAATAACATTTAAAGATGTGGCTGGCTTAAAAGAAGCAAAGGAAGAACTGGTAGAAATTGTTGACTTTCTAAAGTTTCCAAAAAAATATTTAGCAATGGGGGCTAAAATTCCAAGAGGGGTTTTGCTTTTAGGGTCAGCTGGAGTTGGAAAAACCTTATTGGCAAGAGCTGTGGCGGGAGAGGCAAACGTTCCTTTCTTTTCTATTTCCGGCTCTGAATTTGTTGAAATGTTTGTTGGTGTAGGGTCGGCGCGCGTAAGAGATTTATTTTCAACGGCGAAAAAATCAGCTCCCTCAATTATTTTTATCGATGAATTGGACGCTATCGGCCGCCACAGAGGAGCAGGAATTGGCGGAGGACACGACGAAAGAGAGCAAACTTTAAACCAAATTTTAGTTGAAATGGACGGCTTTGAAAGGGAAAACAATGTAATAGTTATGGCCGCTACCAACAGGGGCGATATTTTAGACCCGGCTCTTTTGAGGCCTGGCAGATTTGACAGAAAAATTATTTTAGACCCGCCAGATGTACACGACAGAGAAGAAGTTTTAAAAATCCATTCAAAAGGAAAACCTTTAGCTGAGAATATAAGCTTTAAAGAGGTTGCCGAAAGAACCCCGGGATTTTCCGGAGCTGACTTGGCCAATGTTGCAAATGAAGCAGCCTTATTGGCAGCCAGACAGAATAAAACGCAAATCCACCAAAAAGAATTTTTAGAAGCAATTGAAAAAGTGCTTTTGGGACCTGAAAGAAAATCGCACATTTTATCAAAAAAAGAAAAGGAAATTGCAGCTTATCATGAAGCGGGACACGCTTTAGTTTCCACATTTTCGCCAGAAACAGAGCCAGTAAGGAAAATTTCTATTATTGCCAGGGGTATGGCGGCCGGCTATACATTGCAAATGCCGAATGAAGACAGAAAAATGAAAACAAAAAAAGGATTTTTATCGGAAATAGCCACCTTACTCGGCGGATATTCAGCTGAAAAAGTAAAGTTCGGCCAGATAACAACTGGCGCCTCAAATGATTTAATGCGCGCGTCAGAGCTGGCGAGAAAAATAGTAAAAGAATACGGCATGTCGTCTTTGGGCCCTATTTCATTCGGCGAAAAAGATGATTTAGTGTTTTTAGGAAAAGAAATTTCAGAACAGAGAAATTATTCTGAAAAAGTTGCAACAAAAATTGATGATGAAGTTGAAATAATTATAAAAAACTGCCAAAAAGAGGCAGAAAAAATCTTAATTAAAAAGAGAAACCTGTTAGACAAAATCGCTAAAAATTTAATTGAAAAAGAAATCATCGAAAGGGAGGACTTTGAAAAAATGATAAAATCAAAATAAAAATTTCAGTACCACGGACTGGTCTATGGTACTATGGCCCTGTAGCTCAGTGGTAGAGCAACGCCCTTATAAGACGTGGGTCGCAGGTTCGATCCCTGCCAGGGCCACAAATGTGATATAGAGGGCGGTTAGCTCAGTTGGTAGAGCATTTACTTGACGTGTAAAGGGTCATAGGTTCGAGTCCTATACCGCCCACAAGTTTAATAAAATGAATTACATTGGAGTAATTATAGAAGAAAGTTTGGAAAATAAAGATGTCTTAAAAGAAGTAAAAATTTTGAGTACAAAAGTTGAGCCAGTTGTTAAAAAACACAAAACTCCATGGCTCAAACAATGGACGCTTCATACTGTTGAAGTTAACGCAGATAAAGCCGCAAAAATTTCTGTCGAAATAAGCAAATGCATGGAATCCGCGCATAACTGGTATGCTGATTTCAAAAATGATAAACTGCATTTCATCGTTTTTCGCAACAAAATTTTTAGAATAGACAGGGCAAGTAAAGAACAATATAATAAGGCAAAAAATTACGGCATTTCTTTAGGCATCCCTGAATATCAGGTTGATTTTCACCCAGATATAAAAGAGTGGAAAAGATAACAAAAATATGGATATAAAAATAATTTACGAGGACAACGATTTATTGGTCGTTGATAAACCAGCAGGGATTGTAGTTTTTTCAGAAGGACAAACCAAGGAAAACACGCTGATTGACGCTTTAATTGAGAAATATCCTGAACTTAAGAGCGTAGAAAAAGCTCCAAGATACGGAATTGTTCATAGGCTAGATAAAGACACATCTGGAGTTTTATTAGTGGCAAAAACCGCTGAAAGCTTGATTTTTTTACAAAAACAGTTTAAAAATAGAAGGGTAGAAAAGAAATATATTTGTTTGGTCATTGGGAATATAAAAGACGACTTTGGCAAAATTGAAACATTGATAGGCAGGTCTCAGAGTGATAAAAAAAAGCAAAAGGTTTATCTTGCAGGCCAGCCGGGAGCCGAAAATAAAAGAGAAGCGATAAGCGAATATAAGGTTTTAGAGAGGTTTAAGGATTATGCTCTTTTAGAAGTTCAATTAAAAACAGGCAGGCGCCATCAAATAAGATGCCATTTAGCTTATTTACAACACCCAATTGCAGGAGACAAAATGTATGGATTTAAAAACTCACCTGCGCCGAATGGGTTAACCAGACAGTTCCTGCATGCATCGTATCTTAAAATAGAATTACCAGATAGAGAAATAAAAGAATTTGAATCGGACTTACCGAAAGAATTAAAACAAATCTTAAAAAATTTAAAAATAATATGAGCAAATTATTAGACCAATTTAATAAATCCCAACTTAAAGATATGCCTGACATAAAACCAGGCGACACTGTTAAGGTCCACCAAAAAATTAAAGAACAAGACAAAGACCTGCCTGCCGGACAAGCCGGCGGCAGGCAAGGAAGAATACAAATTTTTGAAGGCATTGTGATCGCCAGAAAACACGGCAAAGGCATATCTAGCACAATTACTGTAAGAAAAATTGTTGATGGGGTCGGTGTAGAAAGAATTTTTCCTGTACACTCCCCATTAATTGATAAAATAGAAATTATAAAACGAGGAAAAGTAAGAAGGGCAAAGCTTTATTATTTAAGGACAGCTAAAGGCAAGAAAGCAAAACTAAAAAGAAAGGATTTTGCCTTAGCTATAGCACCCGCCGAAACCTCTGAAGAGGATTCAGGCGGGCCCGCCACAATTTCGCCCGAAGCGAATTTGGGCGGGGAAGAAACGCCATCATAGTTTGGCGCGCTCTCGTGACGGAATTGGCATACGTGCATGCTTGAGGTGCATGTGCCGCAAGGCTTGTGGGTTCGAATCCCACCGAGAGCACACGAGAGGGCGGTTAGCTCAGCGGTAGAGCACACGGTTTACATCCGTGGGGTCATAGGTTCGAATCCTTTACCGCCCACAATACGCCGCGATAGCTCAGGTAGTTAGAGCACAGCTCTGAAAAAGCTGGGGTGGCCAGTGCAAGTCTGGCTCGCGGCACCACGTAAAAAAATCTATACATGCTGCGGGTGTAGCACAGTGGTAGTGCATCTGGTTGCCAATCAGAGTACGTGGGTCCGATTCCCATCACCCGCTCCA
>CAZGLJ010000001.1:0-34773 GCA_964526025.1 uncultured Candidatus Saccharibacteria bacterium | reverse complement strand
ATTAATATAAAAAATTTATGGAAATTATTGTTTCTAAATCAAAAATAGACTGGAAATATCAATTTTTGCAATACGGCGCGGCGTTGGCGGCGGCAATACCCCTATATGTAGTTTTGTCAGTATATCTTTTTTATCGCCGCGGATATTTTGATCTTTACATCGCTAACAAAGTTTTTGCCGGCGTGGCCACAGTGCTTTTTGGTATTGTTCTTCTGATTGGCCCTTTGAGCCGCTTCTTTTCTTTTCCTGACAGATATGTCCAGTATAGAAAAGAATTGGGCATAGTTGCTTTTTTCCTTGCTATTCTACATGGGATTGTCTCTCTTTTCTTTCTAGGGTCGAAATTTTCTTTGTCGGGGTTTTTAGAAACTTTGAATTGGCCGTTTATATTTGGCATTACGGCAACCATTATTCTCATTGCGATTTTTTTTATCTCTAATGACCGCGCTATGGCTGCCATCGGCAGAGAAAAATGGTGGCGCTTCCAATACTGGGGCATGCGCATTGCTTTTGCTCTTATTCTTCTGCACGTTTTTGTTATGAAGTGGGCCGGATGGGTGAAATGGTATAAAGTTGGCGGAGGCAAAGAGCTTGCGCATCCGGAATGGCCCGGCGCCGGGCTTCTTGTCGGCTGGTTTATGTTTTTTGTGGTTTTTGTGCGCTTGGCTGAATTTTTAAATCCAAAGCTTGGCAAGCTGGCATGGTATTTTAGCGTTATTGCTTTGCCAATTATTTTTATTGCAACTTTTTGGCGGGGAAGACAATTTATTTAGATAGAAAAATAAAATATAAAATACTATTAATTAAATAAAAAATATGGAGCAAGAAATAATAAAATTTTTAAACAAGGCTTTTACGCTGGCAATGGCTTTAATTATTGTGATAGCCATTTATCTTTTGGGAAATATGTTTTATCAATTTTCCAGCCTGCCTGAAAATGCGCCGCAGGATTTTTCGGTATCTGGGGAGGCAAAAGCGTATATTAAGCCGGATGTGGCAGTGTTTAGCTTGGGCGTGAGGACAGAGGGCTTTAAAAGCGCTGATGTTGTTTCAGAAAACAACAGAAAAATGAATGCCATAATAGAAGCAATAAAAAACGAGGGCGTAGACGAAAAAGACATTAAAACAACCGGTTACAACCTCTATCCCCAATATGATTATACTGAAGCAAGGGGAAGGGTTTTTGCAGGATATGTTTTAGACCAGCAAGTTACTGTAAAGGTAAGAAATTTTGATAAAATTAGCAGTGTTTTGGACAAGGCAACTTCCAGCGGAGCAAATACCGTGGGCGACTTGCAATTTACCCTTGATAATCCAGAAACGGCCAGAGCTGAAGCCAGGCAAAACGCAATCAAGCAGGCAAAAGAAAAAGCAGAAAATATTGCCAAAAGCTCTGGATTAAAGCTTTTAAAGCTTGTTAATGTTTCTGAAAGCTACGGAGGCTATCCTATGCCGCTGTACGGAATGGGCGGAGCGGTTTTAGAAAAATCAGACAGCAGTATAGCTCCAGACATCCAGCCTGGCCAGCAGGAAATAAATGTGACGGTTTATTTGACATACCGAGTTAAGTAATTTATGGATTGCATATTTTGCAAAATTATAAAAGGAGAAATACCTTCTGCAAAGGTTTTTGAAGATGAAAAACTGGTTGCTTTTTTAGACATTAATCCTAAAGCCAAGGTCCATATTTTGATAGTTCCCAAAAAACATATTGAATCTGTAAAACATTTGCAAAACACCGATAAAGAATTAATTGGAGATTTAGTTTTGGCTGCCAAGGCCATAGCAGAAGAAAAAAATCTGCATGGCTATAAATTGGTTATCAATGTTGGCAGGGAAGGCGGCCAGATTGTGGACCACTTGCATCTGCACCTGTTAAGCAGCGATGCGTCTAAAATTGATTAAAAATTAAAAATTAAAAATTTTCGCTGTGGATTCTCAAGTTGAGGAAATAAAAAATCGGCTGAATGTTGTTGACGTTGTTGGCAGTTATGTAAAGCTTACAAAGACAGGCGCTAATTACAGGGGCGTCTGCCCTTTTCATTCAGAAAAAAAGCCGTCTTTTTTTGTGAGTCCGGCCCGCCAAATGTGGCATTGTTTTGGATGCGGAGCCGGCAGTTCTATTTTTGATTTTGTGATGAAAATTGAGGGCGTTGAATTTGGAGACGCTTTAAAGATTTTAGCAGCTAAAGCCGGCGTTGAATTAAAAAGAGAGAATCCAAAATTAAGGACTGAGAGGCAAAGATTGTATGAAATTTGCGACTTGGCCTGCTCTTTTTTTGAAAAACAGCTGGGAAACAGTTCGTGGGGAAAGGAGGCGAAAGATTATCTTTTGAAAAGAGGCATCAACCAAGACAGCATAAAAAAGTGGAGATTAGGATATTCGCCTGATACCTGGCAAAGCTTGTCTGATTTTTTAGTCGGCCGGGGTTATAAAAGAGAAGAAATTGTAAAAGCAGGGCTTGCTGTCGAATCTGAAAAAAGCCAAAATCCGTACGACAGATTCAGGGGAAGAATTATATTTCCTATTTTTGATTTAAATTCGCAGGTCATTGGTTTTGGGGCAAGAGTTTTTAAAGAGCAGAACCAAAAGGAGATTGCAAAATATATAAATACTCCCCAGACTTTGCTTTATGATAAAAGCAGTATTCTTTATGGAATGAATAATGCTAAGCTGTCTGTAAGGAAAAATAACCAATGCGTTTTAACTGAGGGATACACAGACGCTATAATGTGTCATCAGGCAGGCTTTGAAAACACGGTAGCTGCGTCTGGCACCGCTTTGACAGCAAATCATTTGAATATTTTAAAAAGATATTCTGATAATCT
The DNA here is from genome assembly GCA_964526025.1 of uncultured Candidatus Saccharibacteria bacterium. Taxonomy (GTDB): domain Bacteria; phylum Patescibacteriota; class Minisyncoccia; order Minisyncoccales; family Staskawiczbacteraceae; genus UBA11703. The sequence goes on along the minus strand of CAZGLJ010000001.1, from coordinate 31,944 downwards.
GCTTTTGGCTTTTGATATGGATATAGCTGGAGACACAGCCACAAAAAGGGGAATTAATTTAGCAGAATCTCAGGGATTTAATATTAAAGTTGTAGACACTTATTCAAAAGGAGAAGATCCGGCAGATATAGTTTCAAAAGATCCTCTTAGCTGGCAGAAATATGTGCAAGAAGCCAGGTCTATTATGGATTATTATTTTGATTCTTCTTTAGCTTCCTTTGATAAAAGCACTCCTGGCGGCAAAAAAGAAATTTCAAAAATAATTTTGCCCGCAATAAAAAGATTGCCAAACAAAATTGAGCAATCATACTGGGCGCAAAAATTATCGCAAAAATTAGACGTAAGGGAGGAAGCGATTTTAGAGGAATTAAAAAAAGTAAAATCTGACAATGCCTATTCGCCCCAATATGCGACACAAGAGCGCGTTTTAGAATCTGAAAATAAAAATCTTACATCTGAAGGCAGAAAAAAACTTTTGGAAGATAAAATTATTTCATTAGTGCTTAAAGATCCGGAAAATTTAAATTTAATTGAACAAGAGCACCATAATTTATTTTGCGAAAAAACAAAAAGTTTTATAGATAATATCAAAAAAATCAATCCAGAAGAGGAAAAAGAAGAATATAAAGATTTTTTAAACACGCTTTCTCTTCGGGCCGAGGTGGAATATGAAGAAGACGAAGAGCCAGGTCTGCCTGCCGGCAGGCAGGAAATTAAACTTTGCCTTTTGCAGTTAAAAGACATAAACGTAAGAGAAAGGCGCTGTAAACTTTCAGAAGAAATTAAAAGAGCAGAACAATCGCAAGATTTTGAAAAAGTAAGCAATTTGATAAAAGAGTTTAATTTGATAAATTAATCTAATGAAAAAGAAAAAAACAAAAAAGGCAAAAAAAAGAGGACAAACCCGCCTTCGCCATTTGGCTTCGGCGAGGCGAAGGAAAAAAGCTTCGAAAGCGAAGAACAAAAGAAGGGCGAAAAAATCTTTTATAGATGAAGGGCAGATGCAAGCTCTTTTAAAGAAGGGCGAAGAGAGGGGCTTTATTACAGCCTCAGAAATTTTGTATGCTTTTCCGAATATAGAGAGAGACATTGAAGGGCTAGAAAAAATTTATGACAATTTCAAGGATAAAGGCATACAAATTAAGGAAATGCAGGAATTTCTAGAAACAAAACCTAAAAAAGAAAAGAGAGGCAGAAAAGCTTTGATAGGCAAAATCGACCCTATACAGATGTATTTAAAGGAGATTGGCAAGTCCAGTTTTCTGTCAGCAAAAGAAGAAAAAGAATTGGCAAAAAGAATTGAAGCTGGAGACGAAGAGGCAAAAAATAAATTAGCTTTAGCAAACTTGAGATTGGTCGTTTCTATTGCTAAAAAATATGTTGGACGCTCTCCTAACCTGACTTTATTAGATTTAATACAGGAAGGAAACTTGGGGCTTTTTAAGGCAGTTAAAAAATTTGATTGGAGAAAGGGATATAAATTTTCAACTTACGCTACATGGTGGATTCGCCAGTCAATTACCAGGGCTTTAGCTGACCAGGCAAGGACCATTAGAATCCCGGTCCATATGATAGAAACTATTTCCAAGTACACAAAAATCAGGAAAAACCTTTTGCAGGAATTAGGCCGCGAGCCGTTAGCTGAAGAAATTGCAGCTGAGATGGGCTTGGAGGTTGATAAAGTCCATCATATAAGAAAAATTGCTCAAAAAGCAGTTTCATTGGAGACTCCGGTTGGAGAAGACAAAGACAAGCAGGACAGCGTTTTAGCCGAATTCATTAAAGACGACAAAACAATAGCGCCGAACACAGAGGCTGCAAGAAAACTTTTAAAAGACAGGTTAAAAGAATTATCGAGCGAATTAACTCCCAGAGAATTAAAAATTTTAGGAATGAGATTCGGCTTAGACGATGGGGTAATGCACACATTAGAAGAAACCGGCGAGGAGTTCGGCGTAACAAGAGAAAGAATCCGCCAAATTCAGGCCAAAGCCCTTGAAAAATTACGAAAGCACAGAGAGCTAAAAAAAATAAAAGACTACTACTAATCAAAAAGCCCCCGCCTAGGCGGGGGCTTTTTGATTTCTATATTTCATACTTGTGAAAAAGTTTTTTCCTCTCTTGCTTTTAAAATGTTATAATATATTAATATTTTCTTTTATGAAGGTTGACCCGCAACGTTTAAAAAAATTTCTTTTGGATGCTGGATTAGTTTCAGACAAGCAGTTTGAAAAAGCTTTGTCAGAAAGCAAAGGAAGCGGACGCGAAGCCGGCGATATTTTGGTTTCATCAGGCCTTTTGCCAGAAGACGAATTAATTAAGATTAAAGCCCATCTTTTAGGGATTCCCTTTATAAATTTAGAAAAAGAAATAATACCTCCGGAGATTTTAAAAATAATCCCAGAACCAATCGCCAGAGTCCATAATATTATTGCATTCAGCAAGAAGGGAAATAAGCTTGAGGTGGCGATGTTAGACCCCGAAGATTTAAGAACCATTGAATTTATAGAGAAAACAGATCCTTCTTTAAAAATTCTTTCTCGTTTAACAACCACGACAAGCATAAAAAATGCTTTGGCCCAATACCAAAAAACTCTAGAAATAGAATTTGGAGATATTATCAAAGAGGAAACAAAAAATGTAAAACACATCAAAGAGGAAGATTTTTTCGAGGTCCTTGGCGGCAAGGAAAAATTGCAGAAAGCCGCCGAAGAAATGCCTATTATAAAAGTTGTTGACACTTTATTAAAACACGCTATTTTACAAAGAGCGTCTGATGTGCATATTGAGCCCTTAGAAAAAGAAGTTATTGTGCGCTATAGGGTTGATGGAATTTTGCATGTTGTTATGATTCTCCCGGCGTCAGTGGCTCAGGGAATTGTGGCAAGAATAAAAGTTCTTTCTAATTTAAAGCTTGACGAACATAGGCTGCCCCAAGATGGAAGGTTTAAAATTGAAACTGAAGATTTCAAATACTCTGTGAGAGTTTCTGTTTTGCCAGTTTATAACGGCGAAAAAATTGTGATGAGATTGCTGGCTGAGGATGTAAAGGCCTCTACTTTAGACGGATTAGGGTTGGGGGGTGGTGCCCTAGAATACGTGCGCGACAATCTGCAAAGGCCTTCAGGCATGATATTGGTAGTAGGGCCGACAGGCTGCGGCAAGACAACTAGTTTGTATACCATGATGGAAACATTAAACACACCCGATGTTAATATCTCTACAGTGGAAGACCCTATTGAGTATAGAATGCCCAGAATCAATCAGACTCAGGTCAATCCTAAAATAGGGCTTACTTTTGCTGCTGGTTTGAGAGTTTTAGTCAGGCAGGACCCAGACATTATTATGGTCGGAGAAATCAGGGACGACGAAACAGCTGGTTTAGCCATTAACGCAGCTTTAACCGGCCACTTGGTTTTATCTACTCTGCACACTACTGATGCCGCCGGCACTATTCCAAGGCTTATAGACATGAAAGCCGAGCCTTTTTTAATTTCATCCACTTTAAATTTAATTATAGCCCAGAGATTAGTCAGAAAAATTTATGAAGAAAAAGAGCCATATAAATTGAAACAAGCTGATTTAAAAAATCTGGCAAAGTATTGCGATTTAGACAGAATTTTAGAAATTTTAAAACATGAAGGCCTGGCAAAAGCAAAAGATAAAATGGATGATGTAGATTTTTTCAGAGCCAAGCCTTCAAAGGACTGCCCCGACGGGTATAAAGGACGAATAGGAATTTTTGAAGTTCTGCCGGTGACTGAAAAAATAAAAACTTTGATTGTTAAAAAATCTGCGACAAATGAAATCGCCCAACAGGCGGTAGCTGACGGCATGAGGACAATGATAGAAGACGGATTTATAAAAGCAGCCCAAGGGATAACCTCAATAGAGGAAGTTTTGAGGGTCATCGTAGAATAATGATATGCCAAATTATTTTTACACCGCTAAATCTATCAGCGGGAAAACAGTAAAATCAACATCGGTTGCTAAGGATACTCACGAGCTCGCCCAAAACTTAAAAGAGGAAGGGCTAATTTTGATTGACGCTGTTTTAGAAGGCAAGAAGAATAAAAAATCGCTTCTTTTTTCTTTTTCTTTAAGGGTTCCCGTATATGAAAAGATAATTATGACAAGGAACCTATCGGTTATGGTGGCCACCGGCCTTTCTTTGGTAAATAGTTTTGAAGTATTGTCTTTGCAGGCAAGAAATAAAAAACTAAAAAATGCCCTCATAAATGTTAAGGAGCGGGTCAATAAAGGAGAAAGTTTGTCTTCGGCGTTGTCTTTTTATCCAGATATTTTTTCAGAGTTTTTTTTAAGCATGATAAAAGTCGGCGAGGAGTCAGGCACATTAGAAGAGGTATTAAAAATTCTGTCTTTGCACCTAGAAAAAGAGCACAGATTGAAATCTGAAATACACGGCGCTATGATTTATCCCTGTATCGTTTTAGCGCTGATGCTTGTTGTTGGAATTATTATTGCAATAGTGGTTCTGCCCCGCCTGAGCGCTTTTTTCTTGAGCATGAATGCCAAAATTCCTTTTTACACTCAAATTTTAATTAACTTCGGTCAGTTTTCAACAGAGCGGTGGCCCCTCTTGATTGCCATTCCGTTTGTCTTTATCCTTTCAATCGGGCTGTGGCTAAGGACTAAAAACGGTAAATGGTCTAAAGATACTCTATTTTTAGAACTCCCGATTATTTCATCTCTCGTTAAGAAGAGCAATTGCGCAATCTTAATACGCTCTTTAAGCTCTCTTTTGAGTTCCGGCGTTCCCTTAGCAAGGTCTTTAGAGGTGATATCTGGAACTGTGGGTAATTTATACTTTAAGAAAGCCATTAATGAAGCGTTGGAAAAAATTAAAAAAGGAGAAAAATTATCAGAAGCTTTGCTTACTTATAAAAATATTTTTCCTTTCGGCGCCATTGAAATGATGGAAGTGGGCGAGGAGACGGGAAAAACTTCAACTGTATTAAAAACGCTGGCGGATTTTTACGAAGAGGAGCTCATCAGAACAACTACTAAGCTGTCAACTGCAATCGAGCCTGTTTTATTGATAATTTTGGGATTGGGTGTGGCTTTATTCGCTTTTTCGGTTATTGAGCCTATGTACTCATCGTTGCAGGCCATACGTTAATCAATATGAAAAAATATAATTTTGGATTTTCATTAGTTGAATTAATTGTAGTTATAGCAATATTATTTGCTTTGGGAGCTGTAGCTATTGCAACTTTTTTTCTTCTGCAAAAAAATGTTGATTTAAATGATAATACAGAAGAAGTTATAAGCATTCTAAAAGTCGCCCAAAGCCAAACTTTAGCTTCTCAGGGCGACAGCCAATATGGAGTTTATTTTGATAACGCGGTTTGGCCCAATAGATATGTATTATTTAAAGGAGCTGATTTTGCCTCAAGAGATGTCAGCTCTGATAAGGTCTATTTACTGCCTGATGCTGTTGAATTTTATGATGTTAATTTAAATGGCGGCAGTGAAATAATATTTAACAAGCTTATAGGCAGCACAGATAATTGGGGGAATATTTCTTTAAGGTTAAAAAACGATATTAGCCAGAATAAAATTATTTATATAGCTAATTCTGGAGCGGTTGGTTTTGCTTTACCTCCAGCTGCCCCTGATACAAGATTAAAGGATTCCAGGCACATACATGTTGACTATAATAGAAATATTGATATTTATAACGAAAATATAATTTTAACTTTTAACGATACGCTTGTCCAGCAAATACCCATTAGCGAGAATTTAATCGGCTCGCAGTTTTATTGGGAAGGAAAGGTTAGCGTTGGGGGATTTGATCAAACAATAAAGATTCATACTCACAGATTAAATAATACTGATGCCCAATTTTCTATCCATAGAGATATGAGACTTAATAACGCAAGTCTCAAAATTTCAATTTCCGGAGATATCACTGGCAACATCGCAGGATATTCTGCCGATGGCCAAACAACTAACTACAAATCTATTTATGTTCAAGACCTTTTATGGCAATAATATTTTAAAGTGCAGCAAGGAGGCGGGTGCTGTTCTTATAGACGCTGTAATATCAATTGCAGTAATAAGTCTTGCTTTTGCTGTGCTTTTAAATATCGGCACTTGGTCAATAAAAATTTCAACTTCGCTGAGAGAGGCCACGCAAGCAAACTCTCAGCTTAAAGAAGTAATTGAGGCTGTAAGGAATTTCCGCGACGGAAAGGACTGGGCGACAGACGGTTTAGGTTTGCTGGCGACGGGAGCGGACAATCCGTATCATTTATTTTTAAACACAAGCTCTAGTCCCGCAGAATGGAATTTAGTTTCAGGGATTGAAACCAGCGGAATTTTTACAAATCAGATTATTTTTGACAGAGTTTCGCGAGACCCTTCTACATATAATATTGAGGCTGTTTACAACAGTTCTCGCGATGACCCTAACACAAGAAAAGTTACAGCAATTATCAGCTGGAGAGACCGCACATTGCAATTAATAACCTATTTTACTAATTGGGAATAAGTCTAATGAAAAAAAATAATATTTTTTTGGAAAAAAAAAATTACAGGGGCTTTACCCTCGTAGAGATTTTGATTTACACTTTTCTTCTTTCCCTTATTTTATCAATCATAGCCTCCTTTGTTTTTTGGCTTAGTTATTCCAATACCAAATCAAAAGCTGATAGGGAGGCATCAGAAAACGCAAGAAACGCTATGGAGGCGATGCTATATGAAATAAAATCAGCCAAAAGCATTTATACGCCGACAACCACTCAGAATCAATTGTCTTTAGAGACCGCAAATTATTTGCCAGATGACGAATCGTCAACTTTTATTGATTTTTTTCTTTGTGATTTGCGCCTTTGTTTAAAAAAAGAATCTCAAGACACGATATTTTTAACCCCTGATACTGTCGGAATATCTCAGCTGGAATTTACACAAATTGTAATAAATGGAATGCCGTCTGTAAAGATTAACTTGACTGCTGACTACCTAAATTCAAGCGACCCCGGCCGGTCAGCTTCAGCTACCTTAACTTCAACAGCTTCTTTAAGGAGCTATTAAAATTATGCTGGATTTCATAAAAAATAACCAAAAAGGATTTGTCGCTTCTTTAGTCACATTTTTAGTTTTGTTGTCTATGCTGAGTCTGGCTACGAGTATGACGGGCATAATTATCAACAGGCATAAAATAGCTGAAAATGTTATTAAATCAACTCAAGCTTATTATACTGCTGAAGCAGGCATAGAAGATTCTATATCGCACTTAAAACGCAGTCCCCAAACTGTCGCGTCTTCTTATAGCTTAAATGTCGGCGATTCTGCTGCCAATATAGAGATTTCCGAAATTGTTGGCGGGTCCAGAACTATTATTTCTCAAGGGAATTATGATAATAGGATTAAAAAAGTGAGAGCTGTTTATACTATTACAGCGTCTGGAACTTCCTTCCATTATGGGGTGCAGGTTGGAGAGGGAGGAATGCAAATGTCAAATAACAGCAGGGTAATAGGTAATGTTTTTTCAGACGGAAACATTACTGGCTCCGGCATTATTGATGACAATGTTATTGTCGCTGGAAATAATAGGATTGATGGATTAACGGTGGGCGGAGATGCGCTCGTTTACAGGTGTGAAGATTCAACGATTGAAGGAAATTTAATATATGTGATCGGAGGTGGTGTCCAAAATTGCAGTGTTTCCGGCGAAACTTCAACTCAGGACGACCCAATTCCTATTCAACCCATGCCTATATCTGAAAGCCAAATTCAAGAATGGAAAGACGATGCTTCTGTCGAGATTATAACAGGAAACGTTTCAATTTTAAACGGGCAAACGAGCTCTATGGGCCCTGTTAAAATAGTTGGCTCCTTGACTGTTGCCAATAATGCTATTGTTAAGCTTACAGGCACCATTTATGTGACAGGAAATATTTTTGTAAGCAATGGTTCGACTATAAGGCTCGATAGCTCTTATGGATCGTTCAGCGGAGTTATTCTATCTGACGGGCAGATTTCAGTTGGGAATAACTCTGTATTTACAGGTTCTGGCCAATCTGGCAGTTATCTTTTAGTTTTATCCACTAATTCTTCAGGCTATGCGATTTCTGTGAACAATAACGCCGCAGGCGCCATTTTTTATACAACTTCCGGCGGAATTTTACTCAGCAATAATGTAAGTGTCAGAGAAGTTACAGGATATAAAGTGATTTTAAACAATAACGCGGTAGTCCAATATGACAGCGGACTTGAAAACACTTTCTTTTCTTCGGGTCCGGGCGGCGGATGGAAAATTACAAACTGGAAGGAAGAGTAGTTTGGTGATACAATAAAATAATGTTAAATTTTTTAAGTCTAAAATTAGAAGCGTTCGGTTTAGATATAAGCGACTCGTCTCTTAAAATTATCAAACTTGAAAAAGAAAGGAGAGGTTTCTCTGTAAGTTCTTTTAATAGCATGGAAATAAAACGCGGAGTGGTGGAAATAGGGATAATTAAAGATGAAAAAACATTGGCAAAGATTATTAAATCTGCATATGAAAAAGCAAAAGGAAAAAAAATTCAAACAAAATATGTGGTTGCTTCTTTGCCTGAAGAAGAATCTTTTTTACAGGTTATTCAAATGCCCAGAATGAGCCCAGAAGAGTTAAAATCAGCAGTCATTTTTGAAGTAGAAAATTATATCCCTCTGCCGATAGACCAAGTTTATTTGGATTTTCAGGCTATAGCGCCTATTAAAGATGGCTTAGACCACATAGATGTATTGGTTGTCGCAACGCCCAAACACGTGGTTAACTCGTATGTTTCTTGTTTGAAGTCAGCCGGGCTTATTCCTTTAATTCTTGAGTCAGAATCGCAGTCCACCATAAGAGCTTTAGTGAAGGATGAAACAAGCGAGTGCCCCTTGGTTGCGCTTGACTTAGGTGAGAATAAGACTGATTTTATAGTTTTTGCAGGCCGCTCAATACGTTTCACTCATTCAATTCCAATTTCTCAAAGGCAATTAGATTCATCCATTTCCCAATTGCTGAAGGTTGATCTCGATAAAGCTAAAAAAATGAAAATACGATACGGGATTGCAGGTGAAAGGGGAAAAATAGGCGCCGGTTCAAAAAAAGTTTCACAGGCTGCAGCCCCGGTTTTAGAAGAAATGGCATCACAAATTAAAAAGTACATAAATTTTTATGAAGAGCACGCTTCCCATGAGCATCTTTTATGCTCTACTGGAATAAAGAAAATTCTTCTTTGCGGCGGCGGCGCTAATTTAAATGGATTGCCAGAATTTTTAGCAAAAAGATTAGCTCTCCAAGTAGAAATTGGCGACCCATTTATAAATTTGCCAAGAGCAAAAAAAGATAAAGCCGGCTCTATTGATTTTTTGCCTTTTACTGCAGCTCTGGGCTTAGCTGCCAGAGGCACTGATAATAAAAAAGAAAATATGTAATTAATGATTAATCTTTTACCGCCAAAAGAAAAAGAGGTCTTATATTCAGAACAGGTTAAAAATCTGGTTGCAGTATTAGGATGCATAGTTATAATTTCTTTGGTATGTCTGTCTCTTATTTTGTTATCAATAAAATTTTATATTCTGTCGGATTTCAGTTACCAAAAATTTCTTTTTCAAGAAGCTGAAAAGAAATATCAATCTCCTGGCCTCGCCGGCTTTAAAGATGCCATCCAAAAATATAATGTGATATTGCCCCACATATTGTCTTTTTATAAAAAAGACTTATATTTTAGCGATATTTTAGGCATTATTTCTGCAGTAGGAAGGCCTGAAGGATTGTATTTTACTAAGATTTCCCTGGACGGAAAAACGCTTGAAGATAATATTAAGGTCGTTATTTCTGGCATCAGCGACACAAGGGAGAATCTTCTTTTATTCCAAAAAAACTTGCAGCAAGAGCCGGGATTTAAAAATATTTCTTTTTCTCCCAACAGCTGGATAAGCCCTGCAAATACTAATTTTAGTCTTAATTTAGAATTTCCTAAAAATGGAAACTAAGAAAGAAATTTATATAATCATCTTAGGCGGCTCTTTAATAGCTCTGTTTTTGTTTTTGATTTTTGTTTACTCTCCATTCAAAGAAATTCAACAAAAATCCCAAGAGTTAATTTCTCAAAAAAATAGCGCCTTTCTTTTAGAAAAAGAATTTAATAAAGTAGAGAATTTTAAAAAAAGGTATGAAAGCCATCAGTTCGATTTAGAAAAAATAGATAATTTATTTATTGATCCGCAAAATCCAGTTAAATTTATTGAATATTTAGAAAAATCAGCCTCTGAACTTGGAATTAGCTTAGAAATCTCAACCCCGTCGTTTTTGAAAGAAGAGCCTTTTTCTTTTGTTGTGCTCCAGCTATTTTCTTCTGGAGATTTTTCGAAAATATTATTATTTGCAAGAGAATTGGAAGCGGGCCCTTATCTAGTTGAAATACAGAATTTGAATATCGAAAATTATAAAGACGAGAAAGCTTCTAAAAAACAAACCGGAAAGGTGGCAGCTGCCTTTTTAATAAAAATTTTGGCTAAACCATTATGAGATTAGATTTTCATAAACTATTAACATATATAGTTTTAAAGGTTGATAAAACAAAAAAAATATTTTGGGTTTTAGGCGCGCATGCCTTTTTAGCGATTTTAATTATTGTTTTATTAGAATTATTTTTCGGCGGATTTTTGTTCTATAGATATGTATTTTTAGCCGAAAGAAAAGAGCCTGAAATCGTTAACCATTCTTTTCAATTTAAAGAAGATGTCTATCAAGAAGTTTTGGAGCAGTGGGAGCAAAGAGAGAGGAAGCTTCAAGAATCTCTAGAAAAAGAATATCAAAGCCCGTTTTAGTCAATTGATTGAGCTTCGTTGATTTTTTAGAAAGAAAGTAGTAGGATTATTTTATGCAAAAGACTAACAAAAAAATATTAATAATAGAGGACGATAAAAATTTCCTTTCAATTTTAGAAAAAGTTTTTAGCTCTGAAGGATTTTCTGTTATAATAGCCGAGGACGGAGAAAGCGGCGTTTCTGCAGCCGAGAAGGAAAAGCCGGATTTAATTATTTCAGATATCTTGTTGCCGAGATTAGATGGCCAGGCAGTGGCAAAAAAAATAAGGGAATTGAAAATACAAGCTCCCATTATGTTTTTGACTAACGTTGAAAACGGAGATAAAAACAATAAAGAGTTTGACTATCTTATAAAATCCGAACTGCATATTGACGATATTGTTGCCAGAGTAAAAGAAAAAATGGGGCTGAAATAGCCCATTGTTTTTTTTAAGTTATCCACTGCGCGCTATACGAAACCTTGTCCGATATTTGTTAATATATAATAATCGCAAAAATATTAAAAAAGAATAAGCTATGGATAAAAAAACAATTATAATAATATCGTCGCTTGCGGCTGTCCTATTGATTATTTTAGTTATAGGAGGATATTTATATTTTAAAAAATCTAAATCATGGAACGCTTTAGAAAATACAGCCGAAGATATAACTAACAGCGCAACAAGGGGCGTTCTGCCGTCTTTGCAAACAAACCCATTAGAGGATAAGCCGGATATCAACCCAGCTGACAAAGCCAATCCTTTTAAAGACATTAAAACTAACCCATTTTAAAACTATGAAAACAAAATATTTTGTTATTTGTATTCTTTTAGGCTTTTTAATAATTGGTTCAGCTGCTATAGGAGCTGACGATATTCAATACCCTGTTGCAGAATTGGGCAATTGCAAAGATGAAGCAGACTGCAGGTCTTATTGCGACAAGCCAGATAACCTAAGCGCCTGTTTGGATTTTGCCCAGGAAAATAATCTTATGTCTGATGAGGAGATAGATATGGCGAGAAAATTTTTGTCTGCAGGCGGCAAGGGACCTGGTAATTGCGAGGGTAAAGATGCTTGCGAAACATACTGCAACGATATGGGCAATATTGATGAGTGTATTTCTTTTGCTGAAAAGAATGATTTAATACCGCCAGAAGAGCTCCAAGAAGCTAAAAAAGTTCAGTCAGCTATTAGAAGGGGCGTCAATCCGCCTGCCTGCGGCAACAAAAGGGCCTGCGATGTTTATTGCGAAACCCCTGAGCACATGGAAGAATGCATTGCCTTTGGCATTGAAGCTGGTTTTATTCAGGGCAAAGAGGCAGAAGATGCCCAAAAAATGCTGGAAGCTGTTAAAAGAGGCGTAAAACCGCCTCCGTGCCGAGGCAGAGAAGCTTGCGATGAATACTGCTCAAGTCCTGACAATATGGAAGTTTGTATGAATTTTGCTATGGAAGCCGGGTTTATGTCAGAGGAGGAAAAGGCTGATTCTCAAAAAATGTTAGAAGCGCTGAGAAAAGGAATAAAACCGCCTCCTTGCAAAGGAAGAGAAGATTGCGATGTTTATTGCGGACAGGAAGAACACCTTGCAGAATGCATGAATTTTGCCGTAGCCGCCGGCTTTATGTCAGAAGAAGATGCGTTAATGGTTCGTAAAACAGGCGGCAAGGGCCCCGGCGATTGCAAGGGCAAAGAAGAATGCGAAGCATTTTGCAACAATCCAGACAATCAGGAAACCTGTTTTAATTTTGCCAAAGAACATGGGTTGATACCAGAAGAAGATTTGCAAAGAATGGAACAGGGCAAGCAGCAATTACAGCAATCGTTGCAGCAAGCGCCCCAAGAAGTAATAGATTGCCTTCAAGAAAAAGTGGGAGCAGATATGGTTGAAAAAATGAAGAGCGGCGTTATGCCCCCAAGAGATATTGGCGATAAAATGCAGGAATGTTTTCAAAAAATGGGTCCTCCGCCTGGCCAAGAGAATCAAAATTTCCAGCCAGGACCTGGAGCTATAAACCCAGGTGACCAAATGATGCCTGAACAATCCGGTCCAGGAGGCTGCAAGGGGCCCGATGAGTGTAGAGCATATTGCGAATCCAATCCTCAAGATTGCCAGAATTTACAGCAAAGCCCTTCTCAAAGCCAGCCATGCGAAGGTGAAAACTGCCAATCTGCTCCTCCTCCGCCTGAAAACCAACAATTTCAAGAACAGTTCCAGCAACAATATGAGCAAGAGTATCAGCGCCAGCTCCAAGAACAATCCCAGCAGTTTCAAGAGCAATTCCAGCTTCAACCGCAACAGTTGCCACAAGAGCAGCCGACTCAAGAACCGGCTCCAAGCGAAAATCCTCCTCCGCCGCCTCCGCCAAGTTCATTTTTAAACCCAGAATCATTTTTAGGTTCAGTGCTTTATGTAATAGCCAAAGCGCTTTATAGTTTGAGATAAAAATGAAATCTTAAAATTAAAAAAGTCCCGCTAAGCGGGACTTTTTTAATTTTAAGATTAAGGGATTAAGATTTTGTTTCGGGATAATTTTTAAATGTTTGTTTTCCTCCTGTTTTTTTGCCTTTCCTTTTTCCTACTAATGGCAAGGCAATAAGCCACGAGATAAGCGGGATTCTAAGTTTGTCTACAGACCAGCCGTCATCTTTTAAAAGAGGCCTTTTTTCTTCTTTGAATCGCGTAAGCAAACTTAAAGTGGCTTGCAGGTTTGGCGGAGAAAGTTTGTTATGCTCTAATAAAAATTGTTCTTTGTTAATCATGGCCATAATTTATGATACAACAATTACCATAAAAAATCAAGCGCAAAAAAAAACCATCCCGCTTAGCGGGATGGTTTTTTGATTTTTCGATTATTCTGCGCGTGTTACGTTTTTTGCGCTCGGGCCTTTCTCGCCCTCGACTACATCAAAAGTAACATTATCACCAACTTTAAGGTCAGTGAATGATACGCCATTCAAATCGTTGGAATGGAAAAAAAGATCCTTTGTTTCGCCCTCGCGAGCAATAAACCCAAATCCTTTTTCCATAAGCGTCTTGATAGTTCCTGTCATTTTTTTGATTATTTTTACCTTGTCTTTAATTTTTAATAGAAACCCGACCCCGTCTCTTACAAGTATTATAATGATAACATTTAATCTGACCCGTGTCAAGCAAAAAAAAGATATTCTAATTTATAATTATATTTACGGTTGAAGGAAGTTTATTCCTGATATAATCAAGGTCTTGCTGGGAATATTGATTGCCAGATAAATTAAAAATCTTTAATTTTTTAAGATTCCCTAATTCATTGGGCAGACCAGTAAGTTGATTATTTGATAAGTCAAGAATTTCTAAATTTTGCAGCTGGCCAATCTCGGCTGGCACCCCAGTCATTAAATTATTACTAGCATTTAGGATTTTTAAATTACTTAAATGTCTTATTTCCGCCTGAATAGCTCCAGTCAGATAATTATTAGAAACGTTAAGTTCTTCTAAGCTTGTTTGATTAAAAACATAAGAAGGAATACTTTTTAGCCCTTGATTGCTTAAATTTAAAATTTTGTTTTTTGATATTGTTGTGTTGTTATCTGTGTTGTTATTATTTAAGTAGCTGTTTGCCAATTTTAAAATATCTTCATTCTGCCACATAAATATAGCGGCTAAGACAATCGGGATAATAACGACGATTAAAATTATTTTGTTCATAAATTTATTGGGATAAATAATTACTCTTTTATTATACCAAAAAATCGCCTTTTAGGCGGTTTTTAATGGCTCCGAGCGGCGCGTGAACTTCGAACCGTAATCTTGAGCGGCTGGAAATCCTACGAATTGGACGCCGCCGTGGATATGCTGGAAGGAAAGTTTCCCGTTGACTGCAAATAAAAACCCACACAAATTGTGTAGGTTAGCCGAAGTTATTTCAGCTTTATTAGCCGTTGATGATTTTTGAGTCGCCTCAATGCTTTCTCTCTGATTTGGCGGACTCTTTCCTTTTTAGTTTCGAGTTTCTCGGCAATCTCTTTGTCACTGTGAGCAACTCCGTCCGACAACCCAAAGGCCAGTCTTATTATTTGTTGCTCTTTCTTTTCCAGTTCAGAGAGGACTTCGTCAAAAATTACTTGCAACGAAGTCTTATTTGCCTGAGCGCTGGGACAAGTGGCCTTCTCGTCTCCGATGAATCCATGCATATTATCGCTATCTTCGTCGCCGATTTGGTCGTCCAGAGAAAAATCAGCGATTGCACCACGCCTGTCGCAGAATAAAGCCCGCTTAATTGTGCCTTCGATACAAGAGGTTGCGTATGTAGCAAATCGGTTGCCCATCCGCCAATCAAACCTTTCAACTGCACGGATAAGCCCCAGATTTCCTTCTTGAATTAAGCCTAACAGCGTGAGGTTCAATGACTTGCCGACATACCTTTTTGCGATTGAGACTACCAGGCGAAGATTTGCTTTGATGAGGTATTGTCGCGCTTCGCTATCGCCATCCTCAATTCTTTTTGCAAGTTCCACTTCCTCGTCAAAACTCAATAACGGCGTTTCTCCAACGCCGTCAAGATAAAGCTGGACGAGGGTTCTTACCTTCTTGTTTCGCTTTTCTGTCTTGTGTGGCATTGTGGTTCTCCTTGTTAATGTACACTAAAACATGTATCTGCATACTAACAGATTTTTAAGTTTTAGCAATTGGCTGGAAATCCTACGAGCTGGACGCAGCCGTGGATATGCTGGAAGGAAAGTTCCCGGTAAATTATTAAAAACGATGTTTAATCTTAAATTCAGATCTAATCCAGTTGAATTACAAATAAACCCTTTTCTTTAATTTCTTGCTCTTGGCCGAAGTCATCGAGCTTAAATTTTAGCAGGAAACTTACCTTTTTCTCAATTGTCCTGCCGGTGTATTCTTTGGACTTAGGATCCCACTCCTCCAAAATTAGGAAGTCGCCTTCATTAACATCAAAATCTGCCAAGCGTAATTCGAACTTCTTTTTGCCCGAAGACACAAGTTCAAAATACTCTGGCCAGATTTTTTTCTTTATTGTTGCCATAAACATATCGGTTTAATTATTTTTTTCTAAAAACAAAACGGGATAACCTTTTTTAATTTCTCTGTTTTCGGCGTTTTCGATTCCTAATTCTTTCAAAAAATTAAGGCAGGTCTGTTTAGCTTGTGTGGCATCCTTAAAGTCTCCTTTTGCTTCTGCCTCAATAAAAGTACCTAATCCTTCAATTTTATCTAGTGCAACCTCTATATCTCCGCAATCCCAATATTCCCTTTGTTTATCAATTGTCACCACTTTTTTAAAATCCAAAAAGTTCAATATTTTTCTGAGTTCATCTGCGTCAGAAATTACTGTTTCATATTCCTCCGCATAGTCGTAATCACCATTCGCTGTCATATTTACAGCCTTATCATATTCAAAAATTACTTTATCAGGATTGGTTCTTATGCGTAGCCATTCTATTGGACATGGTTTTTGAGCAAAAAAATCCCTGTGGCTGGGGATAAAATAATCATCAATTTGTCTTATTGATTTCACCATTTTTCCGATAGTTGCCACTTTTTCTTTAACCTCTTCGAAATTATTTATCTCAATTTTTATTTCTATTTCGATATTCATATTCTAAATATATACCATTTTTTTAGAATAAAAAAGGGAGACACATTTTTAGTATGTCTCCCGCACTTGTTTGTTTATTTCTTAATCGCCAAGAACAATCCCGATGAAAGATATGCCATCCCGATTTGGGAGAATGGCATTGATCTCGCATCAACATTGTTTGAAGCGAACATTCCTCTTAGAAAAGTGGGATCGTATGCGATTGTGTTCAATCCGTCTGGTGACGAAAATCGAACGCCGTTTCGACCCCGTGAAGTTTTTATCCTTCCATAGCCGCAATTCCTATAATATCTCATCCGGCATTCCGTTGCCTTTTGTACGATCCTATAGGAGCTCACGCAAAATGGCAATCCACTCTGTGCTAAGCTTTTCACGACTGACTTTGGATTTGGCATATTGCCGAAGCTATTGAACGGAAAGAAGGCCAAACATCGGCCAACATCCACACCCAAATCATTCGGATGTATTGTATCGGCAATATCTTCTGCACTCCCTAAAATGAAACTGCATTGGTCGCTCAACGTTTTTAATTCACCAAGCCTCTGCTTTCCCGCAAAGATGTACCGTTCAACGACGTCGATGCCAATGTAAGACTTTTTTCTCCTTATGGCCCAACAAAGATATCGACCATGCATACACCCAACCTCAATCAATAAATCGAAGAACGGCACAAGCAATTTCAGAAGTTTTTCCTCGTCCTCCAAAAAAAGCTTAATGCCCTTGGGATAAAAAAGGGGGTCGATCAAACGATCCCCCTGTCCGTTTCCGTAAAAATCTTTTTTCTTAGTCACGGTGACCTCCTATTCGACAATCGCGGTTTCGATTTTGTCTCTTGGAGCTCCTGCGTAATCGCATAAAAGATTTGCAGTGCGTTGAAGCTGGCCCCTCAAATGATCTTGACCAGTGAAGGAGATGATGACAATCATGATGTTTTTAGCATCCATGGTAATCATCGCTCTTTCAGAGTCGCTTGTCGGACTTCCAAATGGCCCAGCATCGTCCGCAAAGAGTGGTAATTCAGCGATATTAATCACTTCTTTGCCAATTCCTTTGTAGGATTCTCCCGGTTTTCCAACCCGAAAAACCATTGGAGACTTGATATTGTCGACATTATAGGCGCCGACCGAATGAAGCGTCTCGAGGGAAACCAGATTGTTGATATCAACAATCTGGTTGATTTTATACAATCCTTTCCCTTGCAAGATCCTTCGCACGAGAGCTTCCTGAGATCCTCGATAGCGACCCGGATCCTTTCCGAGAGCCTTGTAGGCATCCCTCAGAGCCTTGATTTGCGGAACATTATAAAGAGACGCCATCGTGATTTCCGATTCAATCTCTTTGATACGCTTGTTGATTTCCACCCAAAGGGGCGGTGAATTTTTCGTCACCTCCACCGGAGCAGAAACAACCCCCAAAACCAAATTCGGGGCAGCCTTCTTAAGTTGTTGGTCGATAGAAATTGTAATCATGATGCACTGTTTCCTTTCTTTTGGTTGATTGTAGCATCTTTGTCGTTCTCTAGCAACTCGCTGCAAAAGTCCGCTATTTCCTGAACTTCTTCAAGAACGGGCGGTTTTTGACCAGCTATCGGATATAAAACAGAAGCTTCTCCGAAATCTCGGAATGCCTCTATCCACGAGCTGGAAGGTAGTCCCCATTCGGTATACCGATAACCAGTTTTTCCATCATTTCCCCGTAAAGGGTGTTGAACGGCCCAGTTAAAGGCAATCGGATAAGGGCTTTTGTAGACCTTACGCCAATGCCGAACTTGGTTAAGCAATCTTATCCTCGAGTCATGGCTTTCCCCCAGTCCAAAGAGCAACGAAATGCCACATTGGATTTCCAAAGAAAGCAACAGCTCGATGATATTTTCCGTCCTTTTCAGCCAGGTTTCACTTCCGTGCTTTACATCTTTACTTATTCCACCTACCGATTGAGGATCTAAGGTTTCTACGCCAATGAAGAGGTAATCCAATCCAACACCTTTCAATTTCTTAAGTATTTCTACTCTCGAAGACAGTTGATCAATGGTGAATTGCCCTCCGAACCTTATATCCAATTTTTCTTGAGATAGAAGTTCGATTAAGCTGTTTAAAGCGATATTCGAACCTCCCAGAATAGTGGAGTCCTCGATGAAGGCACCTGCTCCGAACGACGGAATGTCCGTCCGTATTACAGAAACAGTGTCTTTCATTTGCTTGAACAAACGATTTCCGCTTGTTTCTATTTGAGCTAATGGTCCGGTTGCACTCCTTCTCTCGCTACAAAATTCACAATCGTAAACGCAACCACTTCCAGTGTCACTGAAAATATGAGCGGTTAATCTGCCTGGGAAAACGTTAAAAGCTGAGCTTACTCCAAACATTTCTACTGGGGAGGCTAACAGGTTTCTGTCGAAGTTTCCGCTCTTGCCTTTTATGACATGGACTTCTCCTTCATTTACCCAACCCATTATCCATTTACCGGGAACTTGAAATGATCCCTGAAGATAAGAACTGATCATTGTCGGTTGGATTTTTTGCGACTCCAAGTCGCTAATCTTTTCTCCAATCCAGGCAATAATATGTTCCCCCTCGCCAGAAATAACCAAGTCAAATACCTGCGGAATTCTTCCCTCCGCCATTAATCTGAGCGGAGAACCTGGATGATTCATAACACGGCCGTCTTGTCCTTGATAGATGGTTTCACTTGCGTGTCTTCCACCAAGAATAATACAGACATCATCACCAAGCAATTCTTTGGCTCTCTTTGCGCAAGCCACAGCTCCTGGCAAACAAATCGACATTGCTCCAATGAGCAAAATGTTCGGCTTGATTTCCACCAAAAGTTTTTCAAAAGCTTGCAAGTTTTCCTTCAAAGAATGCATCAACAGGAATGTCTCCCTCCGCAACTTACGTGAAGTCGCCCAGTTAGAATCCCCCCATGCTCCCATGTCATTTTCAGCTAGAAATGCTGCATATCTACATGCATTAAAAAGACTTGCCGGATCCTCGCTAGAAAGCACTCGTGTGCCTATATTGCTCTCTGATAGCTCAGGAGCAGCCACAGCCACAATTCGAATAGACATTGCTGATCCCTTCCTAAGAGATGTTAAGTTTTCAAAGCCAAGAACGCTCTTGGCGAGCTGTCTGCATATTACAATATTTAATATAAAAAGTCAATTTTTAACGAACATAATTTGTAAATAAAAAAGCCAGTTATATTGCTGGTTTTTTGTGCTTTATTTCGGCGTTTCTAGCTATCAAATCTTTTTCTGTAAAAACCTTAATTCCGTTTTTCTTCAATAAGGTAGCTGTAACGCCATCACCCTTAATAAGATTTCTTGAAAATGTTCCGTCGTAAATCCAACCAGCACCACAGGACGGACTTTTGGCTTTGAGGATAGCAAACTTAACATTATTTTCTTTAGCAATTTTCAAAACCATTTCCGCTCCTTTTAAAAATTGTTTTGTCACATCTTTGCCTTTTGCTGTTTTAACTTTTTTGCCAATTATTTCAGCGCCATCACGGGGAATAGGCAAGACATCCTAAACAGAATACCTACGTTGAAAATTCACACGGATCAGACGAACGCGAGTTTTACCAGCAAGGAAACACCGACAAAGACATCGAAGCGATGAATAAATCCTTGGAAGAGTGGGAACGCACCTGGAACTACATCCGACCTCACGAGGCGCTAAATTATCTCACGCCAGATGAATATTTACACAAAATATTATGCGTAAATTTAACAGCAAAAGAAGCAATAATCTTACAGGCATAGGTGGGGAATATCTATCTGAACCTGGACAGCGCAAATTTAAACAAAGGCAAATACCACGTCGTCCTACTAATATATAATTACGAAAGGAAAATTTTGCTCCGGTGGTAGGATTCGAACCTACGACCCACTCCTTAACAGGGAGTCGCTCTACCGCTGAGCTACACCGGAATGTTGCTTTCATATTACTAAATAAAAAAAACATTTTCAAGCGCTTAGAGGTTTCTAGTTTTTATGATAAAATATGTTTATTATGAAAAAACGCCGGAGATTCTCAAAAAATAAAAGAGAATATGTAAAAAATTTTGTTGAAAACAGGATTAGCTATTTCAATAAGTTTTATAATTTTGAAATTAATCGGATTGCAATAAAAAATCAAAAATCAAGATGGGGCAGCTGTTCTAAAAGGAAAAACTTAAATTTTAATTATAAAATTATTTATTTAAAGCCCGCTCTGGCAGATTATTTAATTGCGCACGAGCTTTGCCACTTAGGCCAGTTTAACCATTCAAGAAAATTTTGGGATTTAGTTAAAAAAACAATTCCCGATTATAAAAAAATAAACAGGGAATTAAAAAATATGCCGATAAATATAGTTTAA
This sequence comes from uncultured Candidatus Saccharibacteria bacterium, assembly GCA_964526025.1. Classification (GTDB taxonomy): domain Bacteria; phylum Patescibacteriota; class Minisyncoccia; order Minisyncoccales; family Staskawiczbacteraceae; genus UBA11703. Next base: position 11,174 of record CAZGLJ010000001.1, on the reverse strand, counting down.
CGCAGGACTTTTTATTATAACGGCATCTGTTGTAAAATAGCTTTTTATCTTTTTTTACAGTATAATAAAATAATTATTATTAAACTAATTATTATGGAGCAAACAACACAAAATCCACAGCAGGCCGGACCTCAACAAAATAAGGGGAAGAACACGGGCATGGCTGTGGTAGCTTATATTATTTTTTTTATACCATTGCTGACAGACGCTAAAAACGACCCCTTTGTAAAATATCATGTCAAGCAGGGGCTAATTCTTTTCATTTGCGCTGTCGCTGTATGGCTTGTTATAAATGTTATTCCTATTATCGGACTTCTTATTGCCCCAATTTTAGATATTGCTCTGATAGTACTGCTTGTTATAGGAATTATAAATGCTGTTAATGGAGCTGAAAAGCCACTTCCTTTAGTGGGATCTTTCGCGGAAAATTTTAAATTCTAATTTTTTCTGCCAAAGTAAGTCCTGATTTTTGTAAAAACCCGCTTCTGCGGGTTTTTTATTGATTCAATGTTTCAATTTTTTGCTTGTTCAAAAATAAGCAAGAAATACCAAAAGCGCATGTATTAAAGCAACAGCCAAGGTTAAATACGCAAAGAATCTGTGAAACCTGAAAACTGGTTTGTGAAAATAATGGAATATTATGCCAGTTCCAGCCGTTATAAACAACAAAATTATGGTTAATATTCCAAAAAAAATTGTATCCCTTAATCCAAAAATTAATATCATAATTTAATTATTAAATTTCAAAAACAACAGAGCTTAAATCAGCCCCGAGTTTTTTTAAAGTTTCTGTTAATTGTTTTGTCATTTTTGGCGGTCCGCAAAGATAAAATTTTTGATGGAAATCGTTTATATGATTTTTTAAAAAATTCTCATCTACAATGCCATTATAATACTTTGCGCTATTCTCTTCCGTAACAATAAGAATCAAATCATCCGGAGTTTCTTTAAACATTTCTTTGAGTTCTTCTTTTAGGATTATATCCCTTTCGGTTTTATTGGAGAAAATAAGGCGGTTTCCTGAAAGCTCGCCGTCTTTTTTTAGCTGGCGTAAAATCGCGATAAAGGGCGTAATGCCCGCCCCTCCTGCTATAAAAACTCCTTTACCTTTATATTTTATCGCGCCAAAAACATTCCTTATAATCAATTCATCTCCAATTGATAAGGCGTGAAGCTTTTCGGTAACTCCGCGGTGCTGCGGATATTTTTTAATAATAAATTCAAGATATGGTTCGCTATTTAAACAGGTAAAAGTAAAAGACCTTTCTTCATATTTCCAGCCAGGCTTGTCAATTGAAATATGGGTTGCCTGCCCAGGGGTAAATTTATAATTTTCCGGTTTTTCTACAACAAACCTTTTTACGTCGTGTGTTGCTTCATCAATTTTTAAAATTTTTACTTTTCTTTTCATAATATATTGTATCATAAAATTTTATTTTTGGAAACAGCTATTTTTAGCGCCTAAAAACCCTTGACAATCTTTTCTATACTTGCTAAACATATTTTATCGATAGGAAATAAGGGTTGCAGCTGGGCGCTTATTAGTTTGGTTTTTCCTCCCTAATTTGTGCCCAGCTAGAGCCCTTATTTTTTTGTCCTTTGTCCTAACTTGAACGACTTATCCACACCTGTGGACAATTATAGATATTGACATAGTCTTTGCCATCCTTATAATGAATATATTATTAATATCGCAATAATTTTCTAGAGGAGGAACTAGGTTAATTTTTTGTCAGTCTATACTTTGTATAATAGCAAATCCAGAGAAATTTATGTAAAATTTCCTTGGTTGGAAGATGTTGTGCGCCTAAACGATGGTTTTTATATTTTAGAAACAAAGAAACAAAAGAGCAGTCCTGCTCTTTTTTTATTATTTAATTAAATACGAGATTGGGTTCTGCAGGGGCAGAACAATTAAACGCTTAAGCGCCCAGAAATAAAGTGTTTAATAGGTCGACCCAAGGACATTAAATAGGACAAAATTAAAATTAAAGATTAAAACAATATGAAAAAAATAATTGCGATATTAGCGTTGATTGCTTTGGTTGCTGGACCAAACTTAGCTGTAGCTGACACCATAAATACCGGCTTAACACAAGACACCAGTGGAGGAGCTAACCCAATTGTAAAAGCTAAGTGGGAGGCAAACGTTGACAGATACACTGATGATTCCACTTCTGCTGGCGCTCAATTTAGGCCGTCAGGCGTGAAAGACCAGAACAAAACCATTGCTATGTGCGCTGTGGTAACTGATCCAGATGGATTAGCGGATATTAATGCTGTTTATGCAGACGTTTTTTATCCGGTGGACGTAGATTTAGGAGCTAGCCATGTGGCATTGCCAGATCAAAGCGGAGAGGGCTGCGGTGGACTTATGCAAGAAGACAGCTTGAGAAGGCTAACCAAAGCAGAAGGCATAGCGCTTTTCTGCGATAGCGTAAGAAATCAAAATCATAATTTGCCAACTTTCAACACAGGTTACAACTACGATGAAATCTGCGGAGAAACAGGCGAATTACAAAAAGATACAGCAGCTGTTTATTGCGGACAAAAAGATATTTCTTACGAAGATCCGTCTGGCGACTATGAAGTTTGGGCAGTAGCGCAAGACAATAATGGCTTGCAGGGTACATTGAGAAATCATTTTACCTATCTTCCTTTGACTGCTTTTGAAACAGACTTTAACCAAGTCGTTTATGGCAATGTTAGATTAAATACTCATAAAATCATTAGCGGTGATAAAACATGGAGCCCTATGAATCAAGGTCCTGCTTCTGTGAGGAACGTTGGCAATACAAGATTAGCAATGAGGGTCTGGCAAGATGACATGGGCTTGGGAAAAACCGACGGAAACTGGAATGTAAAATATGATGCCAGAGTTGGAAGCGCTGCTTCGTATGCGAATTACTCTCCAGAAGTAACAAAAACCCTAAATGACCCATTGGATTTGTCAGAATTAGATGAAATGGATTTCTCTATTGATATTTCCAAATTTCCGCCAACACATGTAGGGGCATCGTATACAGGAACAATGACTTTGACCGCTGGCTCGGTTGCTCATTTAACTTGCACAGATTAATTGATTGAATGTCTCGGGGCCCTTTTGGGCCCCTTGGAGAGGTTTTAAGCGAAATTGCTTGAAACTTGTCCAGGGAAAATATAAAAAATTTGCAAATAGGCTTGACTTGGATTTTTGGCTGTGATAATAAGTACTATAAAAGATAAAAAATAAAAACATGAAAAAAATAATTTTATTATCAATAATTGTTTTATTATTTAGTTTTATTTCAGTGCAGCCAGTTTTTGCTATTGGAATGATAACCGAGCCTATTATCGTTAAAGATATTTTAAGGGGCCAAGAAACATCAGCTACGCTTAGTTTGCTTAATTCACAAGACAAAGAAGTAACTTACGGCCTAAAAGCCGAAGGACAAGTTGCCGATTGGGCAGCTTTTTATAGTGCAGATGACACAAATTTTGAAAATCCGATTACAGAAATTAAGATGCCCGCTAAAAAATATGTAAATGTTAATGTAAAATTTAAAATTCCTGAAGACGCTCCTAACGGCGAATATACAGGGGAAATATTGGTATTTCTGGCTCCAGGCGGAGAAATTAAGAGCGATGAATCGTCAGTCAGTGTTTCACAGCAAATAGGTCTTGATGTGATAATAACTGTGACAGATAAAGAAACTGTCCAGCTTAAAGCGAGTTTTATACCAGCAACGTATGATGTGCAGAAAGGAAAGCCGTTAAAAATAAGGGTTTTATATGATAACCAGGGCAATGTTGCTGTAAAACCAGATTTACAGCTAAAAATCACCAAATTAGGAGCTACTGTTTACAATGCAATTTTTCCTTATCCAGAGGGGGAGGAAGCGGCAAGGGCTTATGCTATTAAAGAAATCTCTCCAATAGAATGGCAAACAACAGGCCAGGAAAACGGCAGCTATAGGGCAGAACTTAAAGTTTCTTTGAACGGCAAGGAAATACAATCAGAATCTTTTGGCTTTACCATAGGATATTTTAGCGGCAGTTCATGGATTTCTGCTGTATCTTTTCTTGGAGGCGGAAATTTAGCTTTTGGATGGGCTGTCCTAGCAGGAATATTATTAGCTATAGCGATTTTGTTTGATATTTTAAGAAAAAAAGGCATTAATTTTGGTAAATTAATTAAGGTTCGTTAAGGGGAGGGATAACGGGCCCAAAAACAACTATGAAGGTATTTTTTAATACTGCGATAAGAGCGTGGCTGATTATTCAAGTGTTAATAATCGGCTTTTTATTCCCTGCAAATGTTTTTGCAGAAGATGGCAACTTTTGCGCCGTTGACGCAGACGTAGCTATGGTCCTTGATGTTTCAGGCAGTATGGAGCAGGGTGGAAGTCCTAGCAAATGCGAATGGTCAGAAATTAAAGAATACGAGGACGGCAGCACTTGGTTTTTAAATACAAAATACAATATTTCTGAGGAATGGTGCGCTGATACAAGGGACTCTTTTGATGAATCCGTGCCCAATTTTCAGTTTTTTCCCACAACCTATACTCCAGGGGTGTCTTCTAAGATTGAATCAGCTAAAACAGCTGGCAAATCTTTTTTGGATAATTTAGAATCGCAAGACCAATCAGCGCTTGTTGTTTTTTCAGATACAGCCCAGTTAATAAAGCCGCTTTCTTCTGACCACGAGGCAACAAAATCAGCTATTGATGCAGTTATCACAGGAGGATACACTAATATTGGAGACGCAATCGCAGAAGCCGTGGCAGAACTCGGTTCAGAAAGGGGAAATCCCCAAGCAACTAAGACTATTATTCTTTTAACTGATGGCAAAGCAAACAGGCCCAATGGCTCTGGTGACGGAGAAGACCAATTAGACGTGGCATATGCTGAACAAAAAGCCCGGGAAGCTGCTGATTTAGGATATAAAATATTTACAATTGGATTAGGGACAAATTCTGATATTAACGAAACAATGCTGCAGAATATAGCTAATATTACGGGAGCTACTTATCATCATGCGCCAAACGGCGATGGACTATCTGGCATTTATAATCAGATTTCCCAAGAAATGTGCCAATACGGATCTATTTCAGGATGCAAATACAATGATTTAAATAATAACGGAGAGATTGAGGATGAGGAAGAGACGCTGTCTGGTTGGGAGATAAATTTAACTGGCGGGCAAAATGGTCCGCGAAGCCAGCTAACTATGGATGGTTGCTATACTTTTGCTGGATTGCAGGCAGGCGAGTATGTTGTTTCAGAAACGAATCAAGATGGATGGGTCCAAACCTTTCCAGATAGCAGTTCATACAATATAGCTTTATCTCAAGGAGAAAATTTAATAGATTATAATTTCGTAAATCACTTTTCCACCCAAGAACCCCAGCCTGAAGATTTTGACAACGAAGAAGACTGCGCAGAAGCAGGTTTTTACTGGTATGACCAAGCTTGCCATAGGGAGCCTGAACCAGGCCAGCCAATTCAGCCTCAACCCGGAGACATTGTTATTAATGAAATAATGGAAAACCCAAAAGCAGCTGCATCTGATGCTACCGGAGAATGGTTTGAGATATATAATACAACAAATAACTCCATTGATTTGGCAAGTTGCGTTATAAGAGACGATGGTAGCAATTCACATACAATTACGTCTCTTATGCCGCCCGTACCGGCACTTGGTTATTCTGTTTTAGCTAGAAGTGCGAATTTAGCCACGAACGGAGGAATAACTCCGGATTACGTTTATTCAGGTTTTTCTTTAAATAATACGAACGATGAAATTATTTTAGAGTGCAATAGCACTGGAATAGATAGAGTTGAATATGATAGCAGTTTTCCTTTAACTGATGGAGCCTCAATGATTTTGAATAGCCCCTCTTTAGACAACAATGTCGGTTCTAACTGGTGCATATCAACAACTTCTTACGGCTTAGGCGACCTAGGTACCCCAGGCGCTTTAAATGACAGCTGCGGGGGTACTGTAGCTTTTACAATTACAGCTTCAGCTGGCGCAAACGGCTCTATCAGCCCTGACGGGGTTGTATCTGTTACTTCTGGCAGCAGCCAAACATTTGATATTACTCCAAACTCCGGCTATCAGATAGCAGATGTTTTGGTTGATGGCGTTTCTGTAGGAGCTGTGGCATCTTACACTTTTAGCAATGTTACTGCTAACCATACAATTTCAGCTAGTTTTTCAGCGGTTGGTGGCGGAGGCGGCGGAGACGATCCCGCGATTTTTACAATTACTGCTTCTGCCGGCTCAAACGGTTCTATTGCACCCTCAGGCGATGTTTCCGTGGATAAGGGAAACGGCCAAACATTTGATATTACTCCAAACTCCGGCTATCAGATAGCAGATGTTTTGGTTGATGGCGTTTCTGTAGGAGCTGTGGCATCTTACACTTTTAGCAATGTTACTGCTAACCATACAATTTCAGCTAGTTTTTCAGCGGTTGGTGGCGGAGGCGGCGGAACAGGCGGAGGAGGCGGAGGCATATCGTCTTACTATACAATTGATGCTTCTGTTAGTGAAGGCGGTTCTATAAGTCCTTCTGGCCTTATACTAGTAGCTTATTTAAGCGATCAAGAATTTACTATTAGTCCTGACATTGCTTATAAAATTGCTGATGTGATTGTTGACGGTTCTTCTGTAGGAACAGTGGCGTCTTATAATTTTACAGATGTGAGCAGCAATCATACAATTTCAGTTGTCTTTTCAGTGGCAAAAATTGGTGATATCAATCGCGATGGCAACGTAGACGAACAAGACCTTGCTTTAATGTCAGCTGCATGGGGACAAGCTGGGCCTTCCATGTCCGCTGACTTAAATAACGACCAAAAAGTCGACGAATATGACCTAGCTATTTTAATGCTCCACTGGGGCGAGTAAAAATATAAAATTTATGAAAAAAATAATTATATTATCGTTATTAATTATTGCCGGCGTTATTGGCATTAGCCAATTTGCCTTTGCTGAAAATGGAACGTTGTGGTTGATGCCGGCTTCTGGTAATAAAAATGTTGGCACAATATTTGATGTTTTAGTGCAGGCAGACCCGCAAGGCAATGAAATTTGCGTAGTGAAGGGCACTTTAAGTTTTGATAATTTAACCTGTCAAAATATCACTATTGTATCGGGAATATTAGTCCAGGCTGCTCCAACCTGCAACAGCCCCAATTTTATTTTAGGTATTCCAAAATGCACTACATCTTTGCAGGATATTTTAACAGTTTCGGTCAAGGGGAATAATGCGGGCCAGGCAAATTTGTCTTTTAGCGACGTTAACGTTTTAAGCTCGGGTTCAGTTGTAGCCTTTAACGCTAGCGCCGGAACATATAACATAACTGCAATTGCCTCATCAACTTCAGGTCCGCAAAGTACGGTGCAGAATGCCGAGCAGACAGCAGAGTTGCAGCCATTAGAGCCTGCATCAGAAGAGACAGGCATAGAGGAAGTTGAAACGACTTCGCTCAACCAGCCGGCGGCCGTAGGCCAAACTGGGCTTGCTGCTTTATTTTCTAACTGGATAGGCTGGCTGATTTTAGCTTTGATTGTGGCCGCTCTTGTTACTTGGTGGATATACTCAGCTAAGAAGGAGGAAGAAAAAAAACAATAACATAAAATTAAAAACTCGGGGGAGCGCCCCCGAGTTTTTAATTTTGTCCTGTTTGTCTAAAATTTTTTCTATTGCGATTTTTATAAAATAGGTGTATAATAAAACCTGATTTTTTATTTATTTTTTATTTAGTTTTAAAAAATGGAAGAAATTTCGCTTAAAGCCCAACAATTGTTTAATATAGGAAATTTTAACGTAACCAATGGGTTGTTAATGACCTTGATTGTTTCATTGGTTTTAATAGCTTTTTCTTTTGTTTTGCGAAGCAAGATTAAAATGGTTCCAGGAAAATTACAGGGAGCTGCCGAAATGGGGGCAGAGAGCCTTTTGGGTTTGATGGAGTCTACTTTAGGGTCTATGGGAAAAGCAGAAAAGTATTTTCCATTAATTGCAACGATTTTTATTTTTATATTAACTTCAAATCTTTTAGGAATATTTCCTGGTGTGGGTTCGTTGATGTTTAAAAATGGCGGTCAAGAGGTGCCGCTTTTTCGTTCTCCGGCTGCTGATTTAAATTTTACGCTGGCGTTTGCTGTAATTTCTGTAATTGTGACAAATATTATTGGAATGGCTGCTGTCGGAACATTTAAGCACATAGGAAAATTTTTAAATTTCAAAGGGCCGCTCGATTTTTTCATAGGAATATTGGAATTGATTTCTGAAATAGCCAAAATTGTTTCTTTGTCTTTTCGATTATTTGGAAACGTATTTGCCGGAGAAGTGTTGCTTACGATTATTTCTTTTTTGGCGCCCTATGTCATTCCCTTGCCGTTTTTGATGCTGGAACTTTTTGTGGGAATGATACAGGCATTTATTTTTGCAATGATTACATTAGTTTCAATATCATTGCATACAGCAGAACACCAGCGCTAATTTTTAATTATTAATTTTATAAATAATTTTTTAATTTTTTAATTTTCAAACAATCAGGCCTTTACGCCATTCTTTAAAAATTAAAAATTAAAAATTAAAAATTTCACCATGGATGCAGAATCAGTTCGTATATTGGCGGTTGCAGGAACCATTGCGTTGGGGGCAATATTTCCGGCAATTTCAATCGGCTGGATAGGGTCAAATGCCGTAAAGTCAATTGGCAGGAATCCTGAAGCCGCTTCAAAAGTGCAGACAATGGCAATTTTAGCCATTGCTTTTGCCGAAGCTATCGCTATTTACGCTTTAGTTATCGCTTTGATCGTAAAATTCGTCGCATAAAAACCAAAAATGGAAGAAACAGGATTACTTGGACAATTAGGAATAGACTGGCGGCTGTTTTTAAGCCAGGCAGTTAATTTTTTCATACTTTTGACAGTGCTGACATTTTTTGTTTACAAGCCCCTAATAAAAGTTATAAAAGACAGGAATGCAAAGATAAAAGAGGGCTTAGACAAGGCAGAGGAGGCAGACGTAAGATTAAAAGAAATTGATGTTATTGGAAAAGAAAAAATAAAAGAAGCCGAACAGGAATCAATTAACATAATAAAAACTACAGAACAAAAAGCCAAAACCTTAGAGCAGGATTTAACAAAAAAAGCAGAAGAGCATCAGAAAGATTTAATGGAGCAAATTAAGAAAAATGCCGCAAAAGCGCAGGAGGAAGCTAATAAGGCAGTTTTAAATAAAGCAGCAGATTTGGTAAAAAAGGCAATTGTAAAAACTATTGAATTAGAGCCGGATAAAATAGACGAAGCGTTGATTAAAAAAGCTATTTTTCATATAAAACAAGATGAAATATAAGGCAAAAAATTATGCAGAAGCGCTGTCGGATTTAATGTTAGAAAAAAAAGTTGAAGACAAAAAGATTGTTGATAGTTTTTTGGAATTTTTGGAAAAAAACAGGGATATTGGCAAAGCAAAAGAAATTATTGCTTTGGCCGAAGCTTTGTTTATCAAAAAGACAGGCAGAAGAAAAGTTGTTGTTGAAACTGCCAGAAGAATAAAACCCAAACAAAAAGAATTGTTAGACTCTATAATGCAAAAAGGCGACATTGTTGACGAAAAAATCAATAAAGATTTGATAGCTGGAATAAAAATAATAATAAACAACGATCAATTGGATTTATCAATGCAAAAAAAATTACAAAATATATTTAAATAAGCAAAAATGTCACAAGAAATTATAGAAAAAATTAAGCAGGCCATAGAAGGCTATAAAGATAATCCAGAATGGGAGGAAATTGGAAAGGTTGTGGAGGTTGGAGACGGAATATTAAAAATATCAGGGCTTCTAAATGTGCAGGCGCAGGAAGTTTTGGAAGTCGAAACCAGCGGAAGCCCGTCTTCCGCCAAAATTAGGGCGGTGGCGCTGAACTTGGAAGAAGATTCTGTGGGAGCTTTGGTTTTAGGCGATTTCGCCGATATAAAATCGGGAGACACTGTTAAAAGGACAAAACAACTTTTGAGCATTCCAGTTGGCGAACAATTGCTTGGCAGGGTGGTAGACCCGCTGGGAAACCCAATTGACGGCAAAGGGCCGCTGTTTTCAGAAAAAGAAAAACCGCAATTTAATTTATTAGAAAACGATGCGCCAAACGTAATTGACAGAGAATCTGTAAATTCTCCTTTGCACACAGGAATTAAAGCAATTGATTCAATGATCCCAATTGGCAGGGGACAGAGAGAATTGATTATTGGCGACAGGCAGACAGGAAAAACAGCAGTTGCATTGGATATGATAATAAACCAAATTCAGGATAATCCAAAAAATCCGCCGATTTGCATTTATGTTGCAGTTGGCCAAAAAGAATCAAAAGTTGCCAAAATTGTTGAAACACTAAAAAACAACAATGCCTTTGCTTACACAATTGTTGTTTCGGCTTCTGCCTCAACACCTGCGGCATTTTGGTATTTAGCCCCGTTTGCGGGAGCTGCCATTGGGGAATATTTTCGCGACAAAGGAAAAGATGCAGTTGTAGTTTATGACGACTTGTCAAAACACGCTTGGGCATACAGGCAGATTTCTTTGCTTTTGCGCAGGCCGCCGGGAAGAGAAGCATACCCTGGAGACGTATTTTATTTGCATTCAAGATTATTGGAAAGGGCAGCTAAACTTTCAAAAGAAAAAGGAGGCGGCAGTTTAACTGCTCTGCCAATTATTGAAACACAGCTTGGCGATGTCACAGCATATATCCCAACAAATGTTATTTCAATTACAGACGGGCAGATTTATTTAGAGTCAGATTTGTTTTACCGGGGGATGAGGCCGGCTGTTAATGTCGGTTTATCGGTTTCCCGTGTCGGTTCTTCAGCGCAAACGAAAGCAATGAAAAAGGTTGCCGGTAAATTAAGATTGGAATTAGCGCAATTTAGAGAATTGCAGACATTCGTTCAGTTTGCATCGGACGTTGACGAAACTACAAAACAGAGAATAAATAAAGGGAGGATTGTAACAGAAATTTTAAAGCAGTCTGACTTGGCGCCAATGAGTTTTGAAAAACAGGTTTTGGTTTTGTACGCAGCCCTAAATGATTATTTTGCCAAATTCAAGCCAGAAGGGATGCAGGAAGTTGAGAAAAAATTTATTGAATACATTGAAAATTTGCATAAAGATTTAAT